>CAZLEO010000141.1:0-24294 GCA_964558555.1 uncultured Rickettsiales bacterium | reverse complement strand
GTCACAGGCCTCGTCGGCCCCGGGGAACACGGTCGCGTCGCCGTCGTCACAGTCGCCCCCACAGGTGCTGTGGCCGTCGCCGTCGACGTCCTCGTCCACCCCCTCGTCCACGGTCCCATCGCAGTCGTTGTCCTCGCCGTCGCACTGTTCGGGCGCGCCCGGCCACGTCGCAGGCTGGTCGTCGTCGCAGTCCCCGTCACACACCCTGTACCCGTCGCCGTCCGAGTCCTCCTCGTCCTGCGGGATCACGCCATCACAGTCGTCGTCCACGCCGTTGCATCCCTCCTCTGCGCCGGGGTGGATCGTCGCGTCGTGGTCGTCGCAGTCCTCGGTGACGTCCCAGCCGTCCGAGTCCGCGTCGGGCGGAGGCGGGGGGCCGATGAACACCTGGTAGGTGGTCGCTGGCCCGGCGACCTCGCCGTCCGAGGGCTGGACCTGCACGCGCCAGATCTCTCCCTCCACGGTGAGCCCCGCCTCGATGACCGGTGACGTCTGGGTCTGGAGGTGGTTGTTGCGATACCAGGCCCATGTGTAGAGCACCTCGTCGCCGTCCGGATCCACGGACTCCGACAGCAGAACAGCCTCCAGCGCCTCTCCCTCTCCCGGATCGTGGGGCTGGATCTGCACGATCGCGGAGCCGGGGCCCGAGTTGGAGGACACGTCGTCGTCCCCGACCGGGTGATCCGGGCATCCGGCAACCCCGAGGCACAGCAACACCAGGTAGCTGAGATGTCTCACGAGATCCTCCCCTCTCCCATGGATTCTACATGGCTGTCCTGCCTTCATAGAACGCAGAACGCGCGCGAACTATTGTGCGCGCGGCCAGGAATCGGCGGCCCCGAGGACGCGACAAGCCCCTGCTGCTGCGGCATACTGGCGGGCTCGGAGGTGGCAACGGATGAGCGAACGAATCGTCGTCCACCAGGGCACGTACCACGACTCGGCGTACCTGATGCAGGTGGCGCGGAAGCTTCAGGAGCTGCCCGGCGTGGACGAGGCGGTGGTCCTCATGGGCACGCCGATGAACCGTGACCTGCTGACGCAGGCCGGGTTCACCGCGGACGCCCTGCAGGCCGCGGGCCCCATGGATCTGGTCGTCGCGCTGCGCGGCGTGGAGCTCGACGCGGCCGAGGCCGCCCTGGGAGAGCTGCTCTCCGGTGGCGGTGGGGGGGCAGCCGACCGCGCCGGCGAACCGGGCCTGCGTAGCTTGCGGGAGGCCGCCGCCGCCCGCCCGGACGCCGCGGTGGTGTCCATCGCCGTGCCGGGGGAGTACGCGGCCCACGTGGCCCACTCCGCCCTCGACGCGGGCCGCCACGTATTCCTCTTCAGCGACAACGTCCCCCTGGACGACGAGATCGCCCTGAAGCGCCGCGGCCTCGACGAGGGGCTGATCGTGATGGGGCCGGACTGCGGCACGTCGATCCTCGCCGGCGTGCGGTTCGGGTTCGCCAACCGCGTGCAGCGCGGGCCGGTGGGACTCGTCGGGCCGTCGGGCACCGGCATCCAGGAGGTGTCTTGCGTCCTCGCCAACGCCGGGGTGGGCGTGTCCCACGCCATCGGGACGGGCGGCCGCGACATGTCCGACGCCGTGGGCGGCGTCTCCACCGAGATGGCGCTGCGGCTCCTCGCCGACGACGAGGAGACCCGGGTGATCGTGCTCGTGGCCAAGAAACCCGGCGACGGCGTCGCCGACCGCTTCCACGAGATCCTCGGCGGGCTGGGCAAGCCCGCGGTGGTGCGCTACCTCGGCTGCGAGCCGCGGGTGGGCGGCGACACCGTGCGCTACGCCGCGAGCCTGGACGAGGCGGCCGCGCTGGCCGCCGACCACCTCGGCGGGAGGATCCCCTTCGCCGTGGACCTCGACGACGAGGCGCGGTCGATCCTGGGGAGCCGCGAACGCGTCGAGGGCCGACTGGTGGGTCTGTTCGGCGGCGGCTCCCTGGCCGCCGAGGCCGGCCTGTGCCTGGCGCGGTACGGGATCGCCAGCGAGACCGTGGACGGGCCACTGGACGACGGCCACCATGGCGACGGGGCCCCCCACGTCATCCTCGACGTGGGCGACGATCACTACACCCGCGGTCGCCCCCACCCCATGGTGGATCAGACCGCGCGCCTGGAGCTCATCGAGGCCGAGGGGGGCGACCCCAGCGTCGGTATGATCCTGCTGGACCTGGTGCTCGGAGACGGCGCGCACGCCAACCCGGCGCCGGAGATCGCCGGCGCGGTGCGATCGCTGGGGGCGGACGCGCCCGAGGTCGTGTGCTCGGTGAGCGGCACCCAGAGCGACCCCCAGGGTATGGCCCGGCAGCGAGGCGCTCTCACCGCCGCCGGCGTCCACGTCCAGCCCACGGCGGCGCGGGCCGCCCGGCTCGCCGCAGCCCTGCTCGCGGGAGGAGGCCGGCCATGAAGCTACGACGCCCCCTGATCGACGCCCCACCCGCGGTGATCCACCTGGGCATCGATTCGGTGATCGAGGGAGTCCGGTCCAGCGGCGCGGCCGTGGATCCGGTGGAGTTCCAGCCCCCGTGCGGCGGTGATCCCGGACGCATGGCCCTGCTGCGCGAGCTGCGGTCGGAGCCGCTGGCGGCCGCCGCGGACGAGGCGAACACCGAGGCGCTGTCGCGCTTCGTCGCCAGCGAGCCGCACCTGGTGGACGTGGCCACGGCCCGCGACGCGGTGCCCGACATGGCCGAGGACCTCTTCCTGCACGCCGGCCCGCCCATCACCTGGGACCACATGTCCGGCCCCCTGCGCGGCGCCGTCATCGGCGGGCTGCTGCTCGAGGGGCGCGCGGACACGCCCGGGGAGGCCGCCGACCTCGCGGCGTCGGGCGCCATCCGCTTCGAGCCGTGCCACGAGCACCGGGCCGTGGGGCCGATGGCGGGCGTGATCACCCCATCCATGCCCGTGTGGATCATCGAGGACCGCGGCGGTCACAACGCCGGCAACCGCACCTTCTCCACCCTCAACGAGGGGCTGGGCAAGGTGTTGCGCTACGGCGCCTACTCCGACGAGGTTCTGCAGCGGCTGCGGATGATGGCCGGGGTGCTGGCGCCGGCGCTACGCGCGACCCTGCGCGCGCGCGGTTCCATCGATCTCAAGCTGCTCATGGCCCAGGCCCTGCAGATGGGCGACGAGGGGCACAACCGCAACCGCGCCGGCACCTCGCTGTTGCTGCGTGAGCTGGCCCCGGCCATGGTGACCCATGGGGGCACGACCTCGGACGTGTCGCAGACCCTGGCGTTCATCCACGCCAACGATCACTTCTTCCTCAACCTGTCCATGCCCATGGCCAAGTGCATGCTCATGGCCGCCCAGGGTGTGCCCCTGTCCAGCATGCTGACGGTGATGGCCCGCAACGGCACCGAGTTCGGCATCCAGCTGGCGTGCCTCCCCGGCCGCTGGTTCACCGGACCCGCCCAGTTCATCCGCGGCCTGTACTTCCCCGGCTTCGGCGACGACGACGCCAACCCGGACATCGGCGACAGCGCCATCATGGAGACGGCGGGCATCGGCGGCTTTGCCATGGCCGCGGCTCCGGCCATCGTCCAGTTCGTCGGCGGCAGCGTCCACGACGCCCTCGCCACGAGCCGCGAGATGGGGCGCCTCACCGTGGGCCGACACCCCACCTGGGCCATCCCCAACCTGGACTTCGCCGGCGCCCCCACCGGTATCGACCTGCGGCTGGTCCAGGAGCTCAACCTGCTGCCCGCCATCAACACGGGCATCGCCCACAAAGAGGCGGGCGTCGGCCAGGTCGGGGCCGGCCTCGTCCAGCCTCCGTGGGAGTGCTTCCACGACGCGCTGGACGCCTACACCGAACACTGTCGCGAAGAACTTCGCTGAAGGAGACGCACGATGCTGCCCATCGACCTGTCCATCCCCCTCGGAATCGGAACCCCGGCCTGGCCCACGTACGAACCGCTGCAGATGAAGTACTTCAAGCGACTCGCGCCCAACGGCGCCAACGGCCAGCTGCTGACCCACTCCAACCACGTCGGGACCCACCTCGACGGCGAGATCCACTTCTTCTCCCCCGGCCGGGACATCGCCTCGCTGCCCCTGGACTACCTCATGCACGAAGGCGTCGTGGTGGACCTGTCCGACGCGGCCGGGGACTACGACGTGTACACCTCGCAGATGGTCGAGGACCGCGTGGAGGTGCGCGAGGGGGACATCCTGATCATCCACACCGGCTACCACCACCACGGTTGGGACCAGCCCGCGGCAGACGAGGTCACCTACATGGTCAAGCACCCGGGCCCGGACCGGGAGTTCGCCGAGTGGGCCAAGGCCAGGAAGCTGCGGTGGATCGGCGTGGACTGTGGCAGCGCCGACCACCCCATGAACACCATCATCCGCGACTGGATGCCGCGGCAGGCGCGCGAGGCCGACGCCCACTTCCAGGCCAGGTACGGCATGCCGCTGGCCGACTACTTCGACGACTCCAAGTACCAGCTGATGCACCTGGAGATGTTCAACCACGGCATCGTCCACGCCGAGTGCATGGGCGGCGACATCGACCTGCTGCTCAACCGCCGCGCCACCATCGGCTGCTTCCCGTGGCGCCTGGTGGACGGCGAGTCGTGCATCTCCCGCATCGTCGCCTTCGTGGACGACGACGAGCACGCGGAGCTGATGGCCAAGAAGGCCCGGGCCAAGCTGACCAAGTTCGGGGACATCTCCGGCGTCGACAACGAATGGCTGCACGCCGAGGGTCGCGCCAGAGCGGGCCGCTGATCCCCTCGACGACCCACCGTCGCCGTGCTTAGGATGACTGGGATGAACGCACCCGAGAAGCGATCGAACACCCCCGCCGTGGGCCGATCCGTGCGACGGCAGGACGGGGAGGACAAGGTCACCGGGCAGGCGGCCTTCCTCGACGACCTGTCGTTGAACGGCCTGTTGCACACGGCGGTGCTGCGCTCGCCCCACGCCCACGCGGCCATCCTGTCACTGGACGACCGCGCCGCCAGGGACGTGGATGGGGTCTGGACCGTGGTCACCGGCGATCACGTCCCGGCGCTCATCGGCGAGTGTATCCGCGACCACAGCGCGCTCGCGCGCGGCAAGGTGCGCCACGTGGGCGAGCCGGTCGCCGTGGTCGTCGCGCGGGACGCCCAGGCCGCGGCCCGCGGCGTCGAGGCCCTGCAGGTCGAGTACGAGCCGCTGCCCGCGGTGCTCGACGTGGACGAGGCCCAGGCGGCCGACGCGCCGCTGATCCACGAGGACCTCGCCGACTACCACGTGCTGCCCAGCTATCACCCGCGCCCCGGCACGAACGTGTATCACTGCTACAGCACCGCGCGCGGAGACGCCGACGCGGTGCTGGACGCGGAGGAGCATGTCTTCGAGGGGGTGTACGAGTTCCCCCACATCTCCCACGTGCAGCTCGAACCCCACGGCGCCGTGGCCCTGTGGCGCAGCCCGACCGAGCTGACCGTCTGGTGCTCGGCCCAGTCCCCCCACCTCGTCCGGCACGTGCTCGCTGGCATGTTCGACCTGCCCATGACCGGCGTGCAGGTCATCGTGCCGTACATCGGCGGCGGCTTCGGCGGCAAATCCGACACCACGGTGGAGCCCCTCGCAGCCCTGGCCGCGCGCCAGGTCGTCGGCCGGCCCGTGCGCTTGGTGCTGTCCCGCGAGGAGATGTTCTTCGGCTCGGTGCTGGGTCGGGGTTGCCGCGCTCGCATCCGCACGGCCCACGACGACCAGGGGCACATCCTCGCCCAGACGTCCGAGCTGTCCTTCGCCTGCGGCGCCTTCGGCGAGTACGGCATCAACGTGGTGGAGGGCGCCGGCCACGTGGCCCTGGGCCCCTACCGCGTCCCCACCTATCGGGTGGAGTCGCGCGCGGTCTACGTCAACACGCCGTTCACCGGCGCGTTCCGCGGCTACGGGCACCCCGAGGTGCACTGGGCCGTGGAGCGTCACATGGATCGGGTCGCCCAGGCGCTCGACCTGGATCCCACCGAGCTGCGGCGGCGGAACCTGCTGCGCGCGGGGGACCGCCACGCCACCGGGCAGCGCGTCGAGGTCCACCACGGTGACCTGGCCGGCTGCATGGAGGTGGTGTCGCGGGAGCTGCGCTCCGAGGAGCTGACCACCGACGATCCCGAGCGGGTCCGCGGTGTGGCCGTCAGCCCGCTGATGAAGGCGCCGGTGATGGCCACCAACGCGTCCAGCGCGGCCGTGCTCAAGCTCAACCCCGACGCCACTGTGGATCTGCTGGTCAGCGGCACCGAGATGGGCCAGGGCTCCTGGACCGCGCTGACGCAGATCGCCGCCGACGCGCTGGGATTCCCCGCCGGGGCGATCCGGACCGCACGGCAGGTGGACACCACGTCGTCGCCGTACGAGTGGCAGACCGTGGGCTCCACCACCACCTGGAAGGTGGGCCAGGCCGTGCGTGCGGCCGCCGCGGATCTGTTGCACAAATTGAAGCGAAACGCGTCGCTGCGGCTTCATGTACCCGCGGAGCGGCTCGACCACGACGGTCGCGAGCTGTGGGACCGCGAGGACCCCGACACCCGGGTCCTCGTCCGGCGCGTGGCCCTCAACGCCCTGCACCCCGACGGCACGGCCGAGGGGGGACCGGTGGCCGGGTACGGCACGTTCACCCCCCACGGCATCACGTTCCCCGACCCCGAGACCGGCACGGGCGACCTGGCCGGCGAGTGGACCTTCGGTTGCCAGGGCGCCCTGGTGGAGGTCGACACGGGCACGGGCGAGACCCGCGTGATCCGCCTGATCACGGCGATGGACGTGGGGCGCGTCGTCAACCCCGTGCTCGCCCGCGGCCAGGTGGTGGGCGCCATGGTCCAGGGCCTGGGCACCGCCCTGCTCGAGGGTGTGGTGTACGGCGAGGACGGCACCCTGCGCAACGCCGGACTGACCGACTACAAGATCCCCACGATCGAGGACCTGCAGGGCACGCGCCTGGACGTGCGGTTCCTCGAGACGCCGTTCCCCGACGGCCCGTTCGGCGCGCGCTGCATCGGCGAGCACGGGCTCGTGTCCGTCGCCCCGGTGCTGGGTAACGCGATCCGGGCGGCCACCGGGTGCAACCTCGACCGGCTGCCGCTGAACGCCGACACGGTGCTGGCCGCGCTGGTCGCTGGCGGGGAGGGATCATGACCTTCGAACCCTACCGCTACGAACGGCCCACGACCGTGGCCGAGGCCTCCCGCCTGCTGCGCGAGGAGGGGGCCGCGGCCCTCGCGGGCGGCACGGACCTGTTGCTGGAGATGCGCCTGCGACACAGCCGGCCCGGCTGCGTGGTGGACCTCAAGGCGCTGCGCGACCTCAGGGGCATCCGGGAGACCGCCGACGGGATCTGGATCGGCGCGCTGACCACGGTCACCGAGATCCAGGAGTCGGCGCTGCTACGCGAGCGCCTGACGTGCCTCACCGACGCCGCCGACGTGTTCGCGTGTCACGAGATCCGCAACCGCGCCACCGTGGGCGGCAACCTCGCCAACGCCTCACCCGGCGCCGAGTTCAGCGTCCCGCTGATGGCCCTCGACGCCGTGGTGGTCGCCCAGGGGGACGCCGAGACCCGCGTACCCATCGGCCAGTTCCTCCGCGGCCCCGGCCGCACCGACCTGGGCCCGGGCGAGCTGATCACCGGCGTGGTGCTCCCCGACGTCGGCGGCGACCTGCGCTCCGCGTACCGCCGACGGGCCCGCACCCGCGGCATGGATCTGGCCGCCGTGTCCCTCGCCGTGGTCGTGCGATCGCCGGCAACGGCCGCGCGCCGCACCGTCGCGCTGTCCATGGGCGCCGTGGCCCCGGTGCCGCCGCGCCCCCTCGCCGTGGAGCAGATGTTGTCCGGCGTGGAGCTGACCGACGAGCTCGTCGCGGACGCTGGGCGCGCGCTCGTGGCCGACCTTCGACCGCGTGCGTCGAGCTTACGTGCGACACCCGAGGCCAAGCGGTCGGTGCTGCCCGTGATGCTGCGTCGAGCCCTGCGAGACCTGGAGGTGACCCCGTGATGAAGGTCACCATCAACGGCCGCACCTACACCCTCGACCGGGACCGGCCGCGAACCCTGCTGGCGCTGTTGCGCGAGGAGGCCCAGCTGACCGGCACCAAGGAGGGCTGCGGCAACGGCGAGTGCGGCGCGTGCACCGTGCTGCTCGACGGCACCCCCGTGCGCGCCTGCCTCGTCCTGGCCCAGGAGGCCGAGGGCTGCGAGGTGCTCACGGTGGAGGGCCTGGCCGTCAACGGCGAGTTGACCGATCTGCAGCAGGCGTTCGTGGACGCCGGCGCGGTCCAGTGTGGGTTCTGTTCGCCGGGATTCCTGCTCGCCGCCCACGCGCTGCTGAAGCGCGTGGCCGCACCCACACCCGCACAGGTCCGGGAGGCCTTCTCGGGCCACCTGTGCCGGTGCACCGGGTACGAGGCCATCCTCGAGGCCGTGGATCTGGCGGCGCAGCGGAGGACCTGAGGGAACCGAGGGAGGACATCTCATGGAGTTCGATCTGATCGTGCGCAACGGGCTGCTGCGCGGCGCCGAGGACCAGGGCCCCCTGGACCTCGCGGTGGCCGACGGCCACATCGCGGCCATCGACCCCCACATCGACGCCGACGCCGAGGAGATCGACGCCTCGGGCAAGCTGGTGTCGCCGCCCTTCGTCGACCCCCACGTCCACCTGGACAAGGCGCTGATCACCGAGACCGTGCGCCCCAACGTCTCCGGCACCCTCACCGAGGCCATCGAGATCATCTGGGATCGCAAGCGGGAGTACGCGGCCGACGAGATCCTCGAGCGCGCCCGGCGCGTGGTGCACTGGGCCGTGGCCAACGGCACCACGGCCATGCGCACCCACGTGGACGTGGACACCATCGGCGGGCTGATCCCGGTCCAGGCCCTGGTCGCCCTGCGCGAGGAGGTCCAGCGCGTCCTCGACCTGCAGATCGTGGCGTTCCCCCAGGAGGGCATCTACCAGGACCCCGGCACCGAGGACCTCATGCTCCGCGCCATGTCCCTGGGCGCCGACGTGGTCGGCGGCATGCCCTACAACGAGCGCACCCCCGAGGACAGCCACCGGCACATCGAGTTCTGCATGGATCTCGCCCGGCAGTTCGACGCCGACGTGGACATGCACGTGGACGAGACCGACGATCCCGGCGCCCGCACCCTGGCCATGCTCGCCGACGCCACCATCCGTCAGGGCTGGGAGGGCCGCGTCACCGCCGGCCACACGTGCGCCCTCGCCGCCTACCCCGATCCCTACGCGGCCAAGGTCATCGGCATGGTCAAGGACGCCGGTATCCACATGGTCACCAACCCCGCGACGAATTTGATGCTACAGGGGCGCTACGACCGCCAGCCCGTGCGACGCGGCATCACCCGGGTCAAGGAACTCCTCGACGCCGACGTCAACGTCACCTTCGGCCAGGACTGCCTCAGGGACACCTTCTACCCCACCTTCGGCCGCGCCGACATGCTCGAGGTGGGCCTCATCACCGCCCACGCCGCGCAGCTCTCCACCCCCGCCGAGGTGGAGACCGTCTACGACATGCCCACGACCCACGCCGCGTCCATGCTCCACCTCGACGGCTACGGCCTCAACGTGGGCTGCCGCGCCAGCTTCAACGTGCTCGACTGCATGAGTGTCCAGGAGGCCCTGCGCACGCAGCCCGACCGCATCGTCGTTCGCGACGGAAAGCTCCTGGTGAAACGAGAGACGAAGACCGAGTGGTTCGTCCAGGGCTGATCAGCCCTCTGCCGGTTCCGGTTCTTCCTCACCAGCCCGCGGCAGGTGCACCAGCGGGTCCAGCGACGTCCGCGAGATCTCCAGCGCCGGCGACACCGCCTCCTCGAACGTCTTGGGTCCGAAGCAGGTCACCTCCCCGAACGGGGTCACCCCACACGGGAACTCCACCCACGCGAAGCTCTCGTCCAGCGCCCGCGTCGGCCGGTACGCCTCGCTGTAGATGTACGGCCCCCAGCACACCGCATCATCCGCCTCGTTCACCCCACACGCGTCCCCCGACCAGCACAGCGACCGCCCATCACACGCCGTCACGCACGTCCCGACGACCCGCCGCCCGACCTCGATGCGACATCCCTCGTCCACCTCGCCGTCGCAGTCGTTGTCCACGTGGTCGCCGCACAGGTCCTCGGCGCCGGGGTGGATGTCGGGGTCCATCGGCGCGCAGTCGGATTTGTTCTCGTGGCCATCTCCGTCGGAGTCGTACGAGTTGGTCGTGGGCTTGTCGCAGCCCCAGGCCAGCACGAGCAGCAGGATCGGCAGGATGGATCGCACGTCGAGGTTCCGATCCGACGGTAGCAGAAGCAGCGTGGGAAGGCAGCCCCTGCTCCCCGCGCGACGCTTTGCGATGGCCCTCCGGCGTCCTCCGTTGATAGGATCTCGGTGACTCCAGGGGGACCTCAAGTGCGCCGAGTTCTCGTGTTCATCCTGACCCTTGCCTCGGCCACCATGGGCTGTTCCTCGGAATCCAGCTTTCACACGCCCTTCGGTGGGGACACCCACCCCGACGACGACGGATGGCCTCCGGACGACGCGGACGACGACCCTCAGGCGGCGTGCCAACCGCTGACCACACAACAGGGGTGTGCGTTCTTCGTCCCGGCGAGCTGCCCGACCATCCAGGAGGCCATCGACGCGGCCGTTGATGGAGAGACCGTGTGCGTGACCCCCGGGCTCTACGAGGAGACCCTGGAGATCGCCCACAAGGACATCGCCGTCGTGGGAGTGGGCGGAAGCAGGGTGACCACCATCGACGCCGGCCATCGCGGTTCGGTCGTCCGGATTCTCTCCGCGTCCGCTCCTCAGGCCGCCCTGAGGGGATTCACCTTGACGGGCGGATCCGCGGAGCACGGCGGGGGCCTGTACCTCGAGGACGCGGATCCCAGCCTCTTCGACCTGAGGGTCACGGACTGTCACGCGACGGATTCCGGCGGAGGCCTGTACGGCTCGGCGGCGTCACCGATCGTGGCCAGCACGGAGATCATCGGGAACGATTCGGACACCGGCGGTGGCCTCTACCTGACGCGGTCCGAGGCCTGGCTGACGGACGTCCTCGTCGAGCTCAACGAAGCACGCCACGGCGGTGGAATCGCCCTCTTCGAGTCCTCCCCCCTGCTCACGGACGTCGCCCTCCGCCACAACGCCTCGGACGACGACGGCGGCGCCCTGTGGGCCAGCCAGTCCGCACCATCGCTCAGCCGGGTCGAGATCACGGGGAGCTCGACCGGCGACGTCGGCACGGCCTACTTCGACGAGAGCCCTGGCGTGCTGACCGACATCGTCATCTCCGGCAACACGGCGGAGCACGGCGCAGGGATCGGCATCCGCAACGACGTCGGCCCGACGCTCCGCGGGGTGAGCATCACCACGAACGTCGCCGCTCGCCATGGTGGGGGGGTCTACATCGACGACGCCGACGTCTTCCTGGCCGACGTCCGGATCGAGGGCAACACGGCCCACGAGGGCGCCGGTGTCTACGTCGCCGCGTTCACCGGGGACAGCGACGCCATCCTGGCGGACGTCCGCATCGTCGAGAACACGGCCACGGAGGGAGGCGGAGGCGTGTACGTCGAGAGTTCCGCGTCGGTGCTGCTGGCGAACACCTTGCTCGTGGGCAACGACGCGCTCGAGGGAGGGGGTCTCATGCTGGACGAATCCGCCCGCGCAGAGGTCGTCAACACGGTCGTCGCCGCCAACACCGTCAGCCGCGTCGGCGGCGGGGTCCGGCTGCGCACCGAGGCCGCCCTCTCCGCCACGAACTCCATCTTCTGGGCGAACTCGGCCGACCGCGGCGGCGCCGTCCACGGCGACAATGCACACGTCACCCTGTCCCACTGCAACGCCTGGTCCAACACCCCCGAAGACTACTACGCCATGTACGAACCCACGGGCTGGTACGGCAACCTCTCCGTCGAGCCCGGTTTCCTCGACACGACGTCCTCCTCCTCCGCCGACTGGGATCTCCACCTGGACGCCAGCTCCCCCCTCGTGGACACCGGCTCACCGATCCTCACGGATCCGGACGGCTCCCGATCCGACATCGGCGCCTACGGCGGCCCCGGCGCCGTCGACCTGGACCTCGACAACGACGGCTACCCCGCCTGGTGGTTCCCCGGTCCGTACGACGCCGCTACCTACTCTGACGACGGCTGGGACTGCGACGACCTCGATCCAGAGGTCCATCCCGGCGCCGGCTGCTGAACCTTCACGGCATGAACAACACCTGCGCCTTGACGAACAGCGCCCGGTTCTGCGTCCCGAACTTCCTGTCCGCCCAGGCCGCCCCCTCCGAATACCCCAGGTAGAACGCCGTCCCCGGCACCGGCGTGTACCCCAGCAGGAACTCCAGATCGAGGTCCTGGTCGTAGGTGTTGACCTCGGCGACGGTGCGCAGCCACAGATCCCGCGTGAAGCACAGCAGGACCCCGGTACGGACGATCTGGATGTCGTAGTGGAGGCCGCCTTCGGGGCGGTACATGGCGTGGTGGGTGGCGGAGACGTCCACGGAGAGGCGGCGGAGGATGCGCAGGAGGACCTCGCCGGAGATCTCCCACGAGGGGCCGAGGAAGAGGTCGTCGGGGTCGTAGTTGACCTCGCCGGCGACGTTGCCGCGGACGGAGAAGCGGAAGACGTCGATGGCGGAGCTGAACAGGCGGAAGTAGCCCTCGCCGGTGGTGAAGCGCTCGCCGGCGTAGAGCTCGTGCCACTGGGTGCCGCCGAAGGTGAGGTAGTTGAGCCGGGCGATCTTGAAGCGGACCGCGCCGTTGGCCCACTGATCGGTGAACGTGCCGTCGTGGCTGAAGCTCACGCCGGCGCCGGCCCAGGGTTTGATGTCGGTGAGGGCGCCGCGGTCGATGTCGAAGCGGTACTCGCCGCCGATCTCGGTGTCGATGCGGTCCACGCGGGTGATGAAGCCGGTCTCGGCGCGGAAGTCCGGGGCGATGTTCTGGTGATACAGCCAGGCCTCACCGCGGCTGCCGCGCACGGCGGCGGCGAAGTTGTAGGCGCCGCCGTGGATGCGATCGCCTTCGCGCTCGCCGGTCAGCGAGTACAGGGCCTGGCCCTGGAGCCTCACCAGCTTGCCGATGGGTACGTACGCGTCCACGCCGCCCACGCGGTTGTAGGCGTCGGGGGCCTCGGGCAGGCCGCCGCCCACCTCCTTGTCGGCGAGAAACAGGCCCAGGGCGGCCTGGGGGCCCACGTCCCGCTTGACGCGCAGCACGTTGGTGACGCCGAGGCGATCGGCCAGGTCGTCCTCACCGAACCCGGGGGTGTCGTACTCGGCCACCAGCGAGGCCGCCGGAGTCTGGTCCACGGCGTGGAGCAGGCCCACGGTCCAGCCGTTCTCCACGCCGTTGAGGTTGATCCCCTCCAGCGGGCTGACGATGGACCGCGTGTACAGCACGTCCAGGGGTACGTCGAACGCGTCGATCCCCTGCAGGAAGAACGGTCGCTTCTCGTCGAGGAACAGCGCGTAGCGGGTGTTCACGTCCAGCTGGTCGGGATCGCTCTCGACCTGGCTGAAGTCCGGGTTCACCGCCACCCCCAGCGAGGTGTTGGGGCTCATGGCCCAGCGCATGGTGAGGCCGCGGTGGAGGTTGCTCAGCTCCACCGGGTGATCCATGCGCAGGGTGTCGGTGTCGGGATCGCGCTCCCACGACGCCGAGAACGTGGCGCTGGGGATGACCTCGAGCGGTCGGCCCGGGGAGACGTCGCGGATGCCGGTCATCGTCGCGGCCTGCGACCACAGGCTGGGGCCCTGCTTGACGTGCGGGTAGGAGACCTTGTGGTTGAGCGACGCCAGCTTGCGGGTGATCACCACGCCGAAGCGCTGCTCGGGCGAGCGGGGGAACCGCAGCGTCGCGAAGGGGACGGCGACCTCGACGCGGTAGCCCCGCTCGTCGATCTTCGCGGCGGAGCGGAAGCGCGCGTCCCAGTCGAAGTTCCAGCCCGTGTCGTCGCCCACGCGGATGTCCTGCTGGACCCCCAGGGCGTTGACGTACAGCACGAACCCGCGTCGGTCGTCGTCGAAGGTGTCCAGGTAGATGCCCACCTGGTCGTCGCGGTTGATGTCCTCGCGCGCCCCCATGTGGGCGCGCACGCGAGCCTCGTCCGGCGACGGGCAGTCGAAGCCGAAGTACAGGTGGTCGTCGTCGTAGAAGACCCAGGCGGTGGTCCCGAACTCGGCTCGCCCTTCATCCACCGGATCGTGGTTCCAGAACTCGTCGATGCGGGTCGCGGCGGCCCAGGCCTCCTCGTCGAGGACCCCGTCGAGGCGGATCGCCGCGTCCGCCACGTGGGGCAGCTCGAGGCTCGGCGGCTCGTCCGCGCGCGCGCTCGACACCGCGAGGAGGGCGACGATCGACAGACAGGGAACCAGGGCGCGCATGATCCTCTCGACCCCGGCGCGCAGAGCACCGGGGGCACCCAGGGTACCCAATCGGAGGCATTCGTTCAGGGAAGGTATCGAACGGGACCGGAGGATCGGATCAGATGTCGGTGAAGCGCGGGCTCTCGGCCTCGACCCGGCCGTCCGGGGTCTCGAAGCGCCACCAGCCGCAGTGGCGGCAGGCCTTGCCGATTCGTCCCGTGCGGAGCTTGCGGGCCACGGCCTCCCCCTCACACATGGGGCAGGTCACGCGTTCTCGAACGAGCACGTTCGAATCTGCAATCGCCACGTTCGATTTTGCCATCACTCCGGCTCCCAGCTGGCCCATACTCACCTCTCGGGGTGGAATGATGCAGGAGTGATGCCAAGTATGGCGGCGGGCGGGTCTTGAGGAGGTTTCAGGGCGCGGCGGGCGCGGGAACAGCCGGAACGGCCTCGGCCGGAGACGCGGCAGCGCCCTCGGCGGGCGCGACGGTGGCGGCAGCGGGCGCAGCGGCGGCCTCGGCGGGCGCGGCGGCGGCCTCGGCAGGCGCGGCGGCGGCGGCGGCCTCCCCCTCGGCGATCACGGTGGGAGGCACGCGGGGAATCTCACCGTCGAACACCCAGACCTGCTGGGCGCCCTCGATCTCATCGTACGGGGTCTCCCGGCTCTCGTCCGTGCAGCACGTGGACACGCCGCTGACGAAGAACGCCTCGGCCGGGTCCAGCCACCGCGGCAGGCTCTCCAGCGGGATGCGGATGTCCAGCGTCTTGTTCAGCTCGAGACATCCGGCCAGCTCGTCGCCCTCGGACTTGCCGATGGGGGTCAGCTCGCAGATCCGTTCGGGGTGGTCCGGCTTGGCCTCCACCGTCAGCAGCTTCTCCCCTTGCTCCACCCACAGGCGCACGTCCGTGCGGCTGTCCAGCGTCATCGGCTGGGAGCTCTGGACCCGCAGCAGCAGGCTCTCGTTCGTCGCCACCGCGTATGCGGAGACCAGGTCGAACGGGGCCGCCGCGCCGCCCAGCGCGTCTCCGGCCGTGTCCTTCAACAACGGCTCGTAGCCGTCCATGATCGTCATCTCGGCCTGGAACGCCGTGGACGGCGAGATGTCCGCGACCTCGATGGGCGCGGGCAGCACCACCACCGGGGTCACCGTCTCCGTGGGCGACTCGCCGCCGCCCGAGCCGCCGTTGCAGCCCGCGACCAGGATCCCGCCTATCACCACCGCTGCCCAGCAAACCCTCATCGTGCTCCTCCGGCCCGGGGGCCTTCCCACCATCGGCAACACAGTACCGGAGATCGCGGGCGGCTTGAAGGTCCAACGTCCACCCGGCGTTGCCTTGTGCCCCGGAAAAAGCGTTCGTAGCACAAGGGTATGCGCTGGCTCCTCCTCTTCCTGGCCCTCCCCGTGATCGCGTCGGCATGCTCCTCCACCCCGGAGGTCCCCATGCACGGCGTCCCCTCCGACGACGACGACGTGAGCGAAGCTGGCGACGACGACGACGCGAACGACGACGGGGGTGACGACGACGACGCGGGCGACGACGACGCGGGCGACGACGACGCCACGCCCGATCCCGTGGGGTTCCCCGACTTCGTCACCGAGACGGACGACTACTTCGTCACGCGTATCGGCGCGATCCCTGAACTGGAAGAGGCCTCCTACGAGCTCGAGATCACCGGTCTCGTCTACACGCCGATGTCCCTGAGACTGGAAGATCTGAGGCTGCTCCCCCCCGCCGAGACGACCACGACCGTCGAGTGCATCGGCAACTCCAGCAACGGCCGCCTGGTGGCCACGGCGAGCTGGCAGGGGTTCGACCTGCACGAGCTGCTGTCCGACCTGGGCATCGGGTACGGGGCCACCCACGCGCGCTTCGAGTGTGCGGACGGGTACTGGACGTCGATGACCCTCGATCAGATCCGCGACGGCGGCGTGGTCGGCGCGCTACGTATCAACGGCGAGGAGCTGCCCCCGGAGCAGGGGTATCCGCTGCGGTTCGTGCTGCCCGGCTACTACGGCGTCAAGCACCCGGCCTGGGTGACCACCGTCGAGCTGACGAGCGAGCCCGGCGACGACTGGTACGAGGTGGGCGGCTGGGACTGCTCACCGCCCATGGCCGCCGACTCCAAGATCTTCTTCCCCGAGGTGGGGACCGAGGTGGTGATCGGCGAGCCCTTCTCGGTCGGGGGCGCGGCGTTCGGGGGCACGCGCATCGAGCGCGTCGAGGTGACCGTGGACGACGGCGCAACCTGGACCGAAACCACGATCACCTACAAGGAGGACCTGGACCACGTCTGGGTGTTCTGGCGAGCCGACGTGACCTTCGAGGCGACCGGCGAGCAGATGATCCGCGCCCGCGCCACCGACATCCAGGGCAACACCCAGCCCTCCGACGACGCCGATCCCCTCGACGGCACGGACAGCTGGTCGCGGGTGCAGGTGCAGGTTGTGGAGGGGAGCTGACCGGGCGGTCACCCCTCGGACAGGTTGCGCCCCAGCGGCAGGTCCGACTGCAACGGATCCGTCGCGTCCGGGCTCCAGTGCAGGCGGCACCGCGCCTCGTACACCTCGGACGTCCCCACGACGATGCGCGAGTCCCGCTTGACCAGGCGCTGGGATCGATCGGCCGGGTTGCCGCAGACCATGCAGATGGCCAGGTTCTTGGTGATGTACTCGGCCTTGGCCAGCAGCTGCGGGATGGGCTCGAAGGGCTCGCCGCGGTAGTCCATGTCCAGGCCGGCGACGATGACGCGCAGGCCGCTGTTGGCCATGTCCTCGCAGATCTCGACCAGCTCGAGGCCGAGGAACTGGGCCTCGTCCACGGCCACCACGCGGGCCTCGCCGACCTTCGAGGGGATCTCGCTGGCCTGGCCGATCTGGAAGGACCGGATCATCTGGCCGGAGTGGGAGCCCACCGAGTCGTCGGAGTAACGGTTGTCGATGGCGGGCTTGAACACCACGACGGGCTGGCGGGCGTACATGGCGCGGCGGACGCGGCGGATCAGCTCCTCGGTCTTGCCGCTGAACATGCAGCCGGTGACGACCTCGATCCAGCCGACGTCGCGGGGCATCGGATCCATGTGAAGGGCCCTCCGGGATCAAAATCGCCGACAGCCTATCGGAGGCGGTGGCGAGGGTCCAGCGGGCCGCGATAGGTTGGAACCATGAACACGAGAACTGTGGTGGTGGCAGCCCTGGGATTCGCCGTCGTGGCCGGAATCGCCCTGTGGGTGGTGTGGCCGGACGCCTCGGACGAGGACAAGATCCGCGAGGCGATCCATGCGGTGGCCGAGGGCGCGCGCAACGCGGACGTGATCTCGACGATGAGGCCGGTGTCGCGGGACTACGTGGACGAGCGGGGGCTGACCTACGACGACGTCCGCGGCTTCCTGTTCCGGGAGTTCAAGCGCCGCGGCGGCATCACCGTGTTGCTGTCCGACATCGACGTGACCGTGCACGGCGACACCGCAGAGGCCGACTTCGGCGCGGTGCTCGCCGACGGCATCGACATCGGCGCGCTGGACTTCGCGCCCGGCGACGCCGACTCGTTCACCTTCCACGTCCAGCTGGCGCGGGACGGCGGGGACTGGAAGATCACCGGGTCCCGCTACGAACAGGGCAGCTCCGAAGAGTGGCCGATGATGTAGGCTTGAACCCGCGTGCGAATACAGCGGGAGGTGAGCATGCGCCCCTGGATCTGGATCACCCTGGCGTGCGCGCTGGGGCTGGGATGCTCGGACGACTTCAACACCGGAGACGACGACGACGACAGCTCGGGCGGCTCCGACGACGACGACGACGGCGACGACGACGATCACGGCGACGACGACACGCTGCCCCCCGATCCGTGCGACGGGGCAGACCCCACCGATCCGTGCTGCGCCGACGCCCTGCCCTCGATCTACTTCGGCTCCGCCAAGATCCCCCAGGACACGCCGCTCACCGGCACGTTCTCGGACTGGGCCCTGGGCAGCGTGGACTTCGTCACCAGCGGGGGCGAGGTCTACACCTTCTGGCTGGAGGGCTCGCCCACCTCGTTCATCCTGCTGCCCGACCTGTCCGTGCTGGGCGAGGTGGAGCTGCTGCAGCAGGGCGGCTGCGATCCCAAGGGTGGCTACTACAACGCGGTGCACGTGTATGCACCCGGCGACGACACCGCGACCCACCTGCTCACCGGCAGCCGCGCCATCGACGAACTCGGCGGCTGGACGGTGCACAGCCCGTCCGACGACCAGACCTGCGTCGCCAGGCCCAGCGAGGGGTGCAACGAGTTCCTCCACGCCCGCCCCGTGAACGTGGTGTACCAGGGTGAAGCCCACGTCCTGTACCAGGGTACCGAGGCCATCATCGGCGGCTTCGACGTGCTCGTCACCGTCGCCCAGACCGGCTCGGGGATCTACGACTGCACCGACGGTCCCGGCACCGAGCTGGACAACTGGGTCATCGTGCCCCACGTGGATGTGAAATGACGCGACTGGTGCCCCTGCTGCTGACCGCGCTGCTGGCCGCCCCTGCGGCGGCCGCCGGCGACATCGAGGCGTCTGTGGTGCGCATCGTCAACCACAGCCAGCGCGGCGACTGGTACACGCCGTGGAACACCCGCGCCGCGCGCCAGAGCACCGGCAGCGGGCTGGTGGTGGACGGCGGGCGCGTGATGACCAACGCCCACGTGGCCAGCGACACGCGCATGCTGCTGATCTACCTGCACGGGGACCCCGTACCCCACGAGGCGCGCGTGGTGGCCATCGGTCACGACTGCGACCTGGCCCTGCTCGAACCCACCGAGGAGGGCCTGCTCGACGACGTCCCATCCCTGCCGCTGGGCGAGGGCCTGCCCGACCTGCTGTCCACGGTGGAGACCTACGGCTACCCCGCCGGCGGCAAGCGCCTGTCCATCACCGCGGGGGTGGTCTCGCGCATCGAGGTGTCGTCGTACGCCCACTCGGGCATGGACTCCCACCTCAGCGTGCAGACCGACGCCGCCATCAACCCCGGCAACAGCGGCGGCCCGGTGCTGCAGGACGGCGAGGTGGTCGGCGTGGCGTTCCAGGGCATCTCGCGCCTGGACAACGTGGGCTTCTTCATCCCCGCCGAGGTGGTCCACCACTTCCTCGACGACGTGGTCGACGGCGCGTACGACGGTTACCCCGACCTCGGCGCCATCACCGCCACGCTGGAGAACCCGGCCGCGCGGTCGCGGGCCGGCATGGGCGAGGATCTCAGCGGCGTGCGCGTGGAGTTCCTCTACCCCGGCGCCAGCGCCGAGGGCCACCTGCACGTCGGCGACGTGATCCTCGAGGTGGAAGGCCACGACGTGGCCGGCGACGGCACCGTGGACATGGACGGCCTGCGCCTGAACTACGGCATGCTCGTGGACCGCAAGCAAAAGGGCGAGGACCTGTCCCTGCGCGTCCTGCGCGACGCCGAGGCCCTGGATCTGTCCATCCCCCTGGGCGACCTCGTGGCCCAGCGCGCCCGCGCGAACGTGTACGACCGCCTCCCCCGCTACGTGGTCTACGCCGGCCTCGTGTTCGTCGAGCTCGACCGCGAGGTGATGGAGACCTTCGGCGCCGACTGGTTCAGCAAGGCCGACCGGCGGCTGCTGTACGAGTTCGTCTTCCGCCCCGTCGAGGACCCTGCCGAGCCCGACGCCCGCTGCGTGCTGTTGCTGCGGCGCCTCGACCACCCGGTCAACGCCCAGATGGCCTGGTATCGCAACCGCATCGTCTCGCAGGTCAACGGCGTGCCCATCCACGGCCTCGAAGACCTCGTCGAGCAGGTGGAGTCCCACGACGGCCCCTACCAGGTCCTCGAGTTCCAGCACTTCGGCTGCCTCGGCGTCCTCGACCGCGTCGCCGCCGAGCAGGCCCACCCCGAGATCCTGCAGCAGTACGGCATCCCGGAGGACCGCAGGTTATGAGAGCCTTCGTCCTCCTCGCCGTGTTCGCCGTGCTACTCCCGGGCGCCGCCCAGGCGCGGCCCGACTACGCCGACCACGTGGTCAAGCTCCACGTCACCCACCAGCGCCACGACGAGTACCAGCCCTGGGCCAAGACCAAACCCCAGCAGCGCAAGGCCCACGCCGTACTCGTGCGCGACCGCGTCCTCGTCACCGAGGCCGAGATGGTCGAGAACGCCACCTTGATCCAGGTGGAGAAGCACGGCGAGCCCCGCAAGGTCCCCGGCCGCGTCCTGCACATCGACCGCCACGTCAACCTCGCCCTGGTCACCGTGGACGAGCCCGGCTTCTTCGACGACCTGCAGCCCGCCCGCGTCGCCGACGCCGTGCCCACGGGCAAGGAGTACCGCATCGTCCGCTGGAAGGAGGGCCAGCTCGAGGGTGCCGACTGCCGGTTCTCCCGCATGGAGGTATTCTCCCTGCGCACCTACGGCGCCAAGGTCGCCCTGCTCGTGGTCAACCACGACCTCGGTGGGGCCGGCGCCGTCGAACCCCTCTTCCATCGCCGCGACCTCGTCGGCATCACCGAATGGGCCAAGGACGACCGCGCCCACGTCATCCCCGCCGAGGTCATCCACACCTACGTCGACGCCGCCCTCGCCGACGGCGACTACCCCGGCTTCGGCGCGCTGGGCCTGTTCTGGCAGGAGAACCGGGATCCAGCCCTCGCCGCCTACCTCGGCCTGGACGGCGAGCCCCGCGGCATCATCATCCGCGAGGTCCACCAGGGAGGCTCCGCCCACGGCGTCATCCAGGCCCGCGACATCCTGCTGAGCCTCGGCGGCCACCCCATCGACGCCGACGGGTACTACGAGCACCCGCGCTACGGCCGCCTCCAGTACACCCACATCCTCGTCGACGGCCACCTCGCCGGCGACGTGATCGGCGCGCAGGTGCTGCGCGACGGCCGGCGCCTCGAGCTGGAGATGCCCCTGGTCGCCTACTCCGCCGACCAGACCCTCGTGCCCTGGCGCGCGCCCGACACCCCGCCGCACTACCTCGTCGCGGGGGGGCTGGTCTTCCGCGCCCTGGATCTCGACTACCTCCAGGCCTGGAAGGACTGGTCCAAGAAGGCGCCGCGGCGGCTCGTGACGTTCTGGGACCTGCAGCGGCACGGCCAGACCCCCGACCAGCAGGGTATCGTGCTGCTCGCCTACGTCCTGCCCGACCCGTACAACATCGGCTACCACGGCATGAACAACTCCGCCGTGGCGCGGATCAACGGGCGCGACGTGGACACGATCGAGGACGTGGCGGCGGCGTTCGAAGAGCCCGTGGACGGGTACCACGTGATCGAGATGATGCCCAACGGCAACCGGCACGAGATCGTGCTGGACGCCGCGACCTTCGAGGAGGCCTCGGCGAGGATACTGGGGGCCTATGGCATCCCTGCCGGGGTGAGGTTGGAGTGAGGGGAGCACCGTGAGGACTGCACATCTCTGGGTTGGAATCGTGGGAATCGTCCTCGCGGCCGGCGGCGGCTGCCAGGACTACGGTCTGGGCGGCGGCGACGAGTGGGACCCCGCCGATCAGCCCGACGAGCTCGGCCAGACCATGGTCGAGGACGAGTTCGTCCAGAACACCGCCGAGGCCAGCGACATCCTCTTCGTCGTCGACAACTCCGGCTCCATGACCGAGGAGCGCCAGGCCCTGGTCGACAACTTCGCCGTCTTCATGGAGTACCTCTCCGACACGCCGCTGGACTATCACATCGGCGTCGTGACCCTCGACGACCCCGAGGAGCCGCCCATCGGGACCCTGCTGGGCACCCCGTACTACATGGACGCCACCATGGTCGACGAGATCGAGGCCCACTTCATGGACGTCATCGGTTCCATCCAGACCAACCCCGAAGGCACCTGCGAGGTCGGCCTCGAGGCCAGCTTCCGCGCCGTCAGCCCCGGCCCCGCCGGCTACGAGGACACCTCCAACATCGGCTACTACCGCCCCGACGCCCTCCTCTCCGTCGTCATCATCAGCGACGAGGACGACGGCTCCTCCGAGGGCGCCGACTGCCCCACCCCCGACGCCTTCATCCACCACACCGAGTACAGCCCCTGGTTCGCCACCCTCAAGGGCAGCCACGACATCGACATGGTCCACTTCACCGCCATCGTCGGCGACGCCAACACCGGCTGCTCCAGCGCGTGGGGCAACGCCGAACCCGGTCGCGGCTATCTCGACGTCGTCGACTACCTCGGCGAGGACCACGCCACCTTCTTCAGCATCTGCGAGCACGACTGGTCCGAGGTCATGAGCCGGATCGGGCTGGCCGCGGCAGGGTTGCGGACCGCGTTTCACCTCAGTCACGTGCCGGTGGAGGGGACGCTGACCGCGACGCTGGACATCGATGGGGACGGGCCCGAAGAGGCGTTCGAGATCGCCGAGGATGCGACAGGGTTGATCCTGTACTCGTTCGTGTACGACAGGGTGAGCAACAGCGTGGTGTTCTCGATCGAGAACATGCCGCCGGAGTCGGCGGTGTTGAGGGTGGAGTATCAGCTGGAGCAGGACGCGTAGGGGCTCTGGGGGCGGGACGGGGACAGGTAGACCTTCTTCACCCCCAAAGCTCCGAGCCACCCCTGTGATTCGCCTGGCACTCTAAGGGATCCCCGCAAAATCTTTTGTGATTACAGGGGCTAAGGTGCAGACCCGTGCACGGATTAGCTTCATCGAGCCTCTGAGGTCCGTGTCGAGGATGCTCTCCAGGTCCTGCCGCTCGACATAGGTCTTGCCCAGGAAGAAGAGCGAGAGGACTCGTCGAGAGCGGATCGTGTTGGCCTGGTATCCGAGATGCCATCCCTTCGATTCCGCAGCCTGTCCGATCAGGGTGAGGGCGAGCATCCCCAACGAAGCGATGAGCAGGAGGACGAGATAGCGTTCGACGGTCGATGCCTTGGCGTCGCGGAAAGACCATCCGAAACGGTGGTTCTTCGCGTCTCGATAGACCTCTTCGATCTGCATTCTCTTGGCGTAGACCCGGACGATAGCGTTGGCGTTGCCCTCGGTGACGGACGTGGCCAGCAGCCAGGGCTCCTTGGCTCGTTCGACGGCAGACTTGTTTCCGCGCCCTCGGTCACTCCGTCGTCGCCGAGCGATCGGGCGCAACGGGTTCCTCTTGTACTTTTTCGCCATGACAACACGCGCCTTGACGGGTCGATGCTCCCCCACTTTGCAGTGCCCCATGTCCGTGGGCTGGTTCCCGGCTTCGGCGTAAAAAGATCTTGCCAGCCTCATCCCTCGATGGCCGTCGCCGCGGAGATTCACGCGGCCTCGCAGCCGACCGACGAAGTCCCAGCCCATGTCCACGACAGCACGAAACCATGGGTTGCCGAAGCCGGCGTCGGTGACCACGACAGGATGACATCGTCGAGGCACCATCCCTGTCAGTGTGGCGAGGAAGCTCATCTGGACGTGGCGATTCCCCAACCGACTCTTATCATGGACTTCCCAGTAGATCGGCAGCGCTCGTCCATCGACAGGGACAGCGGCTGACAGCGAGTACCGCTGCTCGTCGATTCGGGTCCAGTCCACCAGGATGAGGGGCTCGTCGTGTCCTGACAGAAGCAGCTGCGTCAAGGCACGGTAGAACGTCTCGAGCTCGCGATGCAGACGGGGATTTCCGAGCAGGCGGTCGATTCGCTTGATGCTGTGCTTGGGAGCCACCGATCCGCGGGCCGAGCGGCCCATTGCGGTCAACGACAACCTTCCACCGTTGACCAGGGATTCCACGGCGAAGAACACCGCCTTCAGGCGCGCTTTGTGGATGGACGACAGGGATTTCCTCAGGGCCTGGTGTACAATGGCTGTGGCTCGCACGATATCCTCCTCATTTCGAGGGTTTAGCGGTAAACACAGGATATCATGCGGGCCGCTTTATTTCCGGCCCTGAGCACCTCAACCTTGGCAATCTTCAGGACCTGTCACACGCGAGGAAAAACTGGGGATACGTGAGCCTGGCAC
>CAZLEO010000140.1:0-24318 GCA_964558555.1 uncultured Rickettsiales bacterium | reverse complement strand
CCCCAGCTCATGCCGTCGTCGGCGCAGATCTGGGCACCGTTCGCGCCGCCGCCACAAAGGCAGCCCTGGGTGGCCCCTGGAGCACATTCTTTTTCGGGGCACCCGGCCAGGATCACGCAAGGCAGGGCGAGCAGGAGGGCCCGTGTGAGGAGGCGCGCGAGTTCAATCGGCACGATACGCCACCACCACCAGGTTACCCATCACGCCGTAGCTGCTCAGCTCGGCCCACGAGTACGGGGCCGCCGTGGCGTTGCTCCACCAGTTGCGGTCGTCGTGGGTCGCGCCGTCGGTGCACATGGAGAAGCAGCCCACGTCGGGGTAGTTGCCCGTGAGCTCCACGGCCACGAAGAGGTCCTCGCCGTCCTCGACGGTCAGGGGCGGATCGAAGTCCATGATCACCAGCCGCTCGGTCCCCGGCACCTCCTCCTCCTCGGTCACCATCACCACGACGTCCTCGGGATCGGCCGGCGGGTTGGGTCCGGCGGCGGTGAACAGCTCGACGCGGTGGGGGTGACTGGCGTTGCACTGGACGCCCTCTGTCTCGCCGTGCAGCAGCTGGTAGACCACCTTGTCGATGTCGTAGGGCCAGTACGGCGGTGTGAGGCGCGCCGCGGCGAGCTGCCCCTCCTCGCCGGACAGGGGCATGACCGCGGACCACTGCTTACACGGATCGGTGAAGTGGGTGATCATATCGTCGGCCGGATCGGCCGAGTCGTCGTCGTCGCCTATCGTGTCGTCGTCGTCGTCGTCGCCGGGCGTGGTGTCGTCGTCGTCGCCCGCGGTGGCGTCGTCGTCGTCGTCGCCCGCAGTGGCGTCGTCGTCGTCCGCCACCGTGTCGTCGTCCCCCTCGCCCGGACACCCCGGGGCCAGCATCCACAGACCCAGCACCGCCATCCACACCATCCAGCGTCCCATGTCACCTCCAGGATTCCGTCCACTGTAGCACCGTCGAGGTGGGGATCTCACCGCAACGCGTGTTCGAGGTCAGGGGTGGTCCAGGTGCGCCCGGCGCAACCGCTCCAGCGCGCGGCGAGTGCGCATCACCGCGGCGGGCACGCGGGTGATGGGCCAGTTGCTCAGCAGGGACAGGGCGCTGCCGATGGAGATCGGGGCGCGGTAGCAGCGGTACATCTGCTCGTAGAACTCGGGCAGCGGCAGCTTCGTGGGCAGCAGGGCGTGGAAGAAGTCGAAGAGCTCGGGATCGTCGACGGTCAGGTCCCCCGCGCACTCGTCGTACAGGTCCGTCCCCGGCAGCGGGGTCAGCACGAAGAAGCTGGCGAAGCGGACGTTCAGCCCCTTGACGTAGGTGCGCAGCTCGTCGAAGTCGTCGCGGTCGAACTCGGGGCGCACCAGGAAGTACGCGCCGATGTTGATCCCCAGGGACTGCAGCACCTCGATGGCGGCCTCGTTGTCGGCCGTGGTCGCGCCCTTGTTGACCGCCTCGAGGTCCTCGTCGCGGAAGAACTCGAAGCCCACGATCACCGTGTCCAGGCCCACGTCCGCCCAGGCGCGGATGAGATCGGGGTGCTTCACGATGGTGTCGCTGCGGCTGTACAGGGTGTAGCGCTTGTGCACGCCGGCCTCGGCGATGAGCCGGGCGAGCTCGGCCATCCGCTCCACGTCCACCAGCGACTCGTAGTCGGCAAAGAACACGTAGGGCTCGTCCACCGACTGGATCTCCTCGAGCAGCTTGCGCGGCGATCGGGTCAGGCGCTTGCCGTCGGTGAGCTTCCAGATGGCGCAGTACGAGCAGCGGAACGGGCAGCCCATGGAGGTGATCACCGCGGCCATGGGGCTCATCCACTGGGAGTGGAAGCGGCCGCGGTGACGGTCGGACAGGGACCGCGCCGGTGAGGGCAGGTCGTCCAGGGGGACGTGGGGCCCCGGCGGAGTCAGCGCGAGTTCTCCGTCGCGGACGACCCCCACGCCGGGGATGTCGTCGAAGGGCTGCCCCGCGTCGATGCGCGCGATCATCTCGCGGAACGGGATCACCCCCTCGCCGCTGACCACCGCGTCGATGTGGGGGCTGACCAGATCGCCGGGCCGCACCGTGGCGTGGTGGCCGCCCACCACCACCAGCGAGTCCGGGGCGCGGGCCTTGATGGTCGCCCCCAGTTCGAGCACCACGTTGAGGTGGACGGTCAGGGCGGTGAGGCCCACCACGCGCGGCTGGAACTCGTCGAGCACCCCCTCGAGATCCCCCTCCAGCCGCAGGTCCAGCAGCCGCACGTCGTGGTCGTCCACCACCCCCGCACCCACGTACTCCAGCGACAGGGGTTCGAACATGTGGACGTCCTCGCCGCCGATGGTGCGGTCGGACTTGGGGGGCTGCACGAGCAGGATCTTCATCGGCGCGTCTCCTCGACCACGGGCGCGGGCAGCTGGCCCGTCGCGATGAGGTGCTCCACCGTGCGGTCGAGCAGGGCCTCGATGGGGGGCAGATCCGACCAGACCTCGCCCAGGGCGCGGACGGTGGCGCGGTCGTCCACCCGGCGATGGCGCGGAGGCGCGTCGCCCGGGAGCGGGAGCACCGCGGCGAGGCCGGCGAGCGTCCGGTCGCGGACCGCCTCGGCGACCAGCGAGGCGTGCCAGGGGGCGTACGGCTGGGGCTCGAGGGCGTACCCGCGGCGTTCGAGGACCGCCCGCACCGTCCCGGCGTCCAGAGCGACCGGGTGGGTGAGGTGGTACGCGGCCGCGGCGACGTCGGATCGCAAGGCGACGTGAGCGACGGCCCCGGCGACACGATCCGCCGGCACCACCCCCATCGCGGGCAGGCGAGCGTCGTCGGGGAAGCGGCCGAGGCGCACACACGCCGCCAGCAGCAGCAGGAGCCAGCTCTCGCCGAGATCGATCCCCCCCGTGTCCCCGCAGCCGAGGATCAGGGAAGGCCGCACGATGGACACGGGCAGTCCCCGGTCGCCGGCCAGCTCCACGATCCGCTCGGCCACCCACTTGGTCCGGGCGTACCCCGAGTGTGTTGGCGGCGCGCACGCGGCGACGGCCTCTTCCGAGACGGCGCCGGTCCCGGCGGCGCGGAGGATCACGTCGAGGGAGGACACCATGGCCAGGGGTTTGCCCCGCCCCGCCACGGCCAGGCGGATCGCCTCGATGGTCCCGCCCACGTTGGTGGCCCGCAGCGCGCGGTAGCGGTGGGCGTGGTGGACCCAGGCGCCGTTGTGGACCACCGCGTCCATCGAACCCGCCAGGGCGTCGAACTCCGCGCTGGACAGCCCCATCGAGCGGGCCGCCAGGTCGCCGACCGCGACCTCGAGGCGGTCGTCGTCGCCACTGCGCCACAGGTCCCGGGTCTCGAGGGCGTCACGCAACCGCGCCGTGGCAGCGCCGCGATCCCCGGCGCGCACCAGACACGTCACCGTCTCGGCACCGCCGTCCAGCAGCGCCCGCGCCAGGTGGGCGCCCAGCAGCCCCGTCGCCCCGGTGAGGAACACGGCGCGGGGCGGCCGCGTGGCTGGGGCCGCGACCCGGTCCGGGAGGTCCGAGGGAAGGCGCGCCTCTCGTCGCAGCCCCACGGCGTCGCGGCCGGGGGGACGTCCCGATGCCACGCCGTCCACGTGGCCTGCGAGGGCCTCCAGGGTGGGGTGGGCGAACAGATCCCCCAGCGCTGCGCGACCGGGGAAGCGGTCCTGGACCTCGATCATCACGCGCACGGCGAGCAAGGAGTGCCCGCCGAGCTCGAAGAAGTCGTCGCCCGGGCCCACGTCGTCGCGGCCCAGCGCCTCCCGCCAGATCGCCGCGATCACCGCCTGGGTGCCGGACAGGGGGGCGGCTGCAGTGCCTCCGGCGGGCGGCAGGGGGGCGCGCGACATCGCCCGGCGATCCACCTTGCCGCTGGGCAGGCGCGGCAGGGAGGCCACGGGGACGATGCGGGCCGGGACCATGGCGGTCGGGAGCACCTCGGACGCGGCCCGACGGATGGCCCCCGCGTCCGTCGATGCCTCCACGTGCGCAATCAGAACCCGATCTTCGGGCTCGTCGCCCTCGGCGTACACGGCCGCAGCCTCGACCCCCTCGACGGCCTCGAGGACGGCCTCCACCTCCCCCACCTCGACCCGCTGTCCGCGGATCTGGACCTGGCCGTCGCGACGGCCCACGAACGCCAGCTGCCCATCGCCGCGCCAGCGAACGCGGTCCCCGGTGCGGTAGCAGCGGCCGCCTGCGGCCGTCGGCTCCGGGATGAACCGCGCGGCCGTGGCGTCGGGGTCGTCCAGGTACCCCTGCCCCACGCCGGCCCCGCCGATCACCAGCTCCCCCTCCATGCCCAACGGCACGGGATTCCCGGACGGGTCCACGACGGTGACGGTGACGTTGTCGATGGGCCGGCCGATGGGCACCATGCCCTCCCCCACCGCCGGATCCGCATCGGCCCAGGTCGCCGAGACCGTCGCCTCGGCCGGGCCGTAGAGGTTGATGACCCGCGCCCCGGTGGTGTCGTGGAGATCCCGCGCCACGCGCGCCGGCAGCGCCTCGCCGCCGCTGAGCAGCAGCCGCAGGTCGGCGCACCCCTCCAGCGATCCGGCCCGGAGCAGGGCCTGGTAGAGGCTGGGGACGGCCTTGAACACGGTGATCCCCTCGTCCCGGATCACCTCGCCGAGGTAGGCCATGTCTCGCTGCCCGCCCGGCCTCGCCACCACCATCTCGGCCCCCGCGACCAGCGGATACCAGATCTCCCCCACGGCCGAGTCGAAGCCCACGGACGTCTTGTGCAGGACCCGGTCCCCGGGCTCGGCGGGCAGAGCCCGCGTCTTCCAGCGCAGGTAGTTGGCGAGGTTGGCGTGGCTGACGCAGGCCCCCCGCGGCCTCCCCGTGCTCCCCGACGTGAACACGACGTAGGCGAGCGCCTCGGGGCGCGCCGCCGTGGCGGACCGAGCGTCGGAGCACGCGGCGATGGCTTCCGCGTGGGCGTCCAGCAAGACGGCGCGCGGTGTGTCCCCCAGCGCGTCGACGACCGGAGCCGTCGCGACCAGGGCGGCCGGGGCGCAGGCCTCCAGCAGCCGGCCCAGGCGCCGCGGCGGGTCGTCGGGATCGAGCGGGACGTAGGCGGCGCCGGCGCCGAGTATCCCCAGCATCCCGACGATGGTGTCCGTGGACCGTGGCGCGGCCAGTGCGACACGATCCCCCGGGCCCAGCCCTCGCTCGACAAGGTGGTGGGCCAGCCGGTTCGCGGCGCTCTCGAGCTGCGCAAACGTTGTCGACCGATCCCCCTCACGCACGGCGATCGCGTCCGGAGTCCGGTCCACCTGGGCGTGGAACAGCTCCAGCGGGGGCCTCCACGGCTCGTCCACCCACACCGGGCCCCGGCCCTGGAGGCCAAGCGCCCGCCGCGCTTCGTCGTCCAGCAGGGCCAGCTCGCCCACCGGCCGGTCCGGGTCGGCCGCGGCCGCGCGGGCCAGCACCTGGAGTCCGCGGGCGAGGCGCTCGACCGTTCCGCGATCGAACAGATCGGTGGCGTACTCGAGCGTCCCGCGAACGCACCCGTCACGCACCTCGAAGATCCAGGTCAGATCGAACTTGGCGGTGCCGCCGACCGAGCCGTCCGGGCTGGGCATCCACGGCAATATCTCCACGCCGGTGGGCGTGCGCGCGGGAGTCATCGGCGTCTCCTGCACCACACAGG
Source organism: uncultured Rickettsiales bacterium (assembly GCA_964558555.1). Taxonomy (GTDB): domain Bacteria; phylum Myxococcota_A; class UBA796; order UBA9615; family CAYRNR01; genus CAYRNR01. The sequence goes on along the minus strand of CAZLEO010000140.1, from coordinate 18,683 downwards.
CGCGGAACAACGGCGAGTGCTCCCCGGCGCGATCCGGTGCCACGGCCCGGACCACCTCGTCGAAGGGGACCGCGCCGTGATCCAGGGCGTCCACCGTGGCGCGGGCCGTACGCTCGACCACGGCGCCGAAGCCGGGTGTGCCGGTGAGATCGCACGGCAGCACGACCGTGTTGACGTAGAAGCCGAGCACGCGCCGATCCGCCTCGGTCGCCCGGTTGGCGTGTACCGTACCCAGCCCGAACCGCGCCTGGCCGCTCACCCGCCCCAGCGCGGTGGCGAACAACGCCGCCACGGTGGCGAACGGCGTGGCGGACCGGGAACGCCCCTGCTCGAGCAACGTCTCGGACACGTCCGCAGGCAGGTCCAGGGGGATCGTCGCGCCGCCGCGGGCGCGGCGCGGGGCGCGCGGACGGTCGGTGGGCAGGTCCAGGGCCGGCAGATCCGCGAGCGCGCGCCGCCAGAACCGCAGGTCGTCGTCGAATCCACCGTCATCGAGGCGCCGCCGCTCCTCGACGGCAAAGTCCGCGAACCGCCGCGCCGGTGGGCGCGCAGCAGGAGCCTCACCCGCCTCTGCGGCCGCGTACGCCGCGCCGAGCTCTTGCACGAGCAGGGCCATGGACCAGCCGTCCGTGGCGATGTGGTGCTGGGTGATCAGCAGCCGGTGCTCCGCCGCGCCCAGTCGCACCAGGGCGAACCGCACCGGCGCCTCCCGCGCGAGGTCGAACGGCGCCAGGGTCTGCTGCGCGCGCACCCGCTCCAGCTCCCGTTGTCGTTCCTCGGCGGTCCTCTCCGACAGATCCACGATCGGCAGGGACGGCTCGAACGGCTCGAGCAGCTCTGCCGCGGGTCGTCCCCCCCGGTCCGGGAAGCAGGTCCGCAGGGCCTCGTGATGGCGCACCAGGTGGGCCAGCGCCGCACGGACCGCGGGCACCGAGACCTGCCCACGGGCCTGCAGCTCCATGTGCACGTGGTAGAGCTCGGCGCGCTCCTCGAGCCGGTCCAGGAACCACAGCCGGCGCTGGCCGGCGCTGGGTTCGACCGGCGGCCGGTGGTCGCCGGTGGTCCCGCTGACCGCCGGTGCGACCGCTGGCGATCCGGCCACGACCCCGGCCAGGAACGCGGCGAGGGTGCTGACCGTGGGGTACTCGAACAGGGCCGACAGGGGGATGTCGATGCCCAGCAGGCCCATCCAGCGCGCGCGGAGCTCCGCGGCCATCAGCGAATCCAGGCCCAGCTCGGTCAGGGGCAGGTCGGTGGGCACCTCCTCGGCGTCGGCCAGGGCGAGGGCGCGGGCGATCTCCCGCCGCAGGAGTCCCTCGATCCGCTCGAGGCGGACCGGGTCGGAGAGCTGCCGCCAGTCCTCGCCCGCAGCGGCGCCGGCAGAGGCCTCCGGACTGCGCGCGCGCACGACGAGGTCGCGCACCGGCGGTGGGACGACCTCGTCCGGCAGGGTCCGCGCCATGGTGGCGACGTCGAGGGAGACGAGCACGGGCTGGACCTCCCTCGAGGCCACCGCGTCGCCGAAGAGGGCGCGACCGAGCGCGGGATCGAGGAGCTGCAACCCGGCCCGCTCCAGGCGATGGCGATCCGCGTCGTCCAGGCGCTCGACCATGCCGCCGCCGGCCCACGGCCCCCACACCAGCGATTGGGCCGCCAGTGAGGACGCTCGACGCAGGCGGACGACGGCATCGGCGAACGCGTTGGCCGCCGCGTACGCCCCCTGCCCCGGCGAGCCGAGCAGGGAGGCCACGGACGAGAACACGGTGAACACCTCGAGATCCACGCCCACGGTGAGCTCGTGGAGGTTCCAGGTCCCCGCCACCTTGGGCGAGAGCACACGTGCCAGCTGCTCGGCGCGGATCGACGCGATGGGCGCGTCTTCCACCACGCCTGCCGCGTGCACGATCCCCACCAGCGGGCGCTCCAGGGAGTCGAGGAGTCGAGCGAGCGCCTCGCGGTCCGCGACGTCCACCCGGGTCAGCGACACCTCCGCGCCGGCGACCCGGAGTCGGTCCACGGCCTGGGCCGATGCCGGCGTCGGCGCTCCCCGACCCACGAGCGTCAGGTGGCCGGCGCCATGGTGTTCCACCAGCTCACGGGCGGCCTGCAGTCCGAGGTGCCCCAGTCCGCCCGTGACCAGCACGGTCCCCGCTCCGAGATCGGGCCGGGAGTCGCCCGCGGCGAGGGCGCAGGATCGCAGGCGCGGCACGCGCGGCACCCCGCCCCGCACCGCCACCTGCGGCGGGCCGTCGAGGGCCTCCACGATCTGCCTCGCGGCCGTGTCCGCCGGAGTACCTGCCTCGAGGTCCAGCAACTGGACGCCCCGATCCCAGCCCTCGGCCTGGACCACGCGCAGCAACCCCCACACGGCTGCAGCGGCTGGATCGGGCGCCTCGTCTACGGCAACGGACTGGGCACCGCAGGTCACCCACGTGACGGCCGGCGCCGGGTCCTGCGCCGCTACCAGCACCCGCCCCACGCGGTCGGACGCGGACTCCGCCCCATCGCCCGCCGCGCTCGGAACCTCCGTCACGACCAGATCGGGCCGAGCAGCCCTCAGCGCGCCGGCGAGCTCACCCCCACCCGCCGCCGAGGGCGCGAGGATCACCCGGTGATCGGCGCGCGGCCGAGCCTGACGCGACCGCTCGTCGGAAGCCTCCCACGCCAGCCGGTACACCGCCGATGCCGGACGCGCGAGCTGCATGAACAGCCGACGCGGCGCCCGGCGGGCGCGGAACCCCTCCATGCGCACCTGCGCCGTCCCGTCGTCGTCGAGGAGACCGAGGTCGAACACCGTGGTCTCGCCGTCGCCGCCCTCGCGGACCTCGGCGTGACTCCAGCCGCAAGCACCGGGGGCGCCGCTCCAGCTCAGGCGGTCCACCGAGAACGGCAACCGCGGCGTCCGCGCGCCGCGGGCCTTCGGCGCGATCGCGGCCAGCCCGGCGGCAAACACGTTGTCGAGCAGGGCGGGGTGGACCGGGGCCTCGTCCGCGCCCAGCCCCGCGGGCTCCTCCACCCGACCGAGGGCCTCGCCGGCGTCCTGCGCCACACGCATCCGTGTCGTCCACCGCCACGTCGGGCCCAGCTCGATGCCGATGCCGGCCATCCCCCGGTACAGATCGTCCGGCTCCAGGGGCTGGTCGCAACGGTCCGTCACTTCGCCGAGGTCGAGACTCACAGCAGCCCCGCCCGGCTCACCCGGGATCAGACATCCGGTCACGTGCTCGACGAAGTCGCCGCCCTCGCCCGGCCCGGACGCGAAGGTGATCCTCCAGCGCCCCGGTCCGCCCTCCCGCCCCAGGGTGATGTGCAGCTGCTGCGTCCCGTCCACCAGCAGCGGCCGGAGGAACTGCACGTCCTCGAGTCGGGCCGCGTTCGCGTGGAACTCCTCCGCGGCCACAGCGAGCGCTGCGGAGAGGTAAAAAGCGCCGGGGACCACGACCGAACCGTGGACCACGTGGTCACGCAGGTACGGTTGCTGGTCGAGGCCCAGGGGGATCACGCGGTGGACGGTCTCACCAGGGAGATCGAGGCGACGGCCGGCCAGCGCGTACCTACGCGGCCGGTCGGGGACCACCACCTCCTGCGTATCCACGGAGGCGGGCACGCGCTCGACCCAGTGGCGGCTGCGCTGGAACGGGTAGGTGGGCAGGACGACCCGTCCCCCCGGATCCGGGCCGTTGATGCGGGCCCAGTCCGGCTCGATCCCCATGGACACCAGCTGGGCTACGCTGCGGCGCCAGACGCGGCCGTCGCTCCGAGGCGCGTCCATCGTGGGCAGCCAGCGGGCCGCGTCCCTCGATCCCAGCGCGGCGCGTCCCGCACCTGAGAGGGTTGGGCGCGGTCCGATCTCGACGAACGCCCCGATCCCCATCTCGCGCGCCGCGCGGACGCTGTCGGCGAAGCGGACGGTCGCGCGCACGTGCTCCACCCAGTACGAGGCCTCGCCCACCCGGCCGTCGACGCGACCGCCGGTCACGTTACCCAGGACGGGCAGGACCGGCGCGCGCAGGTCGAGGGCCTCACACACGCGCCCGAAGGCAGGCTGCATCGCCTCCATCATCGGCGAGTGGAACGCGTGGGACACGGCGAGCCGCGTGCATCCCCGACCCCGCCGCTTCGCCGTCTCGGCCAGGGCGAGGACAATCTCCTCGGGGCCGGACAGGACCGTCTGCCGGGGTGCGTTCACCGCGGCCACCGAGACCTCCGGCGGCAGGGGCCCCAGGTCGTCGAGGACCTCGTCCTCGGACGCGGCCACCGCCACCATCGCCCCGCCCGGGAGCGCCTGCATCAGCCGTCCCCGAGCCGCGACCAGCCGGGCGCCGTCCTCCGCAGACAGGGCGCCGGCCACGACCGCCGCCACCACCTCGCCCACGCTGTGCCCCAGGACCACGTCGGGCTCGAAGCCCGCCGACCGCCACGTCCGCGCCAGGGCCAGCTCCAGGGCGAACAGCGCCGGCTGTGCCAGCTCGGTTCGGTCCAGATCCTCCCTCCCGGACCACATCACCTCGAGCAGGGGTCGGCCCATCAGGGGGTCGAGGATCGCCGCGCAGGCGTCGAGGTGGCGGCGGAAGACCGCGTCGTCGTCGTACAACGCGCGACCCATGCCCGAAGCCTGGGAGCCTTGCCCGGTGAACACCCACGCCACGCCGGGCGGCCCCGCCGCGGGGCGTCGCCCGACGGCGAGATCCGCGGACCGATCCCCCACTGCCAGGGCCCGCAGGCCGGCCGCGAGCTCCTCACGGGTGGCCGCCACCACGGCACCCCGCCGTTCGAAGTGTGTCGTGCGGTTCGCCAGCGCCCACGCCGCGGTGGGCAGATCCACCCCCGGGTGGTCGTCCAGCCACGCCGCGAGCTCCCCGGCGCGCGCAGCCAGGGCTTCGGGATCGCGGGCCGAGACGGGAACCACGAGGGCCCCCCGCGCCACCTTCGCCTTGCGCGGCGCCGGGGCTGGTTCGCGGAACTCCTGCAGCACCACGTGCGCGTTGGTCCCGCTGAACCCGAACGCGCTGACCCCCATCACCTGCGGTGAGCTCGGGTCCTCGAACCCGATCGGTCGTGTGATCACCTCCACCGGGCACGCGGACCAGTCCACCCGCTCGGTGGGTACGGCAAAGTTCGTGCTGGGCAGCCATCGCCGGTGCTGCAGCATCAGCACGCCCTTGATCAGGCTCGCGATCCCCGCCGCCCCCTCCAGGTGGCCGATGGCGCCCTTGACCGAACCCACGCGAAGCGTGCCGGCCCCAGCGGCGCGGTCACGCGCCAGCTCCCCCAGCGCCTCGATCTCCACGGGATCCCCGACCGGCGTCCCCGTGCCGTGGGCCTCCACGTAGGCCAGATCGGCGGGTTCGAGCCCTCCCCTCGCCAGGGCGTCGCGGATCACGTCTTGCTGAGCGCGCCCCGAGGGCGCCGTGAAGCCGCGGCTTCGGCCGTCCTGGTTGACCGCCGATCCCCGGATCACCGCGAGGATGGGGTCGCCCGCCTCCAGGGCATCGGACAGCCGGGCGAGCACCACGGCGCCACACCCCTCGCCGCGGACGTACCCGTCGGCCCCGGCGTCGAAGGGCCGGCAGACCCCCACCGGGGACAGCGCGCCGAGCTTGGTGAAGTAGATCGATCCCGCCGGCGTCAGCAGGACGTTCACGCCCGCCGCCACCGCCTCGTCGCATTCGCCACCACGCAGCGCCTGGCAGGCCAGGTGGACGGCGACCAGAGACGACGAGCAGGCCGTGTCCACCGGGAAGTTGGGGCCCCGCAGGCCCAGCCAGTACGACAGCCGGCCGACCACCGCGCTGTGGGCCGTGCCCAGCAGGTGGTACGCGCCGATGGCGGCCTCGTCCTGCATGACCTGGTAGCCGTACTCGGTGCCGCAGATGCCGACGTAGACCCCCGTGCGGCTGCCACGCAGCTGGCGGCGCGTGCGTCCGGCCCGCTCCAGCGCCTGCCAGCAGGTCTCGAGCAACAGCCGCTGCTGGGGATCCGACGTGGGCGCCTCGCCCGCGGTCATCTCGAAGAAGCGCGGATCGAACGCGTCGAGCCCGGAGATGAACCCACCGCGGCGGCTCACCATCTTGCCCGGCGCGTCCCAGCGAGGGTCGTGGTAGGCGTCGATGTCCCAGCGGTCCGGCGGCACCTCCACCACGCCGTCGCCGCCGCGAGTCAGCAGCTCCCACAACCCTTCGGGATCCCCCACGCCGCCGGGGAGCCGGCAGGCCATCCCCACCACGGCGATGGGCTCGGCACCCGCGTCGGACCCGGACGTCCGCGCGGACACGGCGGCCGGCTCCACCGTGACGCTGCCCGGCCGCACGCCGTGGCCGACCGTGACCGCCTTGCGCACGCGGCGCTGCACCTCGTCGAGATCGGCCTCCGGCCGCGCCCGCGCCGTCACCGTCAGCTGCTCCCGACCGTCCACCTCGCGGCGCCGCACCCGGGCGCCGCCGGGCAAGACGTCGGGGTGACAGGCCTCCACCGTGGCCTCGACGTCCGCGGGGAAGTGGTTGCGGCCGTGCACGATGATCACGTCCTTGAGGCGGCCGGTGACCACCAGCTCGCCGCGGCTGAACGTGCCCAGGTCCCCCGTGCGCAGGAAGGTGCGGCCGGGGTGGTCGTCCAGCGTCGCGCCAAAGGTCGCAGCGGTGGCCTCGGCCTGTCCGTGGTAACCCCGGGCCACCGCGTCCGAGGAGATCCAGATCTCCCCCACCTCGCCGTCGGCGAGGGGCCGGCCGTCCTGCGGATCCACCACGACCACGACCGCCCCCGCTCGCGGCGGTCCGCAGCTGACGTGCTCACGCCCTCCCACCTCCACCTGGCGCACGGCCCGGCCGGGCTCACCGCCGCACACCAGCAGGGCAGCCTCGGCCAGTCCGTAGGCAGGCACCAGCGCGTCGGCGCCGAACCCGCACGACGCGAAGCGCGCCGCGAACGCCTCCAGGGCGGGCCAGCGGATGGGCTCGGCGCCGCAGTACGCCACCTCCCACCCGCTCAGATCGATCCCTGCCAGCTGCTCGTCGGTGACGCGCCGCGCGCACAGCTCGAACGCCAGGCACGGGCCGCCCGAGGAGTAGGCGTCGAACGCCGCGATCGCCTCGATCCACCGCACCGGGTTGCGCAGGATCGCCCGTGCGGGCATCAGCACCGACGTCCACCCCCCGTACACCGGCTGCAGCACGTGCCCGACCAGGCCCATGTCGAGGTACAGGGGCATCCAGCCGACGCCGGCGACGCCCGCATGATCGGCGAGCCGGTCGAGGTCGAAGCTCTCGTGGATGGATCGCTGGACCGCGAGCAGGTTGTCGTGGCCCAGGGCGATGCCGCGGGGGGTGCGGATGGGGCCGGAGTTGTACTGGAGCATCGCTGGCACGGCGGGATCCACCGGTCCGGGCTGCCAGCCGGGCGCCGGCTCGAGATCGGAGAGGTCACCCGGCCCGAGGGTGAGCCGCGCGCCCGTGTCCGCCAGCACCCCATCCAGTCGGGGCGACGCGCGGCCGGGCACCTCCGGCGGGACCGGGACCGGGATCGCGCCGGCGTACATGCAGCCGAAGAACGCCTCGATGAACTCCAGCCCCGTGTCGAACGACAGGACGACCGGCTCGCCGGCGAGGCCGCGATCGGCCAGGTGGGCGCCCACGACCCGCGCCCGCTCGTCCAGCTCGGCAAAGGTCAGCGCCCGCGCCGGCCCGTCCACCTCACCGGACTCGAGGTAGCGGAAGGCCTCCCGATCCGGCCTGTGTTCGGCCCAGTGCTGCAACGGGTCGACAAAGGTGCGCCAGGAGGAGACGTCGGCCATGGATCAGCCGTCGTCCCGGGCGGGTCGGCCGTCCAGTCCGGCCAGGGGCCAGGGGTTCTCCAGGACCTCGCGCAGCACCGCCAGGGTCTGCCCCAGGTGCACCGCGTCGACCATCCGGTGGTCCATGTTGAGGCACAGGTTGAAGCAGGGACGCGCCTCGACGCGACCGTCGCGCACCACGGCGCATTCGCGCACCCGGCACACCACCACGTTGAAGGCCGTGTGGCCGAACGGCGTGCGAGCGTCGTACACCTCGTCGATGTCGTAGGTCGCGGCCGTGGTGACCACCGCGCTGCCGAGGGGATGGGGCTCGATGCCGAAGGGCCTCAGGCTGCCCCCCATGGCCGCGTACCAGCCGGACAGGGCCACGACCGGCCGCAGCAGGCCCACCGGCAACAGCCGCTGCACGGCGCTTCCCTCGCCGGACTCCCGCACCCGCCGGGCGCCCTCGCGCAGCTCCCGGGCCACGTCGTCCACGGTCATCTCGTGCACGCCGCACAGCTTGACCCAGCCCACGTCCTGCTGACCGTCGAAGGCCACCAGGATCGACAGGTTCACGGTGTCGTGGGCCTGCAACGTGTCCCACACCAGCGTGCGGTTGAGCTCGGGCACGCGGACCAGCACCTCCCCCACGGCCTTGCCCACCAGGGCGGTCAGCGAGGCCCGGTGCTCGCTGCGCTCGCCCTGCCACCGGATGAACTCCAGCGCTTCCTCCGCGTCCACCTCCAGCCTGGCGTGGATGTACCCCTCGCCCGGCCCCTGCCACATGGCCATGGCCACCTTGCGCCGCGGCCCCAGCTTCACGCCGCGGGCCGCCACGATCCCACGCAGCAGCGCATACGCCAGCACCGACGCTCCGGCGCCCAGCGCGATCCAGGCTATGGCGGGCCAGTCAGGCACTCTCGCGGGTCAATCCACCTCGACCATGCTCAGCCCCTGCAGCAGGGGGCAGGTCCCGCCGGTGGCGGAGAGGTAGAGGCAGTAGGCCCCCTGGTTCGGGCCGTCGGGCGGACAGTCCACGCACTCGGCGTCGGTGCTGTCCCCCAGGGTCTCGCACAGGGCGCCGGCCTCCAGGCCCATGTAGACGTCGTAGGGCACCAGGTCCACGGTGGCCTCGAAGAAGGCGTCGGTGATCTCCGAACCGTCGGCCGAGAACGTGCCGCCCAGGTTCACGTCCCACAGCCACGCCGGGCTCATGTCGAACTCGAACACGAGATCGGTGGGGCCCACCTCGAACGACAGGCCGTCGATCGTACCCGTGGCGTCGGTGGTCGGCAGGGTGCCCTGCTCCCAGAGCTCGGGATCGGTGCTGATCTGCCAGCCCGAGCCGATGCGGATCGCCACGTTGCCGCCGTCCGCGTCGATGGCCGTGGCCGAGAAGATGTTGCCCGTGTCGCTGGGGTACATCGTCGTGATCAGGGGGCCCACGTCCGGCGGCTCGTCGAAGCTGAACCCGCCGCCCGGGATGTCCAGGTAGTAGGTCGCCCCCACGAACTGCTCGACGCCACCGGACGCGTCGTCGTCGTCCCCGGCCGCGTCGTCGTCGTCGTCCGTCGCCGGGCACCCGCCCATCCAGGCCAGGCCCACGAAGATCACCACCAGCCAAGCGAACCGCCCGTCCATACCATCCTCCTCGCGTCCCCCCGGGGACCTCGAGGCCCATGATCGCACCCGCGAGTACGGGCGGACAAGCGCGCGCGGGAATCAGGCCTCGGCCACGGGGCCTCCGCGGGCCTTGCCGCACCCGCACGGCTGGCTGACCTCGAAGTCCAGGACGTTGTCGAGGAACTCCAGCTGCTGGTAAAGCGGCAACGACCTGTCCACGGGTATGCTCCCGCCCAGGGCCGCCAGCGTCTCTCGCGTCTCGGCCAGCCGCGCCTTCAGCTCCTGCCGCGGCAGGCCGCGGAAACGATCGTCCACCACCCGCATGTACAGCTCCCCGCGGGTGTAGCAGGCGGACATGTGGACCTGCGCCTGTCCTAGCTCACCCTTTCGGCGGTCGAACTCCGCCTCGCTCATCCACGCCGACGGCGTCGGCACCGGGCTCCGCGCGCCCCCTGCCGACGGTCCCACCAGATCCGACATCCTCGGCATCCGCTCCCTGGCTCGCATCATCCTTCTTCGAAGACTCATGTTCGGGTCCTTTCCCCAAGAGGTTCGGACCCGGAAGGGAGCAACGACCGTGCCAGGACCATGATCGGAGAGACGTGCAGCGTTCGGCCGGGCGGCCGTCTCCGCGGACCGACCGATTTTCGGTCGCCCCGTCCGATTTTCGGTCGGTCATCTCGAATTTCGCCTCCGATACTCACCCCCATTTTCCCCCCGATCCCCCCGACTCGACTGATACTGTCTGAACACACACTGCCCAGTTGTTCCCGTCCCCACGCGGACGGCCCAAGGTCCTCGTTCCCACGCTTTGCGTGGGAACGTATAACCTCGCCGACGTTTTACGTCGGCACAATTGGAGGGGCGCACAGCGCCCCGATTCCGCTCCCCCGATACACCAGGGGAGTCAGGTGCAGTGGTCGTGCAATCCCCACCCCCAACCACCCCCAGGAGGCCCCTCCCATGGAATCCCCCTTCGTCCTCGTCGACTGGAACCTCCTCCTCGAGGCCCTCGTCGCCATCATCGTCCTCGCCTTCTTCGTCGAGCGCGCCCTCTCCCTGCTCTTCGAGTGGCGCCACTTCGACGGCCGCTTCTCCACCACCGGCCTCAAGGAACCTCTCGCCTTCGCTGTCTCCCTGCTCGTCACCTGGCAGTGGGACTTCGACGCCGTGAGCATGGTCGTGGCCAAGGCAGAGCCGTCATTCCTCGGCCAGGTGCTCACCGCCGCCGTGATCGCCGGCGGGAGCAAGGCGTCGATCAAGCTGTTCCAGGACATCGCGGGGGTAGGGAACATGAGGTCCGGCAGCCAGGCAACCGCCGCTAACTCGCCTCCAGCAACTGCGGTCCACGGTTCGGGTCCAATCCCCACTCCGTCAAACTCGAACAGGGAGAGCTGAAATGAAATTCCTTCACCCGAATCCATCTGTGCTCATTCTCACGTGGTCATGCTGTATTCTCTGCCTGCCCTCGATATGCAGTGCAACGCCATACCACATCCAGTGCGTGGGAACGAACGTCACCCAGGACCTCCAGCAGGCTCTGAATCAACCCGATTTATCGTACATCCAGCTATCCCCGGGGATTTGCCTCGTGGACGACACGCTCAAGATCACGAACAGGAGTGGGCTTCGTTTCGAGGGCGCAGGACGAGGCGCGACGCGACTGGCGTGGTATGGCGGTCAAGCAGAGACGATGTTCTCGGTGCAGAACACCGCGTACTCGACCTTCGCCCACTTCACTGCATGTGTGTGGTCGGGAAGCCTCGAGTCAGTATTCGATGTGTACAACGCCTGCCACGACGGAGAGATCATGGAGATCCAATCCGGCGATGGCCTCGTTTCCGTGGTCGATAGCTGCACCCTGTACTATCCGGGCGCCCCCCCCGGGTCCCACGAGAATGTATTCATGGACCTCGGTATTCGCATCTGTGAGGATTCCGCTGGCGAACTCGACTCCGGCATCCGTATCCGTCTCCATCCGGACTATGACGACCAATCGCAATTCGTGTGTGGGAGCGATGAGGAAGCAGACTGCGGGAACGACAGACACTTGTTCAACAATGTCCACATTCAGAACAGTGCCGACTCCTCATTCGTCATCGAAGGTTCCGCCTCGGTCGGAAACACCTTCTTGGCCTGTCACTGTGACGGAGCTGCGCGCCCCATGCAGGGCACGGGGTTGCCCAATCCCGATCGTGGAGATTATTGTGTACGCACGGGTACGGAGTTCGCCGCCACGGGGGGCGCGTTCTCCTGGTTCGGAGGGATCGCCGAGAACCTCGAGCGATCGGTGTTCCAGCTCAGCGCTTCACCAGAATCCATCTACGTATCAGGATTGAGGGCGCGGAACAGTCAGATGCTGCTCAACAGTTCGGCAGAATCGCCCACGGTGACCAGCGGAATCACCATCGAGTCGAGCTACTTCGACACGTCCGGCGTCGACGATCAGCTTGATCCCCATGGAAAGGTGGTCTACGCCACCTCGGGAGGCGTATTGGCCCTCAGGGACAACTACTTCGGCCTCGGGCACGATGAGATGGAGAGCCAGGAGACGCCAGATTTCGGCCAGGTTTCTTTTTGCTGGAATCCTCCCATGCAGGAGACGGGAAACTACGACGAGACCGAACGGCTCGGAGAGTTCATCTTCGAGGGCAACGCCGTGATCTCCGACGCGAGCAACCCCTTTGCACCGCCGCTATATCTGGGTCCGTACGAACTCCAACTCCAAGATTGTGTGTATCCGACGACCCAGATGTCCAACACGGTGCTGGTGTACGACAAACTGATACAGGGTTTGCGGTGGCGGACCATGCCTCAGCACAAAGGCGTGCTCGACAGCGCCCAGCCTGACCATTCCGTCAAGGACATGGGCCACAGCCATGAGCTGGTCGACGTTTCAGGAGGGAGCGGATACATCGCTCGTCTGACCGGTGGTGTCGCAGGTCAACAGCTGGTGCTCATCGGTACCGAACTCGGTCTCGGGGGAACCACGATTCACGAAGGGACGTCGCGCCTCTTGTGGTTCGCTCCTGTAAATAGAAAGAACATCTGGCTGCCGGGTGGCCAGGCCGCCGAGCTGCATGACAACGAAACGCTCTTCCTAGTCAAAGGACCCGCGAACCACTGGTACACGGTCGGCTACAGGCTCGACTCGCCAGACCGCTGATGGTCCGCCCCTGACCGCCTTGCGTCGAGGCCATCGCCTTGACACCGGCGTTCATCTCCGTCACGGGGATGGTCAGCACCCTGTCCCTGGGAAAACGTCCGGGTCGAGGTCGTCACAATCCCACCCCTCGTCGGGGTACGTGGCGTGGTCGTAATCCCCGGGCTGCCACCACAGCGGGAAGCCATCCCAGTCCAGGTCCCGGAGCCCGGCAGACGGGCCACCGAAGACGCCGATGTCGGATGGGGAGCCGTCGGGGTCGAGGATGGAGGGATCTCCGGCGTCGATCAAGGGCGACGAGAGGCCGAGGTGGAGGTCCCATTCCGTGTAGGTGGGGGACGTGGCATCGAGGTATTCGGGGTCGATGGAGATGTTTCCGTCGGTTCCGGTGGGATCATATAGAGGATTTTCGAAGTTATTGGGTATGTTTCCGAAGAAGTTGTTGCTCGAAAATACAGGAGTGACACCAGAAGAAGCGAATCCTCCACCGTCCGAATGAGAGTAGTTTTCTAGCACAGTAGTGTTCGTCAGGTACACTGTTCCTGCAGAGGCGGCGATCCCCCCTCCATTGCCCATGGCGAAGTTTCCCAAGACTGCACAGTTTTCCAGATTGATTCCACTGCTAGCGATATTCAGTCCACCACCAGACAATTGAGATTGGTTTTCTGCGAATATAGTACTTGTGGCAGATAAACTAGAGGAGATCAGATAACCTCCCCCACCCGTCGTGGCTGCGTTGTCCGAGACGATACCATTTTCGAGGCTCGCAGAGGAGCCAAACAACCGAAGACCACCACCGAGGCCTGCCTCGTTGTTCGTGATCAGGAAGTTGCTCAACGTGACATCGTCACTCGAGGACAGGCACACTCCTCCACCATGGCCCGTCGTCGTGCTGTTGTCCGAGATGAGGGCGTACTCGATGTGCATCTCGTCTGAATAGCACCCAGCGACACCGGGACCTGGACACACCTTGAGATGCCCATTGTCGGACACGTTGTTCGACACGACGATGCGCAACAGCGAGGCGTCGCAATACCACGCGGCGATTCCCCCTCCATCGAGCCATGCGCGATTGCCCATCGCGTACAGGTCCTGCACGGAAAGCAACTCCCCCTCCGCGGCGAGACCGCCTCCTCGCCCCGCGGTGGCCTCGTTGCCGTACAGGACCGTGGACGTGACCTCGGCCGCGGACGAGCCGTAGAGCTCGATCCCGCCTCCTGACCAGCCGCTGATGTTGTCGCCGAACACGGTCTCCGAGACCACGACGTCGCCGCCCTCCGCATAGAGCCCGCCTCCTGCACCCACGGCAGTGTTCTCCATGACGGTCAGGCCCGTCAGCTGCCCTGACGGGGAGTAGGTGTAGATCCCACCCCCATCCGCGTCCGCCGTGTTGCCCGAGACCAGCAGGTCCTCGAGTGAGGAGCCCGACTGGTCCAGGTACAGCCCGCCCCCCGAACCGGTCGCCTCGTTGTCCACGACCGCCAGCGAGGACAGGGTCGGGGAGGACAGCGAGATGTGGATGCCACCGCCGTCGATACCGGCTCCGTGGGTGACGGTGAGGCCCCTCAGGCTCGTGGCCGCCGTCTCGAAGCTGTCCATGGTCACGACGGTGTCGGCGGAGCTGCCGTCGAGGATGGTCGTGGCCCGGCCCTCCAGCCCCAGCACGGTGATCGCCTTTCCCAGCAGGTCGATGTTCTCGTGGTACGTGCCCGGCTGGACGCAGACGACGTCGCCTTCCGAGGCGATGTCGATGGCGTCCTGGATGAAGGGCTGATCCGCGGGCACCGTGAGGTCGCATGCCACCACGTCCTGGTCCACCGCGCCATCGCAGTCGTTGTCCACGCCGTCGAGGATCTCGGCCACCGAAGGATTGAGCGAGGCGTCGTTGTCGTCGCAGTCGCCCTGGCAGGTGGAGTAGGTGTCGCCGTCGAGGTCCTCCGGGGTCAGCAGCGGATCCGTGTCGTCGCAGTCCCCCGAGCAGAACAGCCAGCCGTCCCCGTCGAGGTCGGCCTCCCCGAACACGAGCCGGCCGTCGCAGTCCGTGTCCAGGCCATCGCAGGTCTCCTCGGCATCCGGATACAACGCGGGATCGGTGTCGTCGCAGTCCCCCGTGCACTCGGAGCTGCCGTCCTGGTCGTCGTCGACCTCGAGCGGATCGTCCACGCCGTCGCAGTCGTTGTCTCTGATGTAGTCGCAGACCTCGGCTGCGCCGGGGTACACCGTCTCCTCCTCGTCGTCGCAGTCGTCGCCGCCCACCTCCTCGGCGTCGTAGCCATCGCCGTCCACGTCGGTCAGATCGAACCCGTCGCAGTCCTGGTCCACGCCGTCGTAGGGGGTCTCCTCGGCCCCGGGGTACGTATTCCAGTTTTCATCGTCGCAGTCGTCGCCGCCCACTTGCTCGGCATCGTAGCCGTCGCCATCGACGTCGAGCAGGTCTTCACCGTCGCAGTCCTGGTCGATGTCGTCGTACGGGACCTCGATCGCATTGGGATGAATGTCCGGATCTTCGTCGTCACAGTCGTTGCCCCCGGCCCCCTCGGCGTCATACCCATCGCCATCCCCATCGAACGAGTCACTGCCGTCGCAGTCCTGGTCGATGCCGTCGAAGGGGATGTCCTGTGCATCGGGATGGATCTCGGGATCGCCGTCGTCGCAGTCACCGGCCTCCACGGACCAGCCATCGCCGTCGTCGTCGGTTTCGTGCGCCGAGTCGTCGTCGTCGGCCGCCGTGCTGTCGTCGTCGGCGAGGTCGTCGTCGTCCGCCATGTCGTCGTCGGATCCCGGAGGGCAACCCACCAGGACCAGTGCGAGCGCGAGCATCCAGATCCGACTTGGCATACCTCTCCCCCGTCGCGGATGGCCTTCACCCGAGTCTAACCGGCCGCAGTGAGCATGGGGGAAATCCCAGTCGGATGCCCTTCGACCGTCAGCACCCCGCTCCTGGATACACGGTCGGGTCCATGTCGTCACAATCCCACCCCTCGTCGGGGTACGTGGCGTGGTCGTAATCCCCGGGCTGCCACCACAGCGGGAAGCCATCCCAGTCCAGGTCCCGGAGCCCGGCAGACGGGCCACCGAAGACGCCGATGTCGGATGGGGAGCCGTCGGGGTCGAGGATGGAGGGATCTCCGGCGTCGATCAAGGGCGACGAGAGGCCGAGGTGGAGGTCCCATTCCGTGTAGGTGGGGGACGTGGCATCGAGGTATTCGGGGTCGATGGAGATGTTTCCGTCGGTTCCGGTGGGATCATATAGAGGATTTTCGAAGTTATTGGGTATGTTTCCGAAGAAGTTGTTGCTCGAAAATACAGGAGTGACACCAGAAGAAGCGAATCCTCCACCGTCCGAATGAGAGTAGTTTTCTAGCACAGTAGTGTTCGTCAGGTACACTGTTCCTGCAGAGGCGGCGATCCCCCCTCCATTGCCCATGGCGAAGTTTCCCAAGACTGCACAGTTTTCCAGATTGATTCCACTGCTAGCGATATTCAGTCCACCACCAGACAATTGAGATTGGTTTTCTGCGAATATAGTACTTGTGGCAGATAAACTAGAGGAGATCAGATAACCTCCCCCACCCGTCGTGGCTGCGTTGTCCGAGACGATACCATTTTCGAGGCTCGCAGAGGAGCCAAACAACCGAAGACCACCACCGAGGCCTGCCTCGTTGTTCGTGATCAGGAAGTTGCTCAACGTGACATCGTCACTCGAGGACAGGCACACTCCTCCACCATGGCCCGTCGTCGTGCTGTTGTCCGAGATGAGGGCGTACTCGATGTGCATCTCGTCTGAATAGCACCCAGCGACACCGGGACCTGGACACACCTTGAGATGCCCATTGTCGGACACGTTGTTCGACACGACGATGCGCAACAGCGAGGCGTCGCAATACCACGCGGCGATTCCCCCTCCATCGAGCCATGCGCGATTGCCCATCGCGTACAGGTCCTGCACGGAAAGCAACTCCCCCTCCGCGGCGAGACCGCCTCCTCGCCCCGCGGTGGCCTCGTTGCCGTACAGGACCGTGGACGTGACCTCGGCCGCGGACGAGCCGTAGAGCTCGATCCCGCCTCCTGACCAGCCGCTGATGTTGTCGCCGAACACGGTCTCCGAGACCACGACGTCGCCGCCCTCCGCATAGAGCCCGCCTCCTGCACCCACGGCAGTGTTCTCCATGACGGTCAGGCCCGTCAGCTGCCCTGACGGGGAGTAGGTGTAGATCCCACCCCCATCCGCGTCCGCCGTGTTGCCCGAGACCAGCAGGTCCTCGAGTGAGGAGCCCGACTGGTCCAGGTACAGCCCGCCCCCCGAACCGGTCGCCTCGTTGTCCACGACCGCCAGCGAGGACAGGGTCGGGGAGGACAGCGAGATGTGGATGCCACCGCCGTCGATACCGGCTCCGTGGGTGACGGTGAGGCCCCTCAGGCTCGTGGCCGCCGTCTCGAAGCTGTCCATGGTCACGACGGTGTCGGCGGAGCTGCCGTCGAGGATGGTCGTGGCCCGGCCCTCCAGCCCCAGCACGGTGATCGCCTTTCCCAGCAGGTCGATGTTCTCGTGGTACGTGCCCGGCTGGACGCAGACGACGTCGCCTTCCGAGGCGATGTCGATGGCGTCCTGGATGAAGGGCTGATCCGCGGGCACCGTGAGGTCGCATGCCACCACGTCCTGGTCCACCGCGCCATCGCAGTCGTTGTCCACGCCGTCGAGGATCTCGGCCACCGAAGGATTGAGCGAGGCGTCGTTGTCGTCGCAGTCGCCCTGGCAGGTGGAGTAGGTGTCGCCGTCGAGGTCCTCCGGGGTCAGCAGCGGATCCGTGTCGTCGCAGTCCCCCGAGCAGAACAGCCAGCCGTC
This sequence comes from uncultured Rickettsiales bacterium, assembly GCA_964558555.1. Classification (GTDB taxonomy): domain Bacteria; phylum Myxococcota_A; class UBA796; order UBA9615; family CAYRNR01; genus CAYRNR01. The sequence goes on along the minus strand of CAZLEO010000140.1, from coordinate 1,280 downwards.
CCCGTCGAGGTCGGCCTCCCCGAACACGAGCCGGCCGTCGCAGTCCGTGTCCAGGCCATCGCAGGTCTCCTCGGCATCCGGATACAACGCGGGATCGGTGTCGTCGCAGTCCCCCGTGCACTCGGAGCTGCCGTCCTGGTCGTCGTCGACCTCGAGCGGATCGTCCACGCCGTCGCAGTCGTTGTCTCTGATGTAGTCGCAGACCTCGGCTGCGCCGGGGTACACCGTCTCCTCCTCGTCGTCGCAGTCGTCGCCGCCCACCTCCTCGGCGTCGTAGCCATCGCCGTCCACGTCGGTCAGATCGAACCCGTCGCAGTCCTGGTCCACGCCGTCGTAGGGGGTCTCCTCGGCCCCGGGGTACGTATTCCAGTTTTCATCGTCGCAGTCGTCGCCGCCCACTTGCTCGGCATCGTAGCCGTCGCCATCGACGTCGAGCAGGTCTTCACCGTCGCAGTCCTGGTCGATGTCGTCGTACGGGACCTCGATCGCATTGGGATGAATGTCCGGATCTTCGTCGTCACAGTCGTTGCCCCCGGCCCCCTCGGCGTCATACCCATCGCCATCCCCATCGAACGAGTCACTGCCGTCGCAGTCCTGGTCGATGCCGTCGAAGGGGATGTCCTGTGCATCGGGATGGATCTCGGGATCGCCGTCGTCGCAGTCACCGGCCTCCACGGACCAGCCATCGCCGTCGTCGTCGGTTTCGTGCGCCGAGTCGTCGTCGTCGGCCGCCGTGCTGTCGTCGTCGGCGAGGTCGTCGTCGTCTGGTTCGGATTCCGCAGGACATCCCATGAAGACAAGAGCTGTCAACACGGCTATCACAGCGCAATGCTGCAAGCGGACATCCGAGCTAAACGCTGCGCAGAGGAGAGTGGAGGTTTTCTTCCTAGACTTTTTCATGGGCCGTCCCCTTCTACCAGGAATCGAGCGTGCTCTCGATCATAGGCTTCAACCCGCGAACGTTCCATGGGGAAAATTATGAGGGAGATTTCGGCTATAAATTCTCCGGGCAAAATCCTCTCGTGGATTGTGTTTGCGAGTCGCCGAGGAGGCCTGCTAGCGTTTTAGCATCAAGTGGGGCTCTGGTTCGGGACATCGCCAGATTCCTAACGAGGGACGTATGAAAACAAATTCCAGAAGTGTCGTCTCGGCTGTCACCATCCTTTTGGTGGGTGCCACCGCGGGTATCGGCAACGCTGTGACCATCACCTGTGATGGAGGAGACGTCACGCCTCAGTTGCAGTCGGAGGTTATGTCCGCGGTGACGAATCGCGAGCCGA
>CAZLEO010000139.1:0-24365 GCA_964558555.1 uncultured Rickettsiales bacterium | reverse complement strand
AACCTGTCAACCCAATTCAGGGCTGTGATGGGGACATTTCTAACTGGACGCTACATGCAAGGCGTGCAACGTTCCGGGCAGCCTCGGAACCTGCGTCAACGCGCCCAAGGGTGTGGCGGATACCAACGCCACCACACAGTGCGCCGGCACCAGTCGCTGCGACGGCTCCGGCAGCTGCAAGAACGCCAACGGACAGACCTGCTCCGCGGCTTCTCAGTGCGCCAGCGGCATCTGTGTGGAGGGGTACTGCTGCGACGACGCTTGTATGAGCACCTGCAAGTCGTGCGCGGTGGGCGGGTCGCTGGGCACGTGCACCAACATCCCGGCGGGCAAGCCCGACCTTGTGGGGTTCGTGCTGTGTCTGGCGATCCAGGCCTGCGATGGCAACGGCGGGTGCAAGAAGGCCAGCGGGCAGACGTGCAGCTCGAGCCAGCAGTGCGCCACAGGGTTTTGCCGCGACGGGTACTGCTGCGACCAGACCTGCCTGACGCCGTGCTGGTCTTGCAACGTGGCCACCAAGCAGGGGGCGTGCTCGCCCACGCCCGCGGGCAAAGCCGACACCTACGCAACCAAGGCCTGCATGGGCCTGGAGGCGTGCGACGGCAAGGGGGGCTGCAAGAAGTCCATCGGCCAGGCATGCACGACGAACCTGCAGTGCGGCAGCGGGTTTTGCGTGGACGGGTACTGCTGCGCCACGGCGTGCACCGATGTGTGCAAGACCTGCGGCACCTCAGGCAGCCTGGGCGCGTGCAGCTTCGTGGCCGCGGGCAAGACCGACCCCGGGCCGCTGTATGCCTGCACCGGCAAGAAGGCGTGCGATGGCAAGGGCACATGCAAGAAGCAGAACGGCGGTACCTGCGCCACGGGCGCCGAATGCCAGAGTGGCTACTGCGCGGACGGCTACTGCTGCGGCTCGGCCTGCCTGGACACTTGCAAGACCTGCGGCCGGTCGGGATCCGAGGGGGCGTGCGTCAACACCGCCTCGGGATCGCCCGATCCGGTGGCGTTGATCCCGTGCTCCAGCGGTCAGGTGTGCAACGGCCTGGGCCAGTGCAAGAAGTCGCCGGGCAAGAGCTGCGCATCGGCCACCGAGTGCTCCAGCGGCTTCTGCATGGACTATGTGTGCTGCGACAAGGCGTGCACCGGCACCTGCATGTCCTGCGCGGTGCCGGGCCAGGTGGGCACCTGCAGCGGCATCCCGTCGGGCAAGACCGACCCGTCCGGGCTCAACCCGTGCACCGGGCCCAACGCCTGCAACGGTTACGGGGCGTGCCGCAAGGTCAACGGGCAGTATTGCAAGACCGGCCCCGAGTGCGTCAGCGGGCACTGCATGGACAATGTCTGCTGCGACCAGGCGTGCGCCGGCACCTGCATGTCGTGCGCGGTGACCGGCAAGCTGGGCGCCTGCTCCGCGGTGCCGGCGGGCAAGACCGACACGGTGGCCACGGTGCCGTGCAGCGGCCAGAGCGCGTGCGATGGCAAGGGCACCTGCCTCAAGGCCAACGGCCAGGCCTGCGCCTCCGGCTCAAGCTGCGGCAGCGGGCTGTGCGTGGACGGCGTCTGTTGTGACGCGCTGTGCGACAGCACCTGCAAGTCGTGCGCGGTCAAGGGGAGCGAGGGCACCTGCTCCAACGTGCCTGCCGGCTCCGCCGACACCAGCGCCAAGACCACCTGCATGGGCACCAGCGCCTGCGACGGCAGCGGTGGCTGCAAGAAGGGCAACGGCCAGGCCTGCACGGTGCCGGCCGACTGCGGCAGCGGGCAGTGCGTGGACGGATTCTGTTGCGACTCGGCCTGCGGCGAGACCTGCAAGGCATGCAACGTGTCGGGCTTCGAAGGGACCTGCTCCTTCGTGCCCGCAGGAAAGCCGGACGCCACCGGCGCCACCGCTTGCAGCGGCTCCAAGGCGTGCGACGGCAACGGCAAGTGCCTCAAGGCCACGGGGCAGATCTGCAGCTCCGGCAACCAGTGCGGCTCGGACCACTGCTGGGACACGCGCTGCTGCGACGTGTCCTGCGACAAGGTCTGCCGCAGCTGCAACCTGTCCCAAAAAGAAGGGACCTGCTCGTTCATCCTCCAGGGCGACGACCCGGACAACGACTGCATCGGCAAGCACGCCCTGTGCGGCGGCGCGTGCGACGGCAAGGGCGCCTGCGAGTTCCCCGGCCTCGGCACCAACTGCGGCACGTGCAAGGCGTGCGACGGCACGGGCAACTGCACCGGCACCCCCACGGACGACATCGGCTGCGGCACCATCGACTGCGACAAGCTGGACACCGCCTGCCGCGACTACCACGACCTGACCACCGCCCGCTGCGACAGCTTCGGCGCCTGCAAGAAGCCCAACCTGGCGGCCACCTGTGTCAAGTACACCGAGTTGTGCGGCGGCGACGCGGGGGCGGGTGACCGGGGCGTCATGGAAGGGGGCGTGGACGCCGGGCCGGCCAGGCCGGACAAGGGGACAACGCCTCCTGGTGGCGGGGATGACGGCTGTGCGGTGGGGGCGCGCGAGGGCACAGGGCGACCTTCCGCGTCCTGGCTGGTACTGTTGGCGCTGCTGGCGCTGCGGACTGGCAGGCGTCGCAGGGACTGAACAGCTGAAGGCCTGGCCAACCCGGCCAGGAGGAGGGAACTGAATGAACTCTTGTACTCCATTGGCAGCTCTTGCCGTGCTCGCCATGGTCGCGTGCAGCGAGGGCCCAGACTCGTCGGATGTGGCCAGGGGCGAGACATTCCTGGGACAAACGGGCGCCCGGTTTCCGCTGGTGAAGCCGCTGCTCGGCGAGGCGAGGCGCCTTGAGGAGCACGGGACTCGTTTCCGGTTCAGGGCAGCCAGTGAAGGGCCGAATATCTCCGGCGCCTGGCGCCCGTCGGGGCGTCACCGGCTGTCTGCTGAATTCCCGGCCCATGCCGGGGGTGCCACGCGGATCTCCAACGGGCCCGTGACCCTGGAGATACGGGCGTTCGGCGCGCGGGGTGCGCAGGGTGTGCTTGCGGAGGGGCGCAGGGCGGTCTTGTACCGCGGTGCATATGCAGACTCGGACAGCTTCTTCGTGGCCGGTGGGGACCGCGTGGAAGAGTTCATCTTGCTCGCCAGCGAGCGGGCGCCGCGCCGGTTCGAGTATCAGCTGGAGGTGGTGAAGGGTGTGGGAAGGGTCAGGCAGCTCGAGGGCGTGGTGGAGGTGCTGGACGCCGATGGGGTGGCCTGGTTGCGGCTGACCCCGCCGTTCCTGGTGGACGGCAACGGAAAGCGGCGCGATATCGCCTTCAAGCTTGATTCAGGGCGGCTGACGTTGATCTTGCCTGAGAGGCGTATGCCCTATCCCGTGTTGGTCGATCCGGGATGGACCAGCACGGGAACCATGTCCAGGCTTCGCAATGGCCATTCGGCCGTGTTGCTGAAGTCGGGCAAGGTCCTGGTCATGGGAAGCGCGAAGGGAGTGCACCTGGATCCCAAAAGCGCCGAACTGTACGACCCCAAGACCGGCACCTGGACAGCCACGGGAAGCATGAGCAAGGACCGACAGCAGCCTCACTGCATGCTCCTGTCCACCGGGAAGGTCATCGTCATCGGTAACTACGGGACTGCCAACGCCAGCACAACCGAACTCTACGATCCGACGACAGGGAACTGGACCGCCGCTGCCAGCCTCACGGAAAGTCGTTACTTCTTCACAGCGACCCTGCTCCAGACTGGCAAGGTGCTGGTGGCAGGGGGCCTCGACCCCACGGATCCCTCCGGAATTACCGGCCGCAAGAGCGCCGAACTTTACGACCCGGTGTCTGGTACCTGGAAACTCACCGGCAACATGAAGTCAGCTCGCTGGGGTCATCAGGCGGCGCTGCTCAACTCCGGCAAGGTCCTGGTGATGGGTGGCGATACGTTCGCCGCGGAGCTCCTGTCAGAGCTGTACGACCCTTCCAACGGCGCCTGGGCCGCCACCGGGAAGCTGCTCACCCCATTTTACGGGGGACAGGCCGTCACGCTGAAAACAGGCAAGGTCTTGGCCGTGCCTCGCAACACGGGATCAGCCCAACTCAAGACCCAACTCTACTCGCCGGCCAGCGGCACCTGGACCTATTCGGGGTCGATTTCCAAGTCGCGAGAAGGATTCAGTACCACAATGCTGCTCGGGGGATCAGTCTTGCTCGCCGGAGGGGCATCGAGTGGGACCTATTACACCACCACGTCGCTGTACAAACCGAACTCCGGACTCTGGACCACCTCGGGCGACCTGACAACCAATCGGAAATATCATTCTGCGACGCGGTTGCAGATCGGCGCGGTCCTGGTGGCGGGCGGAGATGTCACCATCGCGGGCGCCGCCTCCACGGCCGAGCTGTTTGACCCCACGGCGGGCCTGACCTGCAAGACCGCCAAGGACTGCGCCATGGGTCAGTGCGTGGATGGCATCTGCTGTCCCGGACCGTGCACAGAGACCTGCCGAAAGTGCGTCCCTGTCTCCGGCGCCAACGGCACCTTTGGCAAGTGCAGCGGCTATGTCGCCGCGGGCCAGCAAGACCTGGACGCCTCCAAGCCGTGCAGCGGCGCGAGCCTGTGCGACGGAAACGGCGCCTGCAAGAAGGGCAACGGACAGGCTTGCACCGCGGCGGCGGATTGCGGCAGCGGGTTTTGCGTGGACGGCGTTTGCTGCGCGGGCGGTTGCAGCGCGCCCTGCTTCGCCTGCAACCTCAAGGGCAAGGCCGGCAGCTGTTCGCACCTGCCAATCAACGCCGCGGACGCCAATGCCAAGCCGCCGTGCGCTGGCAAGAGCGCCTGCGATGGCGTTGGTGTGTGCAGGTCGGCGCTGGGGCAGCCCTGCACCAACAACGCCAGCTGCGCCAGTGGGATCTGCATGGATGGCCGTTGCTGCGACAAGGCGTGCTTGACCACTTGCCACTCTTGCAACGTGGTGGGCAAGGAGGGCACATGCTCTCCCCTGACTGATGCGTCGGACACCGGCTGCGAGGCGGCGTGCGTCAAGTGCTCCGCCGGAAAGTGCACCCCGCTGGCCCTCGGCGCCACCGTGACCGTCGGGGCGAAGACCTGCACCGGCAGCCAGGCCTGCGACGGCAGCGGGAGCTGCAAGAAGGTCAAGGGCAAGACCTGCGCCAAGGGCCTCGATTGCGTGTCGGATCAGTGCTGGGACAACCGCTGCTGCGATGTCTCCTGCGAGAAGATCTGCCGCAGCTGCAACCTGTCCAAGAAGGAGGGGACATGCTCGTTCATCCTCCAGGGCGATGACCCGGACAACGATTGCATCGGCAAGCACCCGCTGTGCGGCGGCGCATGCGATGGCAAGGGCGCGTGCGAGTTTCCGGGGCTCGGCACTCTCTGCGGCAAGTGCCAGGCGTGCGACGGCACGGGCAACTGCACCAAGACGCCGGTGGACGATACCCAGTGCGGCACCATCGACTGCGACAAGCTGGACACCGCCTGCCGCGACTACCACGACCTGACCACCGCCCGCTGCGACAGCTTCGGCGCCTGCAAGAAGCCCAACGTGGCCGCCACCTGCGTCAAGTTCACCGACGTGTGCGGAGATGCCGGCGCCCCGGACAGGGGCTCCCCGGATAAGGGCACCTCCCCTGACAGCGGCGCCGATATCGGCAAGAGCAATCCGGACCTCGGAACCCCGCCCCCTCTGGATAAAGATGAGGGCTGCTCGGTGGCAGCAGGAGACCGCAGAAACGCCGGTCGGCCGGGTCTGGTGGCGGCAATGCTGCTCCTCGCTCTACTGCGGAGGTCCAGGAAGCGCCCCGGAAAGACCCGATAGGGCAGCGCCTGGACCACCGCCCCCCGTTTGCCTGAATCAGCCACCACCCACTAAACTGGGGCGGTCAGTTTCACCATGAATATTGCAGGAGGGAGGAGATGGAGCCCCTTGTCATTGACGCCGATGTGCGCGAGCGCTGGATTGCCCTGCTCAAGGAGGATGCGCCGGAGGCGTGCAGGCTCTACTTCGACAAGATCCTCCCGCTGGTCCTCGATAATCTCCGGGCCAGGGGGCAGGAGATTATCGAGGAGGAGCGCCCGGACCTGCTGGTGAGCTTGATGGGTTTTTCGCCCGAGACCACGGTGATCTGCGCCGCGATGGCGCGTCCGGCGGAGCTGGTGGTGGTGCGCAGCGAGGAGACCAACAGGTTCTTTGACATCGCAGCGCCGTTTCTCACCTCGAACGAGATCGTCCCCTGGAGCGGGCTGCACCATGTCTCGGTGGACCCCACCAACCCCGCGGACATCTACGACGCCGTGTACCGTCACCTGGGTCAGCACAAGCGCGCCCTGATGGATGTCACCGGGGGCAAGAAGGTGATGAGCGCCACCGCCGCCCAGGCCGCGTGGGAGCTGCGCATTCCGCTGTGCTACGTGGAGGGCAAGTTCCTCAAGGAGCAGCGGCGACCCGAGCCGGGCACCGAGGAGCTGAAGCTGCTGGACAACCCGAGCCCGCAGCGCGCCAGGCAGGCCAGGCAGCGTGCCAAGGACATGTATCTCACCGGGAATTATCCGCTGGCCGCGGACCTGTTCTCCGAGAGCATGAAGGTAAACCAGCGCATCAGTCAGGACGAGCTGCTGCGGCAACTCTGCCGTTGCTATGCGCGCTGGATGGATCTCGACCAGCCGCAACTGCAGCGGGAGGTCGAGCAGGCCGAGACCATCGCCGCGCAGGGACGAATGAAGGGGCTCGTGACGGCGCATTTTCCGACCCTGAATAGACACCTGGCCGCGCACCGGAAGGTGGCACACGGGGATCGACTGGCGCTGCTGGCCACGTTCCTGGAGCTGGCCAGCCATTACCAGCAGCACCAGCGGCATGATTTTTCGTGCCTGCTGTCTTATCGGGCCATGGAGGCGCTGGTGCAGCAAGGGCTGAGGGAGGCGGCCGGCGGTTCGTTTGATACCAGCCAGCCAGACTACGAGGCGCTGGGAGGCGAGGAGCGGCTGGAGCCAGCGTACGTTGAAATCTCGAGGGCACTGGCTGGCAAGGGGCGAGTGGCTCACGAGCTCCCGGATCGGATAGGCTTCATCGATGGCTTCGCGCTGCTCTGTATCCGTGACGCTTCCTTGCCCTGCAAGATCTTCGGCGGAAAGGAGGAGGGCGCAACGCTGAGGGTGATCAAGCGCCTGCAGAACCTGGCGAGCCGGCGCAACGGATCGGTACTGGCTCATGGAAACAGAAGCCTGGAAGAGCAGGACAGTGAAAAGCTGCTGCACGGCGCCCGGAACATTGCCCGGGCCATCCTGGGCCAACGGTTCGATGATTTGACCAGGCTGCAGGCGGACCTGCGTCCCCTGGAGCTCGAGGAGCAGGGCAACTAGGCCGCTGCCTGATGCGTGCAAGGTGCAGCGTGGCCACGACTCCAGGAGCCAGAAGGGGGAACACCTGTCAGAGCGGCACAACACCAGACGTCACGATGTTGAATGACCCCATTTCGTGACCTCATCGCCCCACCCGACGGGGAGAAGGACCTCGCTCGCTGGTATCTCCAAACCGGCGGACTGCGGGGGCGACTGCAAGTCCTCGCCGGGGCGGCGGACGCGCTGGCGGGCTTGCACGCGCGCGGCCTGGCTCACGGCGGGCCGTCACCGGACAACATCCTGTTTGCATTGAACGCCCATGGGGCGCAGGTGCAGCTCCGGGAGGACGAGCCGTTTCGCCCCACGAGCCGGCCGGGCGAGCCAGGGCCCGCCACGAAGTACACGGCCCCCGAGCTCGCCGGCGGAAGAGGGGCGGCCAACAGCCTGACGGATGCCTTCGCCCTGGCGGTCATGGCCTTCGAGGCGCTGACGCTGAGACACCCGCTGGAACAGGGCACTGGCGCGAGGGGTACATTGCCGGAGCAGGTCTTCGGCGAGCTGCTCGAGTCGCTGCAGTCGATGTTCGGCGCGGGGCTCGATGAGCCCGCCGCGCGGCCCGGGATGGCGACCCTGGCGCGACGTCTGACCGGCGCCGCAGACGATACGCTGCTATGCAGCTGCTCGGCCACGTTCCGCCGCCATGAGCGGCGCTGCCCCTGGTGCAACGGCCTGCGCTCTGATCATGCCCTTGCAGCCGTCATGGTCTGGGACCCCGGTCGGGTCAAGCACTGCGGCGGAGGCGTGCTGGAGGATGATCCCGGGTTGCTTGGCGACCCCGGCGGAAATCCCCGCGTCGTACACGCCGTGGCCATCGCACCGGACGAGACACGCGACCTGCCCGGGCGCCTGATGGGCATGGAGACGCCCGATCAAGGGCCGCTGCTCTCGGTTCACTTCAAGGGCAAGCAGGTGCAGGTGAAGGCGGCCAGGGGACAACGGATCCGGCTGGCCACACCAGGGGGCGAGCCCCGTCGCTGGCTGGACCACAAGCCGGTCTCGCTGTTCGTGTCCGAGCAGGGGAGCGCCCTTTACCTTCACGCGAGCCCACCGGTGATGCTGCACCGCGTGCTCCGCTTCGACCTGATCGCCGGAGGTGAGGCGTGAGAGTCTGCGATCTGATCCACGGCCGGGTGAGGAGCCTCGAGGTGCGACCGTCGCTGGCGGACGACTTCGGCGATGCGGCGCCGCGGGGAAAGCAGGAGGTCGGCCTGGAGCTCGGCCCCGACGGCGAGCCGGTGGTGCGCATGGGCAGCGATAGCTGGCCCGTGACCGGCGCCAACCAGACGGATCGTCGCCTGTTGCACCAGATCCTCCACGCCAATACCTACCGGCTGTGCTGGGTGGTCCAGGCCCGGCCACGCAAGGAAGCCCCCAACCGCCTGGTCATCCAGGTCCATGAGGTGCCAGGGAGGTTTCCGCTGGATGGTGAGCAGAAGATCGGCGTGACCGACGACATCGTCGAGAAGCTGCGCAAGCGGCGCAAGCTGCTGCTGTCGGTGGAGGCGGTGGTGAACTGGCTGGCGGACAAGCTGCTGCTCCCGCCGCGCCAATCTGGCGGCGCGCGTCGGCTGCTCATCTCGGGCCCGGCGCAAGGCCGACCCACTGTGGGCGCTGCCTTCCGCATCCACGGCAACGGGTTCGCAGCGGATGTCGCCGCGGGCGCCAACGAGGTGCTGAAGGTGACCCGCGTCGTCTCGGCCACCAGCGCCCTGACCGGCGACGAGCGCACGCCGCTCTACTTCGCGGCCGGGCAGGTGAGCTTCTGCGATGTCACCGAGGCAGGCAAGCTCCGGGGGGTCGCCAGGTCCACGCTCGAGGTGCTCGGGGCGCGGGAGGAGAGCTACCTCAAGCTGTGGCAGCAGTACAACGCCCTCGAGGAGCGGTACATCCTGCGCCGGGCGCGAAGGCTGGGGGCGCTGCGGTACACCCGCAGGGAGCCCACCCCCGACGGCAAGGGCTTCGAGTTCACCCTCACCGAAAAGGCGGGTGAGGCCGTCCGCGCCAACCAACATGTGCTGCCCAACCTGGAGCTTCAGGCGGGCACGAAGGTGCCGGCCGTCATCCTGGATCAGGACAAGAACCTGGACGCGCCGGTGTCGTCCAGAGGCCGGCCTCCTTACCTGGGCACGGTGGACGGCTTCGTGGCCCGGCCCGCGACCCTGACCCTGGTGAGCCAGCCGGACCAGGACACCAAGATCCCACCTGTCCACGGGTACCTGCATGTCTGCCTTGTGGGAGACGCCATGCGCCTGCAGCGTCGCCAGCAAGCGTGGCAGCTGGTCAGGGCGGGGGAGTGCCCCATCTCTCAGCTGGGCGTATTGCTGGAAGGGGGGCAGATCCTCCAGCGGCGCCCGCCTCCCATCAAGCCGCTGTCCGCCGCGGCGCTGGCGGCGTTCCCCGGGCAGCCAACACCGACGCAGCGGCGGGCGCTAAAGCGGGCCCTCAACACGCCGGACATCGCCCTGATCCAGGGGCCGCCCGGCACGGGCAAGACCCGGGTGGTAGCCGCGCTCATGGCCCGCTTCGCAGACAAGGACCTGGATGAGGAGGTGGGCAGGACAGGCGGCTCGGGGCTGCTGACCAGCTTTCAGCACGACGCCGTGGAGACCGCCGCGTCGGCGACCCGTGTCCTGGGCATGCCTGCGGTCAAGGTGGGCAAGCGCCGGGGGGAGCCCAGTAGCGTCGACGGCGTTGAGCTCTGGCGGGTGGAGACCCTGGCGCGGGCGCAACAGGCCAGGCAGGAGCGCGGCGAGGGTACCCCTGACCCGCTGTACGCCTCGTTTCTCGAGCTAAAGGCGCTGGCGGTGGGCTTTCTTCGGTCCCCCGCGGCAGCAGAGGACATCGACAGGCTGCTCAACCGGGCCCTGGATCTTGCCGGTCCATACTTGCCGTCGGAGCTGTTGGTTTCTGCAGAGTCCCTCGGCGCGGGGATCGGGCGAGCCGGCCACCAGGAGCCCTCGTCCGAACAGGAGGAGCGGGATTTCGCGCTCCTGGCGGTGGACACCCTCAGGACCGAGGAGCAGGACTTCGGCGAGGATGGCCCGCGAGCCGCGCACCGCGCCCTGAGCAGGCTCTCGAGGCTCGAGGGCTTCGACCTGGACGACGCGACCCGGCGCACGCTCGAGGCCGCTGTGGCTGTCGCGCCGGGCGCGACGCCCGCCCCCGAACAGCTGCGTCGCCTGGCGGCAGCCCGGGATCGCCTGAGGGAGCAGTTGCAGGGCATGGCGTCAACGTCAGATGCTTCGCCGGATGCTGCGCCGCGGGTCTCTGACCTGCTGTGCGAGATGATCAGCGTGCTCGGCTCGAAGGTCGCCGCGTCTCGGCAGGGCGTGGACCTGGCGGTGGAGACATGGATCACCGACCTGGAGAACGACCACCTGGGCGTGGCGCGGGTGGTTCGCCACTATACCAAGGTGCTGGCCGCCACCTGCCAGCAGGCGGTGAGCGGCGCCATGGCAGAGGCGAAGGGCGAGGACACCCTGTTCCGAAACGTCATCGTCGACGAGGCGGCGAGGGTCAACCCGATGGATCTGTTCATCCCCATGTCGAGGGCCGAGCGGCGCATCATCCTGGTGGGAGACCACCGGCAGCTGCCCCACATGCTCGAGCCCGAAGTGGAGCGCGAGCTGAAGCAGTCGGTGGAGGAGGAGACCGCCGAGGCCCTGCAGCGGAGCCTCTTCAGGCGGCTGTTTCAGGAGCTGCGCCGTCGAGAGGCCGCCGATGGGTTCAAGCGGACCGTCACCCTCGACGTCCAGTACCGCATGCACCCGATCCTGGGCGACTTCGTCAGCAAGCAGTTCTACGAGCAGGAGGGCGAGGCCTTCCGTCCCGGGCTCCCGGCGGAGAAGTTCGCCCACGACGTCAGGTTGGCCGACGGGACCGCTCTGGCTGACAAGGTGGCGTGCTGGCTCGACGTGCCCCTGGGCCAGGGCGGGGAGGAGGGCGGTAGGAGCAAGCGCCGGCCGGCGGAGGCGCGCCGAGCGGCCCGGGAGGCGGCCGCCATGGTCAAGCGAGACCGGCAGGTCAGCGTGGGCGTGATCACGTTCTACCAGGGACAGCGCAAGGCGATCATGGCCGCGCTGGAGCAGGAGGGGCTGGCCCACCTGGACGACGAGGGAGACCTGCAGATCAGCCAACGGTACCGGCGGACCGCTGACGGAAAGCGGGAGCTGCTGCGCGTGGGCACGGTGGACGCGTTTCAGGGCAAGGAGTTCGACGTCGTGATCCTGTCGCTGGTCCGCTCGAGCAAGCCCAAGCGCGGGCGGCTCGGCGGCGAAGCCGAGCTCAGGCGCCGCTACGGGTTCTTGCAGCTCGCCAACAGGCTCTGCGTGGCGTTGAGCCGGCAGCAGCGGCTGCTGGTGGTGGTGGGGGACCTCGAGATGACCCGGGGTGAGCGCGCCATGGCCGCTGTTCCACACCTGGTTGCACTGCGAGAGCTGTGCGAGGGGGAACATGGCACCATCCTTTAGCCCTGAGACCCAGGCGCTCGATTACCGCCCCCGGGCCCATGTCTTTGCAGGGCCGCGCAATGACCGCGAGTACTTGATGTGGCCGGCGTACGCCTTCAGGGTGGTTGCGCCGCAGCCGTCCCCCGGAAGACTCAATCTGCTGCAGAAGGCCGTGCTCACCGCCCTTGCCGCCCGCCGCCTGTCTGCCGATGAGCTGTCCGAGTGGCTGGGCCTCGGCATGGAGCATGATCGGACCGACCTCGGCGTCAAGGAGCGCCAGGGCGCGGACCTCGCCTCCTACGTGGTGGACGAGCTGCGATTCAAGCGCTTCCTGGACCAGGACCTGCGCCCCACCCAGCAAGGAGAAATCGCGCTGGAAGAGGAACTGGAAGCGGCCGAGCGGCTGGAGCCCGCCTGGGTGTTTCGCGACCCATTCAGCGGAGAGCTGTGGCCCTTCCTCTGTCCGTCGCTGAGCAGCGCCAGGCTGCTTCACGAGGGGGACAGGTGGCCCACCCTGGACCTGGGCGACGAAAACCGGCCCTTTCGCATCAAGGCCTGGTGGCAGCTGCCGCCGCGAGACGCGGACGGCTCTGCCCCGCTGGCCCGCGAGGTGCTGCACGTGTCGCGAAACCACATGCTGCGCCAGCGACGGTCCATGGACCTGGTTCTGCACGAAGGCGTGCGGCCGGGGATGGGCGTCGAGGGTGACCTCAAGGTGCTGGAGCGGCTGACCTGTATCGAGCAGCGCCCCGTGCCCGTGTTCCTGCTCACTTACCTCTTCGTACCGCACGCAGGGGCGGAGGAGGGGCAGGCGTGGCACGCCTGTGAGCCGTTTGGCAGGGGGAGCGACCTGGCGTTCAAGCGTCAGCTTTGCCGGGTCGCGGAGCAGGATACGAACTTCAAGGCCGTGCTGGACCGGCTTGTCAGGAGGACGATCATGGATAGTCACCGTCGAATGGCGGGGATGGTAGCGAACACCGGCGAGCTCGCCGAACGGACCCTGGCGGGGCTGCTCACTGCAGAGTTTCGTAACACCCCGGTCCATGAGCCGCTCAAGGAGGCGCTGGAGGCCTGGCTCGAGCTGGAGACCCTGGAGGACGGGGGCTCGCGCTGGCGGCAGCGATCAGTGCTCACGGCATGTCGCATAAGCCTGGAGCGGCTCTTCGCGAGCCTGAGGGCCGCCTGGCCCCTCGCCGGTGTCCAGGACCAGGTCTCCACCGACCGTGAGGTGAACAGCGCGCTCCTCGAGGGAGTGGCCACAGACCTCGGCCTGGAACTTCCGCTGCCCGGGTCGTTGGGCGCCGTGACGCCGAGGCAGCTTGAGGCCGTCACGGAGTTTAACGCCCACAGCAAGCTGCGACCGCTGGTGGTGGGCACCATGCTGGCCGCGTGCCGCGATGGGGCGCACCCGATGTGGCAGGCGGCGGTTCAGGTGCCGGACCTGGTTCATCGGGTAGATGAGGTGGCCAACCGGACAGGCCCGCAGGTCCACGACAGCCAGCAGGGGGCACCCGGGCTGAGCCAGATCGAACAGTGCATCGACCACACGGTGGCCGTGGCGGGAGCATTGCTGGGCTACCCGGCGCGGACGCTCAAGCAGGTCAGGGGGATGAAGGTATGAGCCGAAGGAAGAAGCGCAAAAAGAAAACTCAGAACAATCGGAAGCCGAAGCCCAAATCGCAACAGCAGAAAGCAGGTAGCGGTGCGAGTCCGTCAAGCACTGGCGGCCAGAGCGGGGAAGTCGCCGCTCAAAAACCGGATCCTCCTCCGGAAAAGAAAAGCATCGGCTCCCGCATCAAGAACGTGCTGCTCGGCGCGCGCAAGGAGAGCACCGAGCAGGACCGCAAGGCGGTCACGCCGGAGCCCCGCCCTGCTGACCAAAACCTGGACGAGATGTGGGCCATGGCCAGCGAGGCCAGGCAGTTGCTCGATGCCCAGCGCAAGAAGGCGACGCAGCGCGAAATAGAGGCCCAGGAGTTGATGGATGAAGCGGAGCTGCAAAAGGAGATCTACCAGGCGGATCAGGAGGCGCTGAAGGAGGAGGGGGAGCAGCAGCGAAAGAAGTGGCAGGCCGAGCAGGAGGAGCGGGATCAGGAAACGGTCGCGCTGCAGGAGCGACTCGAGGGGCAGCTCCAGGAGGCCGAGCGGCTGCGCGCCGAGGCCGAGACAGAGCGAGAGGCCATCGGGCAGCGCATCGAGGAGGTTGAGCAGGGCAAGCAGGCATTGCGGCGCGACCAGGCCAAGCTGGCCGAGGACCAGGCCGACCTTCACGCGCGGGAGCTCAACGCGGAGGCGGACTTCGCGCTGCAGCGCCAGGAGTCGCTGAAGAAGCTCGAGCAATCGGCCTTGCGTCTCCACGAACAGCTCGGGGAGACCGAAAAGAAGATCTCGGATGAGCGCGCCGAGTGGAACGAGGAGCGGGCCCGCAAGCGAAAAACCTTTGACGACCAGCTGGCCGCTGACAGGAAGACTGCCGAAAAGCAGCTGCGTGACGAGCGGCAGGAAATGCTCGACGAGGTGCAGACGGGACGTGATGCGGCGGACAGCGCGCTGCAGCAACGCGAGACGACGCTTGCCAGCGACGAGGAGGCGCTGTCGACGGCACACAAGGAGCTGGAGACGGATCGCAGACAGCTGGAGTTCGACAGGTCGGAGCTGAAGGAACAGCTCGAGGAGCTGGAGCAGCGAGCTGGCCAGCGCGCCGCGGCCCAGCAGGAGCGCAGCCAGGCCGAGATAGCCGCTCTGGAGCGGCGGCTGGAGACCGCGCGCAAGGCCCGGGAGGAGCTGGAAGAGCAGCTGCATTTCCGCGAGGAGATCGCGCGCAACTTCGGCGGCCGCGAGGAGGCCGACGTGGCCCGGGAGCTGCTCGAGCTGCGCCAGCAGCGGGAGGACCTCAAGCAGAAGCTGGCCGAGCGGCCAGAGCCGGGCGCCGCGGAGCGGCTGGCCTCCCTCGAGGAGCAGCAGGAGAGCTGGGGTCAGGAGCGGTACGCGCTGCTTGAGGAGGTGCAGGAGCTGAAGACCCGCCTGGCGCGCGCCGGCCAGGCCTCCACGGACCTGGAGATCCAGCGCGACCTCAAGGAGTCGGCCGAGCTTCACATCGCGGTGCTCAGGGAGGCGGTGGGTACTTTGCGGACGGAGTTGGACGATCTGCGGGAGACGGCGCTGGGCAAGAGCCCCTTTCCATCCTGCGCCGCCATGGACAGCGACGAGGAGCTGCAGGAGCCGATTTATTCACCCACGGAGGTCGGCAATCTGGAGGCCTTCGTCAGGGATCTGCAGCAGCGAATCGCTCAGGACCCCAAGAACCCGGAGCGGGTGCTGCACTACTCCCAGGCAGACCTGCGGAGCTTCCTTGCCGGGCTGGCCATGGGGCCCATGTTGCTGCTGCAGGGCATCAGCGGCACGGGCAAGACCAGCCTGCCGCGCGCCTTCGCCCGGGCCATGGGCACAGAGGAGACCATGGTGGAGGTGCAGGCGGGCTGGCGCGATCCCCAGGACCTGGTGGGCTACTACAACGCGTTCGAGCGGAAGTTCTACGAGCAGGAGCTGCTAAAGGGGCTGTACCGTGCCCAAACGCCGAGGTACAGGGACACGATCCAGATCGTGGTGCTCGACGAGATGAACCTGTCGCATCCGGAGCAGTACTTCTCGGATTTTCTCTCTCTGCTGCAGCATCCGGTGGATGACCGGCTGCTATCGCTGATGACGCACAGCGCGCCCTCGGCTCCCGAGATGTTCATCGAAGGGTGCAAGCTGAGGGTGCCAGCCAATGTCTGGTTCGTGGGGACTGCGAACCACGACGAGACCACCAAGGAGTTCGCGGACAAGAGTTATGACCGGTCTCACGTGATGGAGTTTCCTCATCGGCCCGAACGGTTCAAGCTGGCCCGCGTTCCCCGCGGACGCACCCCGGTCTCCTTCGAATCGCTGCAGCTGGCGTTCGATCAGGCCGTGAAGGATCACGCCGATGATGCCAGCCGCGCCGTACGTTACCTGGACCAGCGTATCCGCGATCCCCTCAAGGACTTCAAGGTGGGCTGGGGCCCCAGGCTGGTTGACCAGCTCGGCCGGTATGTCCCTGTGATCCGGGCGGCCGGTGGCAGCCTCGAGGAAGCGGTTGACCATGTCCTGGCCACCCGCTTGCTGCGCAAGATCCCGGAGCGGTATGACAACGTCGAAAAGGACCTGTTGAACTTGCTCGACGCCGTGCAGACCAGCTGGAAGGAGCTGGGCACCGAGCCGCCTGTCAAGAGCGTCAGGTTGCTGGAAAAGGAGCTCAGGCGGTTCGGCAGGAGCGATGCGACCGAGGAAGACGATCAGAATGGGGCCGGCGCGTGAATCTGAGGTTCTACGACCGCATAAGCGATGAGACCGTCGAGCAGCCGCCCCGGTCTCCGCTTTTGGGCCGCTACTTCCTGCAGCCACCAGAGGGGGATACGCAGGTCCACCTCAACGGGCAACCAGCCTTCGCGGGGCAGCCCCTGGTTCCCGACCTTACCGACCACTGGACTGTGGCCACCCGGGGGGGCGAGTCGATTCGCAAACCGGTGGCAGACAAGCCCCTGCCGGTGGGCCTCGAGATCGAGGCCATCCTCGCCATGCAGGCCAAGCTCACCGATCCCCAGATGGCCGAGTCAGGCTGGCTTGGCTGGATCTCCGCCAGCCCGCTGGCGCCTGGTGTGCGCGACGCCATCAGCGTGCACAAGCTGGCCAGGCTGATCAAAGAAGAGCTGCCCCACCTGGAGCAGGTGTGTCGCAAGCCCACGACCCACATCCGGGTGGATTCAGAGCGGCTCAACCTCGGACAGGCCAGGCGACTCGATCGCCGGGCGCCCGAGTACCTGGCGGCGCACACCGAGGACTGGCAGAAGCTCCGGCTCAATGGCGTCTTCCCGCGCCGAATCATGGCCCTGGTGCGCGAGGAAGAATGGAACCTCTACGAGAACCGCGTGGCGGTCCGGCTGGTAGACCGGCTCGTCAGCTGGCTCAGAGAGCGGCTGGATGAGGTCAACCGGATCATCAACGAGATCTACAAGCGGCTCTCGGGAGAGTTGATGGAGGGGACGCACCAGCGGCGGGTTCGTATCTGCACCCTCTTTGCAGATGCGGTCAAGACCGAGGAGGACCACGCAGAGGCTGAAAAGACGCGCCAGGTGCTGGAGGATCTGCTGCACAGGCTCCTCGGCCTGATGGGCAGCCCCCTATACAAGATGGTGTCGCGCCGGGCCGAGGTGTCAGGCAGCCTGCGCCAGACGAACCTCCTGACAAACGATGTCCACTACCGGGGGGTGGCCCGGCTTTGGAACCACTGGCTGACGTATGGGGCGCCGCGCACGTTGGCCCCGGCTATTCTTTTCCGCCGGAACACCGAGCTGGTCGAGGGGTGGGACGCCTGGTGCATGCTGGCCTTGATCAGGGCCTGCAGCCAGCTCGAGTTGGAGCCCCACGACGACGACCTGGAGACGCCCATCCACCCGGGCGTTTCGTTGCGGTTGAGCAGCGGCCATGTTTTGCGGTGGGAGCACCATGGCGCAATTTCTCTGGTGGATCCTGGAGGGCGCCCCGCGGTTCGGTTCGTGCCGCTGGTTCACGCGCTGGGGCGGGCGCAGGACCTGAAAACGCTGGAGCAGCGACGGGAGCGTCTGCGCCAGGCCGCGAGTCACAAGCGCGCATGGACCGTGATCATGCACCCCACGGTCCCCGACAAGGAGGCCAAGGTGCGGCTCCGGCATCGCTCCTTCCTGGCTGGCGTTGGTCACCCTCCGGCCAAGCCGGGAGCGCCCCAGACGGATTTCATCCGGCTCTCTCCGTTTTCTCTGGACAGCGTCGAGCGTCTGGCGCGGGTTATCCGTTGGGTCACTTTGACGCCGCGCATGCTCGCCTACCCACCCGCGTTGAACCTGCCGCGTACGAAGATACCGGCCGAGGCGAAGGCCGCGCCCTGGCTGAAGGTGTCGCGCAACCAGGCGTGGCTGCTGCAAGCCCCGGGCGCCGCCGAGCTTGCGGCCACCGGCTTGACGCATGGGCTGGAGAAGGCCAGGCGCGAGAGCAAAAGCCTCGCTCGTGACCTGGACCGGATCAACCTCGACCTGGCCCACAACCGGGGAGACAGGAGAATGCGCAGCAGCCGGATGCAGGAGCGGCGGCAGCTCCGTCCCCTCATGGAAGAGGCGCGCAAGGAACTGGCCCTCAGGGAGAGCCTGGAGCAGGCGTTGGCGCTGGCGGCCTCAGCAATCTCGGCCCTCTGCGACTGTCCCATCTGTCCCGGCCAGGGAAGGCTCACGCCGCGAAAGCGGAGGTGCTTTCAGGTCCGGTGTGGCTGCGGCGCGGTCTGGGAGCTGAGATCTGATCCGGGCTCCGGGCGGCGGATCCCCGTGCTCCTGCCCGATGGCAAGGAACCCAGGGTGGACGGGCGCCAGCATCACCCGAGCTGGGTGGACGATATATATGGCTGTGATGTGCTCTCGGTGCCCGTATCGGACGCCAATGGCGAGCCGACCTTCGCGTTATCGGGACGAAAGACCCGAGAAAGATCCGGACAGGGCGCCCGGCCCGATTAGTAGCGGTAGCAGTCAGCGATTCTCCGCGCCTGCTCCTGCGCGGACAGGCTGGCTGGCGCCAGCCGGTCGAGCTCGCTGGCCTTGCCGGCGTCACGAAGCTCGGCAAGCGCTGGCCCGGGATCTGCACCACCAACAATGGCCTCGTCGAGCGCAGACAGCAGCTGGTATATGTGGCAGCCCTTGCTGCCCGTGCACGTGGTGGTTCGCTCGGCCAGGGTCCTGCGGGTGGCCTGCGCTTGCTCCAGCGCGCCCGATGACTGCTGGCCACGGGCCAGCCAGCGGAGCCGCGAAAGCTGCAAATGCCAGTGCGTCAGCTCCCACTTGACGCCATCGCGATCCCCGGCCAGGTAAGCGACTCCGGCGGCCGGCTGGCCCATACAGATGTGAGCCCGTCCAGCTGCGAGCAGCACAAAAGCCCTGGAGGTCTTCTCGGTCCTGGGATCATCCAGCACGCGTTGAAGCATGTCCTCGGCGGCGGCCAGCTCGCCCATGGCGCCTTCACCCAGGCACCCCAGCACGCGGAGATATTCGCTCAGCGCGAAGCTCGCCTGATGGGCTTGATAAATGGCGAGCCACCCGGCCAGCGCGCGGCGCAAGACATCCTTTGCCTCCTCGTACTCACCGACCGCAGCCAGCGCTCTGGCGATGGCGCCCAGGAGCTTCAGGTCGGCTTCATGCTCCTCTCCCCGCGCTGGGATCTGCCGCAGCGCTCGCGTTGCATACTCGCGCTCATTGTCCGCGGCGCCGTCCGCTGCGGACTGGACCACGTGGGCCAGCAATTCTAGCCGCAGGGGTCGCGGCTGGCGGCCAAGCCAGACCTCCGACGGCCACTCGATCAGCTCGCCAACGCCGCAGTGCCGGGCCGCGATCATTTGAGCCAGCTCGGCTTGCTTGAGCGCCTCGCTGTTCGGCCTACCTTTTTTGAGCGCCTGGATAACCCGCGCTGCCCCTTCCCTGATGCCGCTCCAGTCCAGCAAGGCCGATGAGCCTTTCAGCGCCAGCATGTAGTAGTCCCGCGCCATCTGGACCGCCTCCTCCTCGCCGGGCGCGCTCTCCTCGCTTTGCGGCGATGGCGGGAGCACATGCGGGAGGAGGTCGCTCACTCTGGCCCACTCACCCAGGACCTCGAGGCGGAGTTCGGGATGAGCTTCCTCTATGAGGCGCGCCACGGTCTCAGCCTCCCGCCGCTGCTCGGGAGCCACGATGATCCGCCTCACGCCCAGGGCACAGGTGGCGACGGTGGTCATTTTTTCTTTGAGCTCGCCCACGGCGCCCAGGTGCCCCTCGAGGTCCACCGTGGCCAGGGCGCACAGGTCGTGCGGAAGGGGGCGGTTTTGCCAGAGCGAGGCCAGCCCGAGGAGCATGGCCAGGCCATAGGAGGCGCCGTCGAGCTGGCGGTTTTCTCCGCCGTTTGGGCTGTACAGGTGCCAGGCCTCAAGGTTGTGCGCCTCTCGAAGGGGGCGGAGCGTGGCGGCGACGGGCAGATGCAGCGTGGTCAGCCGGGTCATCTGGTTCAGCACTTCATTGGCGCGATTGACGAACGGGACAGCATGCGCCCCGCTCCCGCCCATCGCGGAAGAGGAGAGCAGGTACAGGTGCGTCGCGACGTTGCTGCCCTGTCGGACCGACACCAGCAAGCTCTGGCCCGGGCGCAGCTGCTCCGGTTCACTCTGCGGGGCGATCCCCAGCGAGGCAGCCTGCCGCTGCAGACCAGCATCGCCCGGCCAGATGAAGGGGCAGGCCAACGCGAGGCTGCAGAGCTTCTTCGTGGTGGGCGTTGGACTCGAGCCGCCGGTAAGTATCTTGAAGATGCTTCGGCGCAAGAATGCCGGTGTGCCGGTCATCTGCTGCTGTGAGCTTGGCGTGCGAGCTTGCCCCACCAGGCGTCTGGTTGCTTCCAGGACACGGTTGAGAGCAGGGCCTCGTCTCCCGGATCTTCCGCCATGGAGAGGGTCAGCAGAGATTCCCGCGCTGCCTCGTCCAGCGCGGCCAGGGCGCGGGAGATGGACTCTGCACCGTCGGCCTGCCGGAGCACATACTCGGCAGAAGCGAGCGTATCTCTCCTGCGCACGAGATCGCGCACCAACATCTGTAGCTCAGGTGCTTCTGTCGCGGCTGCCTGGTGTATGGAGGCGAGGAGCTCGGACAGGTCGTCCGTTTCTGCTATGGCGAGCCGCTCCAGCAACTCGATGGATCCTTCGTCCAGGGCGCCCGCCCATTGTCGCGCCTGATCGAAGGGCAGCGTCGTGGGTTCGCCGGAGAGGAGCTCTTGCAACACCGCGTCTGCTTCTCCGTGTCCTCCCGGGGTCCAGTGGCGCGCCAGCGTACCCGGACCTGACAGGCGCTCCAGGACAGAGGGAGACTGAAGCTGTGATGCTGCCATCTCCATCAGCCAGTCCGGGCAGGGTTGCCCTGCGAGGAGCTCGTTGATGGGCGGAGGCGCGGGTACCGCCAGGGGCTCGGCCCTGACATTGAAGGCGTCTGCGAGGGCCTCCGATGCTTCCCGGATGATCTGTGCCCAGTGCACACCTCCGGCGGTGACATGCGCCACGTATTCCTCCCCTGCAGCAACGAAGTGAACGACGGGGGGCTCCGGCTCCGCGCGGAGGTCGAAGAGCAAATCGTCTCCCCGGGGACAGTGCGGTGCGCCTCGCAGAAGCGACGCCGCTTCTGGCGCTTCCCAGTAGACCAGGCCCGGATCTTCCGGTGGCTGCCACAGGCAGCCGAGATCTGGCGTCTGTTCTCCCTTGGGCATCATTTCTAGCCTGCCCTCATCCAGCGCCATCAGCACCCGGTCGTGATCGACCCTCCCGTCCTCTGCGGTATAGGGGGACCGGGTGTCACCCCAGCCGGTGCTCGGCTCCTCTCCGTCCACGCCCATTGTCTCTATCGTGTCCGCTTCGCCGAGCGCGAGCAGGTCCTTGAGCTCTTTGTTCCAGTTTGGCTTTTTCATCATTGGCCTCGTGTGCCTGACGCAGCCTCGAATCTTCTTCTGACACCAACGAGCGTTATTTCTTTTCGCATTTTTCGCATGGGCTATTTGTTTTCGGTCTTGCTGCGGCGGTACAGCATCCTGTCGATGAATTGCCGCACGAGCATCGGCTCGTCCTCACAAAGGCAGCCTGCGGGTGTTGAATCCGCGGAGGAACCTGCCTGCTCCAGCGCGTCAACCGCCTGGAACAGCGCCTTGCGCAGCCTGCTCTGGCCTGCGAGCACACGGTCGCGAGCCTTGATGGTGTCCTCTTCAGTCGCGCCTGGTTCCAGGCCCTCTGTGGATGCGAGGACCTCCGCCATATCCGCTCCTTCAATGCAGAGAAGAATGGCCTGCTTCCAGTAATGGTCCAGCCTGTCGCGGTCGATCTGTCGGCGCCGGGCCTGGCGGGCGTGGACCAGAACCCGGGTCTTGAGGAGCTCCAGCGCGTGGGAGGTATCCAGCACCTCATCGGGGTTCGGCGCGGGCGCTCCCTGCAATTCGTCCTTCAACTCCACGTGGTCCTGGGACCTGTTCCTCTTGAGCATCCGGTAACAGTCATGCAGCCGCCAGCGAACCAGGTTTTTGATATAGCTGCGTTTTGACCGGTCCTTGTCATCGGGGTTGACCACCAGCTGGCCCCCCTTGAGCTGCTGTAGGAGCTCGAGCCATACGTCCGACACGGTTTTCTGGCGGCAATCTTCGAATGGGCCCACCGGGCTCTTGTCCTCATCCTTCCACAGGGGCTTGCCCTGCACTGTGATCGTACAGATCGCCCTGCGCAGCTCCAGCATGGCGTCGCGGAAGTGAGGATCGGTCTGCGGCAGGTCTCGAACCGCCGTCAAGGTCTCCACCAGCGTCATGCTTCACCTCCCCGACCGCTGGCGCCCCGGCATGCCTGCGCGGCGATGATCCAGGCTTCAGCCTGATCCCGTGCCCAGGGGGGCGAGACCTCTGCGAGGTCCGGCGACTCCATCCCCGAAAAGGCGCCGCGCACCGCCAGCGATGGCTTGCCGTCCGTGGCCATTCCTGGCAGTGCTTCCTGGAGCGCACCGCCACGCATGATCGATTCCAGCGGGATTGCGAACCGGCTGCTCGCCGCGCTGGTTAGGTTTTCCCAGCCGGTGGAGCGGCAGGAGATGAGCGCCCCGAAGAGGCGGTTGGACAGGTGGTCAGCCAGGACCAGCCCCGGGTGAGCTTCGCTGTCGTGGTTCAGGTCCACGGGAGCGCCGGTGATGAGCCGGAGCGGTGGTGAGAGCTCCGGCGTGTCCGGGGCGAGATGTGGGAAGCCGAGCGCCTTGGCCCGGGCGGCCGAAATATCGGGAGCCAGCAAATTCCGCAGGGGCCGCCGGCCTCCCTTGACCATGCGCCGCGCCACCTGAACATGGACGATGCGCTTCTTTCCGTCTCGGCTGCGAAGCAGCGCCACCATCCGGTTGAACAGCTCCTGCAGCAGCACCATGTACAGATCTTGACCCTGTAGATTCTCGGAGGCGCCGTCCTTGCGAACGCTGGCAGCTCCCACCAGGAACAGGCGCTGGGGGCCGTAGCTGTCGCACATGTCCTGCAGCAGCGCTCCCATGGCGAGCCGCTGCTCCTCCGCCAGCTGACGCAGGGCGAGGAAGAGGGGACGCTCCCTGTCCGCCAGCCAGCTGTTGCAGGCCTGGATCGCGTCGTATTTGGGCCACCGTTTTTCGGTGAGCGCCTGCTTGAACTCGGCGAGAGTCGGCGCCTCGGCATTCACCACCGCCTGATGTGCCGGGTGAATACGCCGGGCCAGCTCCTTGTCTCGCGGAGTTTCCGCGGCCGGCGTAAGCGCGTGGCCGGCAATCCTGGAAGCGGGGATGTTGAGGTGCGAGGCGTGCGGCGGGTAGGGGATCCGCGGAAAGACCTCACCGAGCGACTGTCTCAGGCGCTGATCGAGGATCTTGGCGCTCGGTTCCTGGATCAAGAGCCCGGTGACGACGTTCACGCTCCTTCGGTGGACGAGCTCACCCGACTCATCAATGAACAGCTGCCAGTTCTCCACGAACACCTCCCAATACCGTGGTTCATCAAAGGGGGTTGGAAGATCGCATCTTCCCCCAGTCTGCCAGGCCTTGTCTTCCCATTTCTTGGCAGATGGTGGCCCGGTCTGTTTGTGCGAGGAGTGTTAGGGGAGAAGAAATTGAAGGCAGCTTTCAAAGCCGAATTTGCCCGGAAATATGGCAACTTATGTTGTATTGAAATCAAATTTTACCTGGCGGTGCAGTGTGCGCCGCAAAATGGACAGGGGCCGCGCCCCGCCTTGGCGCCGTCCGGCTTGGCCGGGATCAGCGCCGGAAGCAGATGGGGATTTTTAGCAGGTGGTAGATGAGGTCCAGTACGAAGCGACCTGTGCTGCCGGTTCCACCTGCCATGCCACCCACGGTGGGGTCCCTGGAGATCAGGACCAGTTTGCGCGCTGCACGGGTCGCGTCCTGATGGTTGGCTCTTTCAGGCTTGCTGCTCATCCCTTCACCACCTTACCCGCGGCCTTGAGGACTTCCTCCGCGCCCCTGGCCAGGTCGCGTGGTGTCCCGAGAGTCTGGAAGAACTTCAGGGCCTGCTTGACGGCTTCCGCGATAACCTTGTCCATTGCTCTCTCCTGTTGGCTTGCTGCGCTCAGGCTGTCTGACGAGCCGAGGACGGAATAACTGACAGCAAAATGTCTGCGGGTTCTCCCTTGGCTACAATTCAAGACGAATCTCGCTCCTCTCTTGCCAAATCAGTGAGGGTCGGTTAGCCAAGTAGGGGCTGGTTCACCAGCTCTGGAGGAGTGGCCGAGCGGCTTAAGGCGGCGGTCTTGAAAACCGTTGTGGCGCAAGTCACCGGGGGTTCAAATCCCTCCTCCTCCGCCATATTGGGCCCCGGGGGTTCTACTTCGGTCAGCTTCGCTGACCTCGTAGCTTGGGCCGAACAATTCCACTACGTGGAATTGCTTCACCCCAAGTCAAATCCCTCCTCCTCCGCCATATTGGGCCCCGGGGGTTCTACTTCGGTCAGCT
>CAZLEO010000138.1:6498-24497 GCA_964558555.1 uncultured Rickettsiales bacterium | reverse complement strand
CCTGGATCAGGTCCAGGAACTGCAGGCCGCGGTTGGTGTACTTCTTGGCGATGCTCACCACGAGGCGCAGGTTGGCCAGGATGAGCGCCTGCTTGGACTGCTCGGCGGACGAGTAGGCCCGCTGGACCTCGTCGTCCACCCGCACCAGCTCCTCCACGGGCAGCCCCGCCTCGTCGGCGATGGCGCCGAGCCGGCGAGCAGCCTGCGTGGCGATGTGTTCGAGCATGCGCGTGTCGTCGGCCAGGGGCCCGGTGGGCTCCTCGGTGGCATGCACACCCTTGAGGATGGCGAAGAGCTCGTCGATGCGGACGCCAGCGGCCGAGGCCGCGCGATCCACCCGCCGCAGCTCGTCGCGGGCGTCACGAGCCCGCTCGTGGAGGGTGTTGACGATGCGCCGGAACTGGGCGGGTCCCAGTCCGAGGGGCTTGTGGGTGTCGAAGATCTGCTCGAAGAGGTCCTCGATCCGCTGCTCGTGTTCGGTGCGCTGCTCTGCGTCGAGGGTGTCCGTGTCCGTCGTCTCGAGCCGGTCGAGCTCGACCCCCAGCTCCACCAGCGAGGCGCGGATGGACTCGAGGCGGGCCATCTCCTCTTCGGGGGCGTCGGGGGTGAGGTCGCCTCTGCGCACGCCGTCCTCGGTGCCCAGTCGCAGCAGGGAACCCAGCGACGTCCAGGCCGAGAGGCAGGTCAGGCGGGCCCGGAGGTCACCGCTCTCGATGGCCCTCGCGAGCTCGATCTCGCCGTCACGGGTCAGCAGCGACGCCGCCGCCATCTTGCGCAGGTACAGCCGCAGCGGCTCCGTGTCCCCCTTGCCCTCCCCCGCCTTCTGCTGCTCGGCGGCCGGCTGCTCGAACAGCTGGTCCGTCTGACGTGCGAAGGTCTGGCTGGCCGCCTTGGCGTGGGCCTGGCCGTTGGCCACGGCCATGTCCAGCTCCATGAGCACGCTCTTCATCTCACCGAGTTGATCGGAGGTGAAGGAGCTCGACAGGGAGGTGGACGTCCCCGCCTGCGGGTCCGCGGACCGCGCCGGGTCGTGCGTTTGCGAGGAGGTTCTGGGCTTGGCCATGCGTCTCCTACGAGGGACGTGAACAATCGGGGTTGAGACGGGTCACCGAGGGTGTGGGAACTCGGGCAACGCCTGCAGTCTACTCACGAAGTTGCGCATCATACCCGCTTTCGGCCAGGGGCACGAGACAAATGCGCACGTACATTACTAAAGTTCGATGTACCCGGCGGCCTGCCAGACTGTCTCCTCGACTCCATTGAGGACCACCGCGAAGCTCCGGCCCCACCGCGCCCAGGTGCTGGAGGTGATGCCGTGGCGCTGGGTCGCCTGGTAGCTGTCCCGGCCGGGCAGCACCACCAGGCTGAACACACCCCCCTCGGACGTGACGATGCCGTTGTGGATGGCCGCGGAGCACACGGACGAGTCGTCCGTGTACACGCCGGTTCCCCAGAGCGTGCTGGTACCGCAGCCGTCGGGGCACGCGATCAGGTATCGCTCGCCAGCATCTCCCGGCAGGCTCGTGGCCGTGGTCGAGCAGTCCGCGCGGACCACGCCGGCGTACTCGGGCACAGGGCTCGGCTCGTACACAGACAGGCAGTCGTCCCCGGAGGGGTAGGCCCAGTCCGGACACTGGGGTGTGCCGATGCAACGCTGTGTGGTCAGGCCCCAGTCCTGACCGGGCCAGCAACAGTGGCCCAGCAGGTCGATCTTGCCGGCCGGACATTCGTCCGCCGCGGCCGGCGCGGCAATCCACACCACCGCGAGGGCCGTCAGTACCAGGGAAGTCCAGGTCGATCGTCGGATCATCGTCTCCACCTCCGAGCTGCGTACTAGGACACCGCTGCGCGCAGATGGTTCCCATCGGCATCAGTCGTGCTTACCCTCCAGGTAGTCCGCCGTCTCCTGGTGCCGGGGAGTGACCCGCTGTCACCGAAACGTAGCCTCGCCCGGGTCGCAAAACCGCGCTCCCTGCGTAACATGACGGCGAACCCTGGATGGAGTTCCCGATGACACGTTCCCCAGGTCTGTTCCTCGCGGCGGCGGCCGCGCTCCTGCTCACCGCCCTGGCGTCGCCCCCGATCGCGGCCGCGTCGGACGACGGCGACTCGAAGGCCAGGCTCGTCTACAGGGGTGTCGAGGTGGCGCCGGACATCAAGCTGTACGCGGACTACCAGTTCAACCTGAGCGCGGAGGAGCACCCCAACGCGTTCCACCTGTCGCGGGGCTACCTGGGCATGAAGCTCAAGGTCAACGACTGGCTCGGCGCCCGCGTCACCTACGACGTGACCACGGTCAAGGACGCGGGTTCGTCCGGCGAGCTGGCCACGGCCGCGGACGGTTCCTCCGAGGTGGGCGACAGCAAGCTGGTGGGGTCGCTCCAGGGGCGGCTCAAGTACGCCTACGTGAACCTCGGCGTCGTGCCGATCCACGCCAACGTCCGTCTGGGCCTCGGCCACACCCCCTGGATCGACTGGATCGAGCACATCGAGGGCGCGCGATTCCTGGGCAAGGTGATGATCGAGAACGCGTATCACTACCCATCCGCGGACTTCGGCGTGTCCTTCATCGGCCACATCGACGAGCACCTCGCCTACCACCTGGGCCTGTACAACGGCGAGGGCTACCACGGCATCGACGAGGACGGCCTCAAGGACTTCATCGGCCGGCTGTCGTTCCGCCCCGCGCCCATGTCGCGCGCCATGGGCGGACTCCAGATCAGCGGGTACTTCCGCGGCGAGTTCCCCATCACCGAGGACGACGAGACGCACCGGCAGTTCGGCGGCGCCGTCACCTACCGCCTGGCCAACGAGATCAGGTCGGCGGACTGCACCAAGGTCAGCGGCGACAAGCTGGCGATCTGGGCGCAGGTCATCGCCGGGCAGGAGGGGATGCCGGACGAGCTGACCACCAACCTGGGCATGAGCTACGGGGCTCGCGTCGAGCTGCCGGCCAACCTGTTCGTCATCGGGCGCGGCGACCGCTTCGATCCCGACCTCTCCGCAGACGGCGACGACTACTGGGAGGTCATCGGCGCATTCGGCATCCGCGCGACCCACCACTTCCACGTGGCGCTGAACTACCAGGCCACGCTGCCGATGGAAGGCGACGCCGAGCACATGCTGGGCGTCCACACGGAGTTCCACCTCTGACGCCGAGGCTGCGAGCTACTCCACCCCGTACCGCAGGATCGTCCCGTCGGAGCCGACCACGAAGACGTCGGTCTCCGAGGTGCCGTGCACGGCCTTGAAGTCGGCGCCCGAGCCGACGTTGAGGATGGTCCAGGACGTCCCGTCGAACTGCAGCACCGTGCCCGAGAAGCCCACGGCGTAGACGTTGTCGGCGGAGGTGCCCCAGATGCCGCGTAGGTTGGCGGTGACGCCGGTGTTCATCTCGGTCCAGGTGGTGCCGTCGTAGCGGAAGATCTTGCCGGCATCGCCCACGGCGAAGGCGTCGTTGCCGGACGCGGCCCAGACGGCCCAGAGGTTGTTGCCGATGGGCAGGTCCTCGACGGTCCAGTCACCGCCGACGTGGTGGAGGATGCGGGCCTCCTCGTAGCCACCGACGGCGAAGACGTTGCTGCAGGTCTCGGCCCAGACACCGCGCAGCTCGGAGCTGTTGTTCTCCTCCACGGCGCGGGAGAAGGTGCCGCCGCCGGTGGAGTCCTGCATCACGAGGTAGCCGCGTCCCCCCGGCTCCTCCCAGTCCGGCTCGTACCAGGAGCCGACGGCAAAGGCGCAGGCACCGGCCACGCCGTGGATCGCCTCGAGGCCACCGTCGATGGGCGTCTGGTCCATGGCCCACGTACCGCCGCTCAGGTGCCAGATCTCGCCCTCGGTGATCACGTCGTTGGGGGCGATGCCCACGGCGAACATGTCCGTGCCGGAGGCACCCCAGACCCCTTCGAGGTCCACCACGATGTTGGTGCCGGGGTAGGGCTCGACGGTGGTGGCGGACCACGCCGAGCCGTCGTACTGCAGGATGGTTCCGTCGTCGCCCACGGCAAAGGCGCTGTTGTCGCCGGGAGCCCACACGCCGCGCAGGGTCGCGCTGGTGCCGCTGGTCATCTCGTACCAGCCTGGATCGCCGGCCGAGTCATCGTCTCCGTTGTCAGGGCAGCCGGCCAGGAAGACGCCCAGGGCCAGCAGGTACAGCCATCGTTTCGGGGTGTTCATCGCGTGTCGGTCCTTCCGCTTCCGCTACTCTTCAGGAGACTCCTTTTCGGGCTCCTCGTCCACCTCTCCCTCGGGTTCGAGGTATCCCAACGCCTCGAGCTGGGCGCGCGCGGCGGCGCTGAGCTCGGGGGGGCCGCCGGCCTCGCCGGCCCCGGCGACGTCGATCTCGGCGTCGAGGGTGGGCAGGCCCAGGGCCATGGCGTAGACCTCGACGTCCTTCTCCAGGTCCTGTCGGGTGACCATCATCATGCCCACGTTGGCCAGGTCGTTCATCTCGCCCGGGTCCTTGGCCAGGTCGTACATGTGGGTGGAGAACCTGCCGTCCTCGTAGTGCTGCACCAGCTTCAGGTCGCCCTTGCGATAGGAGCGGTACCGGCCGCGCGGGCTGACCAGCGGGCCCTCGCCGTTGGCCTCGCCGGGCTTGAACCGCGCGGAGAGCATGTGCTCCTCGAAGCGCTCGGCCATCACCGGGATGCCGGCCTCTTCCCCCTGCAGGGCGGGCATGAGCGATGCAACGTCCAGGGTGTCGGGGGCCTCGAGGTCGAGCAGGTCCAGGATCGTGGCATAGGTCCCGAGGGTGGACACGGGGGGCTCGACACGGCTGCCCGCCGGGATCTTCGGCGGGTAGCGGAAGGCGAAGGGCACGCGCAGGTCCTCCTCGTACATGGAGGTGACGTGGCCGAAGGCGCGGTGCTCGCCGACCATCTCGCCGTGGTCGGCGAGGATGACGAACACGGTGTCGTCGTAGGTGCCCCGCTGCTTCCACTGGTCGATCACCTGGCTGACCAGGAAGTCGGTGTACAGCACGCCGCCGTCGTACAGGTCGACGATGGGCTGGTGGATGCGCTCGAACTCCTCGTCGGTGAGCTGGCGGCCCATCTGCACGCCAAAGGCGATCTGGCCCACCGTACGCAGCTCGCCCAGGGAGAGGTCGGTGTACGCGTAGCGGAAGTCGTCGGGCAGCTGATGGAAGGGGAAGTGGGCCTCGAGGAAGTTGACGAACACGAAGGCTGGCGGCGCGTCCGCGGGGCGGTCGGCCATCCAGTTCTCGATGTTGGTCACCACCTGGCCGCCCCCCTTGTCCTTGGCGGTGACGCCCAGGGAGTCCACGAGACGGTAGATGAACGAGAAGCCGCGGCCACCGGCGCCGGTGATCCAGGCGTTGTCAGACCAGTGGAACCCGCGGGTGAGGCCGAAGCTGGGGCTCACGTGGGCGTTGGCGGTGAAGCAGCGGGTCTCCCAACCCGCCTCGGCCATGGTGTCGGCCAGGGTGGGCAGCTTGTCGTCGAGCCAACGGGTCTCGGCGTGGCCGTTGTGCACCGACGGCAGGGTGCCGGTGAACAGGGAGGCGTGGGCCGGCAGCGACCAGGTGGCCGGCGCCGTGGCCTCTTCGAAGAGCACGCCCTCGGCGGCGAACTGGTCGAAGTGGGGCGTGGTCTCGCGATCGTGCCCGTAGGCAGACACGGACTGGGCCTGGACCGTGTCCATGACGATGAACACCACGTCGGGGGCGTTCGCCGGGGGGGTACCGCGGTCGGCCGCCGCGACCTCGTAGCCGCCGCTGAGCTTGTGCTCGACGATGGGGATGGCCAGGAAGACGACCGGCAGCGCCACCGCCAGCACGGCCGTGACCCACAGCTTCTTGCGGGCGATCCAGGCGCCCAGGGCGTACAGGACCAGCGCGACCACGGCCGGGGCCACCCACATCTGCAGCTTGCTCGGGTCCACCGCCACGAAGCGCTCGAGCACGATGATCAGGACGGTGAGCACCGCGGGGTGGATCAGGTTGCCGCGCTTGCTCAGGTACACGGGGAACAGCAAGAGCCCCAGCACCCACACCAGCGGCACCTCGATGAGGATCGACTTGGCCGCGAACCAGGGCATCGGGGGCATGCCCAGGGAGAGGATCAATCCCGTGCCGATGGCCAGGTGGACGATGCCCACGGCCAGGCCGTAGCCCAGCCCGCCGCGCAGCCCGCCGCGCAGCGCCTCGAGTAGCTTTTCCTTGTTCATCTCTATCCTCGCCAGAGGCGAACACCTGGTGAGCAGGGATTGTTCGACTCTGGAGCCTCTTTAGCATGGTTGAAGGTTGAAAGTTGAAGGTTGAAGGTTGAGTGGGGGGCAAGGGCGCGCATGGTATCCTCGTCCGTCGAGGGAACACGATGTTGCGTATGCGATGGTTTCAGCTGCTGAGCGCCTCCCTGATCGCAACCTCACCGGCCCTGGCGGCGCCGGGTGACGAGGTCGAGAACCTCGCCGTGCTGGCCAATGACGTCAACCAGGAGTACTGCGCCGAGATCTACACCCAGGACGTGCGCCTGGCCGCGCAGGGCTACCAGAAGGTGGCCGGCGCCTGGGAGGCCGTGGACGTGGGCTATGAGGAGTCTGGATCGTCCATCCTGCTGTACTGGCGCGGCGTACTCGCTCACTGCCTGGATCAGGACGAGATCGCCGAGCGGGACCTGCGCAACCTCGTGGAGTGGACCGAGGGCGTGGACGACGAGGAGATCGCGGGCCTCGTGGCCGACGCCGAGACCCGACTCAAACGCCTGGAGGCCAAGGACGACCCCGCGCCCGCCATCGATCGACGGCGAACGGGCGGCACCGTGCTCCTGGTCGGCGGCGCGGCCACCGCCGTCGCAGGGTTCGCGGTGAGCCTGGGCGCCTATCGATCCGGGGCCGGCCTGACCGAACAGGCTCCCTACATGGCCGCGCGCCGGGCCAACATCGCCGGGCTCGCCGTCGGCCTGACCGGCGTGGGCATCGGCGTGGCCGGGCTGCTGGTGCTGGTGATCCCGCCCAGGGAGGACCGTCCCGTGGCGTTCCTGCCGGGTCCCGTCACCTACGTGACGTTCCGGTTCTGAGGGCGGCGGATGCGAGGGATTCGACCCGGCCTGGCTCTCGTAGGATCGTCACTGCTGCTCCTCGGCGGTTGCGTGCTTCCCCCGTGGGAGGAGTGGTCGCAGCGGCTGGACGACGACACCACGCCGAGCGATGACGACGACACCACGCCGGCCGACGACGACGACACCACGCCGGCCGACGACGACGACTCCCACGGGACCAGCGACGACGACACGGGCCACGGGTCCGACGACGACGACGACACGGTAGACGTCCCCCTCTTCTCCACGGAGCCTCAGACCCTGTTCGCGGGCTTGTCGTACACCGTGTTCTTCTTCGGGACCCTGGGAGGGGCACCCCCGATCGAGTCCATCACGGTGGCCGATAACCAGTTCACCCCAGCGCCGGGCCACCCCGCCGTCCGGTACGTCCACGGCGCCTCCACCGAGGGGGCGGTGGACGTGTTCGTGGACGGTGTGTGGCATGCCGAGATCTCCGCCCTCCAGCCCACCGGGGTATGGCCGGATCCGTGGACGACGGGCTACTCCACCGATCTCGTTGCAGGCACCCACCTCATCGACGTGTGCGCACTGGGCGAGAACCCCCTCACGGACACCCCCATCGCGGGCGCGTTCTACGAAGTGTACGACAACGACTTCCACTACACGGTCGTCTTCACCGGCCCCTCCCACGCGCGCTTCCTGACCCGCTCCCAGGACGATCCCTCGGCGCCGTCGGCCGACCACCTGCGGCTCCGCGTGTTCAACGCCATCGAGGACAGCCCGGGAATCGATGTCGTGGCGGACACCGACCTGAAGGGCACCCCCCTGTGCGAGGGGCTGCCCGTCGGCGAATTCAGCTCCGCGGTCGAGCTGCCCGAGGACACCTTCACCCTCCACGTCCGCTGATCCCGGCGCCCCCGTGTTCTCCGTCCTTGACAGGCCTCCCTGCCTCCCGTAGATCACAATGACTGACTGGTCAGTCACTGGAGAATAGATGCCCAAGGACACCCTCCGGAACATCCCCCCCGAGAAGCGCGAAAGGGTGCTGCGCGAGGCGGCCCTGTTCTTTGCCGAGCGCGGCTACACGCGCACGGACATGGCCGCCCTGGCCCGGCGCTGCGGCATCTCCAAGGGATCCATCTACACGTACTTCGACAACAAGGAAGAGCTGTACCTGTACGTGTGCCGGGATGGGCTGGAGCGGTCCCGCACCGCGGTGTGGTCCGAGGTGAACCCGGACTGGGACATCCACGCCCTGGTGGATCACGTGTTCCGCGCCGGCGTGGCCTTCGCTCGCGAGTACCCCGAGTACGTGACGCTCTACCTCAGCTACGGCGCCCCGGGTATGGAGGTCTTCGCCGACGCCCTGTCCCGCGAGGTGGAGCAGCCCACCGCCGAGAACCTCGAACGCGCCATCCGCGCCGGGATCGAGTGGGGCACCGTCCGCGTGGACATCGACGTCGAGCACGCGGCCTGGCTGATCAACAACACCTACGTGATGCTGCTCGCGGCGCTGGTCTCCCACCACTTCCGCACCCGCATGGCCGTGTACATGGGCCACGAGGGGGAGCTGACCGACACCTTCGTCGAGCGACACCTGCAGCGCTGCATCGACAACCTGCACGACATGCTGAGGCCGCACGCGGCCCAGGAGGAACGATCATGAGTACGACCATCTCGGGCGGCGAGTACCTGGCGCGGGCCCTGCGCGAGGAGGGCGTGAATGCGGCCTTCGGCATCGTCGACGGCTCCTACCTGGCCCTGTGCAAGGGGCTGGTGAACCACGACATCCAGCTGTTCACGCCGCGGCACGAGTCCTCGGGCATGCACATGGCCGGCGCGTATGCGCGCATGACCGGCCGGCTGGGCGTGTGCATCGCCAGCAACGGCCCCGGGGTGGCCAACGTGCTGTCCGGCGTGGCCGTGGAAGAGGTCGAGGGCAACCGCGTGTTGCTGATCACCAGCTGCCGCCGCATGGGCATCCAGTACCCCGACCGGGGCGCCACGTTCCAGCGCTTCGACCAGGTGGGGACCATCGGCGCCATGGCCAAGTGGTCCGAGCACGTGCCCTCGCCCGATCGCCTCGGTGAGCTGGTGCGCAAGGCCCTGCGCGCGTGCTGGACCGGCCGGCCCGGCGTGGTCCACCTCGACGTGCCCGAGGACATGGTCAACGGCCAGGGCGAGTACGACGCGCCGTGGAAGCCGCGTCAGTACCGCCGCCTCGATCCCGTCCACCCCGATCCGGCGCCGGTGCGCCGCGCCGCCGAGCTGCTCACCCGCGCGAAGCTACCCCTGATCCACGCGGGCGGGGGGGTGCTCCACGCGGGCGCATTCGAGGAGCTGGCCGAGCTCGCCGAGCTGCTGCACGCGCCGGTCACCACGTCGTGGAGCGGCCGCGGGGTGCTGCGCGAGTCCCATCCCCTGGCCTGGCCCATGGTGCACATCAAGCCCGTCAACCAGCTGCGCAACGCCGCCGACGTGGTGCTGAACCTCGGCTCGCGGCTCGGCGAGACCGACTGGTGGGGCAAGGCGCCGTACTGGGCCCAGCCCGACGCCCAGCGGCACATCCAGGTGGACCTCGAGGAGGACGCCCTCGGCCGGAACCGCCCGGTGGACGTGGCCGTCCAGGCGGACATCCGCGTCTTCCTCCGCGCCCTGATCGACGAGCTGACGGGCACGACCCAGCCCGTGGCCGCGCGCGAGAAGGCCGTGGCAAGGCTCGCCCGCTCCCGCGACCGCGATCGCGCGGGGCTCGACGCCAAGCTCAACGACCGCGACACGCCGCTGCTCTCCGCACACGTGCCCGCGGCGTGCCGTCAGGTCTTCCCCGACGACACGATCCTGGTGCTCGACGGCGGCAACACCCAGGTCTGGGGCCACTTCTACGCCCGCCTGCGCGTAACCAACACCCTGCTGACAACCCAGCACATGGGCCACCTCGGCGCCGGCATGGGTCAGGCCGTCGGCGCGGCAGCGGCGAGACCCGGGGCCCCGGTCTGTTGCATCATCGGTGATGGCGCGTTCGGCATGCACGCCACCGAGGTGGAGAGCGCGGTGCGTCACGGCCTCAAGGTGGTGTACGTGGTGCTGGCCGACACCCAGTGGGGCATGGTGAAGATGACCCAGAGCATCGCCTTCCACCCGATGGAGATGATGGTGCGCAAGAAGCTCGATCCGTCCAAGACGATCAACTCCGAGCTCTGCCCCACCCGGTATGACGAGCTGGCTCGCTCCATGGGCGCCCACGGCGAGTACGTGTCGGCGCCGGACGACCTAGCGCCGGCGTTGCGGCGAGCCCTCGACGCGCCTCACTGCGCGGTGGTCCACGTGGAGGTGGACCGCGCCAAGCACCTGTGGGCCCCGGGGCTGATGCACTTCAAGGACATGCACCAGGAACCGGCGGGCAAGTAGATGGACCCCTCCACCGTCGACGCGATCCAGCTCAACTTCTCGCCCGCGGGGATCCGCGCCATCAACGCCGTGATCGGCCTGATGATGTTCGGCGTCGCCCTGGACATGCGCTGGGACGACTTCTCCCGGGTGCTCCGCTCGCCCAAGGCGCCGGCCATCGGCCTGTGCGCCCAGTTCGTCCTGTTGCCGGCGGTGACCTTCGGCCTGACGATGGTGCTGGACCTCGCGCCGTCCATCGCGCTGGGCATGATCCTGGTGGCCGCCTGCCCCGGCGGCAACCTGTCCAACCTGATGACCTATCTGGCCAACGGCAACCCGGCCGTGTCGGTGAGCATGACCGCGGTGTCCACGCTCGCGGCCATCGTCATGACCCCGCTGAACCTGTCGATCTGGGGCAGCCTCAACCCGGCCACGGCCGAGATCCTGCGCCAGGTGCACCTCAGCCCCATCGACGTGTTCGTCACCGTGTTCGTGATCCTGGGCATCCCGCTGATGCTCGGTCTGGCGGTGGCGCGCTGGAAGCCCAGGCTCGTGGAGAAGGTGCGCAAGCCGTTCAAGGTGCTCACCGTCGTGATCTTCGTGGGCGTCATCGGCGCGGCGTTGGGGGCCAACTGGTCCATCTTCGTCAAGGTCATCGGGCTGGTGGTCTTCGTGGTGCTCCTCCACAACGCGGTGGCCCTGAGCCTGGGCTACGCGGCCGGCCGGTTGGCGCGGCTGCCGCGCCGGGACGTGCGCGCCGTGGCCATCGAGGTGGGCATCCAGAACTCGGCGCTGGGCCTGGTGCTGGTGTTCAACTTCTTCGAGGGGCTGGGCGGCATGGCGATCATCGTCGCCTGGTGGGGCGTGTGGCACATCATCGCCGGCCTGACCGTGGCCGGTGTCTGGTCGCGATTGAAGCTGCCGGCCGAGGCCGACGGCGCGGAGGCGTGATGGCGAGGACCCGCAATACCCGTGGGCGGGCGGCCCGCCCCAAGAAGGTCAAGGCGCCCAAGGTCTACCAGCCGCCGGTGGTGTTCGTCACCGGCGCGGGCGGCTACATCGGCCGCCTGGCCGTCAAGGCGCTGGCCGAGGCCCGGGACGACAACGGCGACCCCCTGAAGATCGTCGCCAGCGACATCCGTCCGCCCGAAGAGGCGATCGACGGGGTGATCTACGAGACCGCCGACGTCCGCTCCCCCGACCTGCAGGACCTCGTGGCCGACCACGGCATCAACTCGGTGGTCCACCTCGCCGCCGTGGTCACCCCCGGCAAGGGATCCGATCGGCAGCTGGAGTACTCGGTGGACGTCATGGGCACACGCAACGTGATCGACGCGTGCGTGTACGGCCGGGTCAAGCAGCTGGTCGTCAGCTCCAGCGGTGCGGCGTACGGGTACTACGAGGACAATCCCGAGTGGATCGACGAGGAGGACGAGCTCCGCGGCAACCCCGAGTTCGCCTACTCCGACCACAAGCGCCAGGTGGAGCACATGCTGGGCAAGGCGCGCCAGCTCCACCCCATGCTGCGCCAGCTGATCTTCCGGCCGGGCGTGGTCCTGGGGGCCACGACGCGCAACCAGATCACGGATCTGTTCGACGCGAAGATCATCATCGGCCTGCGCCGCGCCGACATGCGCTTCGTGCTGATCTGGGACGAGGACGTGGCCGGCTGCATCGCCCAGGGCGTGCTGAAACGCAGCTCCGGCATCTACAACCTCGCCGGCGACGGTGCCCTGACCATGAGGTCGCTGGCCGGGATGATGGGCAAACCCTACGCGCCGCTGCCGGTGCGACCGACGCGCGCCGCCCTGGCGGTCCTCAAGCGCCTGGGCCGCACCCAGTACGGCCCTGAACAGCTGGACTTCCTGCGCTACCGGCCGGTGCTGAGCAACCGGCGGCTCAAGGAGGAGTTCGGCTACACGCCCCGCAAGACCACCCGTGAGGTGTTCGAGTACTTCCTGCAGGAGCGAGCCCATGTTCGGTAGTCGTCGATACCGCGGCAAGGTGGCGGTGGTCACCGGCGCCACCGGCGGCCTGGGCCGCGCCCTGTGCCTGGCCTATGCCGAGGCCGGCGCCGACGTGGGCCTGCTCGACCTCGACGGCACCGACCTCGACGGGGTCGCCGCCGAGGTCTCCCGCGCCGGTGCTCGAACCACCTCCCACGCCTGCGACGTCACCGACGAGGACGGCTGCCACGCGGCCGTTCGCGCGGTGGTCGGTGAGCTCGGCGGTGTGGACGTGCTGGTCAACAACGCCGGCATCACCCAGCGCAGCGCCTTCGCCGACACCTCCACCGCGGTCTACCGCCGCGTCATGGAGGTCAACTTCTTCGGATCGCTGCACTGCACCCGCGCCGCCCTGCCCTCCCTCACGCGGCGCCGGGGCCAGATCGCCGTGATCAGCTCCGTGGCCGGCTTCGCCCCCTTGCTCGGCCGCACCGGCTACGCGGCCAGCAAGTACGCCCTGCGCGGCTTCTTCGGCTCCCTCGCCGCCGAGCTGCGCGGCGACGGCGTGGGCGTGACCATGGTCCACCCCACCTTCATCGACACCGGCCTGGACCGCCGCGCGCTGGGCGAGGACGGTGGCGTGACCCACCACCCCCAGTCCCGCGTCGGCCAGCAGCTGACCCCCGACCACGTGGCGCGCGAGATCGTCCGCGCCACGGCCCGCCGCCAGCGCACCCTCGTGCTCGGCCGCGTGGGCCACGTCTCTCGCATGATCCACGCCCACGCTCCGGGGCTGTACGAACGCATCATGGCTCGGTCGCTGCGCGGCGAACTCCAGAGAGGTTGAATCATGTCCAAGATCACGATGACCCCCAGCGAGGCCCTGGTCGAGACCATGGTCGCCGAAGGCGTCGAGAACGTGTTCGGCATCGTCGGCTCGGCGTTCATGGACGCCCTGGACCTCTTCCCTGACGCGGGAATCCGCTTCGTCTCCGTGGCCCACGAGCAGGCGGCGACCCACGCGGCGGACGGCCTGGCGCGCGTCACGGGGCGCCCGCAGGCCTGCATCGGCCAGAACGGCCCGGGCGCGGCCAACTTCGTGTCCGCCCTGACCGCCGCCTACTGGGCCCACTCCCCGGTGGTGGCGATCACCCCGGAGACCGGCTCCATGGGCATGGGCACCGGCGGCTTCCAGGAGCTGGATCAGATGCCCATGTTCGCGGCGCAGACCGTGTACCAGGTGCGGGTCAACCACCCGCAGCGCATGGCCGAGCTCGCGCGGCGGGCGTTCTACATGGCGAAGACGCACAACGGGCCGACCCAGCTCAACATCCCCCGCGACCACTTCTACGGCGAGACCACCGACGAGATCTACGAGACGCTGAACGTGTCCCGCGGGTGCGGATCGCTGGCTGATCTCGAGGCGGCGGCGCAGCTGCTAAGAAACGCCCGCAATCCGGTGATCCTGTCCGGCGGCGGCGTGTCCCAGGCCGGCGCCGTGGACGAGACCGTGGCCCTGGCCGAGTTCCTCACCGCGCCCGTGGTCAACAGCTACCTGCACAACGACACGTTCCCGTCGGACCACGCCCTGGCCATGGGCCCCATCGGCTACTGCGGATCCAAGGCGGCCATGCGGACCATCGCCGAGGCGGACGTGGTGCTCGCGCTGGGCTGCCGCCTGGGGCCGTTCGGCACCCTGCCCCAGTACGACATGGAGTACTTCCCGGCCGACGCGAAGCTGATCCAGGTGGACGCCAACCCCGACGTGCTCGGCCTCAGCCGCAAGGTGGACGTGGCCGCCCTGGCCGACGCGAAGGAGTTCGCCACCGAGCTGCTCGCTCGCGTCAAGGCGCTCGCCCCCGGTCGCGAGCCCGACGCGCGGCGCCTCGCCGACGCCGAGACCCAGCGCCGCCGCTGGATCGACGAGCTGAAGTCCTGGCACGCGACCCGCACCGAGCTGATGCACCCCCGCGCGTTCCTGTGGGAGCTCTCCCGCGCCGTGCCCGAGGGCTCCCTCGTGGCCACCGACATCGGCAACAACTCGTCCATGGCCAACTCCTACTTCCGCTTCAACGGCCCCCGCCAGCACATCTCCGCGCTGAGCTGG
This sequence comes from uncultured Rickettsiales bacterium, assembly GCA_964558555.1. Lineage (GTDB taxonomy): Bacteria > Myxococcota_A > UBA796 > UBA9615 > CAYRNR01 > CAYRNR01. The sequence goes on along the minus strand of CAZLEO010000138.1, from coordinate 10,032 downwards.
GGCAACTGCGGCTTCGCCTACGGCGCGGCCATGGGCGCCAAGATCGGCCGCCCGAACTCGCCGGTCTTCGCCTTCCAGGGGGATGGCGCCTACGGCATCTCCGGCCTCTCCGAGGTCATGACCGCCGTACGCGAGGAGATCCCCGTCATCGCCGTCGTGGCCAACAACCACGAGTGGGGCGCCGAGAAGAAGAACCAGATCGACTACTACGACAACCGCTTCGTCGGCGCGAACCTGCCCACCAACCCCGACTACGCCCAGCTCGCCCGCGACATGGGGGCGCTGGGGTTCCGCGTCGAGCGCGCCGAGGACGTGGCCGACGTGGTGGCCGAGGCCGTCGCCTCGGGTCGCCCCTGCGTCATCGACGGCATCATCCAGGGCGGCGAGCAGGTCCTCGCCGAGCCGTTCCGCCGCGACGCGCTCCGCAAGGCATACCGTATGCTGGACAAGTACAAGCACCTGAACGTGGAGTAGTCCTGGTCTCGGCTCTCGTTCCCACGCTCCAGCGTGGGAACGGATGAACTCGCCGGCGCTCCAGCGCCGGCACAATTGAAGGACGCTGGAGCGTCCTGTTCCACACGCTCCCACGCTGGAGCGTGGGAGCGAGGAGGTCGGGTCTTGCACCTGCTCGTCCTCAACTGCGGCAGCTCGTCGGTCAAGTACAAGCTGTACTCGGGCGAGCCGCCCCGCGCCCGGCTGCACGGTCAGGTGGAACGGGTCGGCAAACCCGGCGGGCCGGACCACGCACAGGCCATCGAGGCCGTCTTTGACCGGCTCGCCGACCACGGACCCATCGACGCCGTGGGCCACCGGGTGGTCCACGGGGGCGAGCACTTCTCGCGTTCGGTCCTCATCGACGACGACGTGGAGCGGGCCATCGAGGCGGCGGCGCCGCTGGCTCCCCTGCACAACCCCGTCAACCTGGCGGGCATCCGGGCCGCCCGCGCCGCCCTGCCCGGCGTCCCACACTGCGCCATCTTCGACACCGCCTGGCACCAGACCATCCCGGAACACGCCCACCGGTACGCGGTCCCCGACGCCTGGTACCGCGACCACGGCGTCCGCCGCTATGGCTTCCACGGGACGTCGTTCGCCTACCTCTCTCGCCGCGCTGCAGCCCTGCTGGAACGCGACCTCGACGACACCAACCTGATCCTCTTCCACGTGGGCAACGGCGCCTCGGCCAACGCCGTCCAGGCCGGCCGCTCCATCGACACCTCCATGGGCATGACCCCGCTGGAGGGGCTCGTCATGGGGACCCGCAGCGGCGACATCGATCCTGCGATCGGCCCCGCCATGATGCGCTGGGAGGGCCTGGACCCGGCCGAACTCGACCGCATCCTCAACAAGCACAGCGGCCTCGCCGGGCTCGCCGACGGCGCTTCCGACCGCCGCGTGCTGATGCGCATGGCCGACGACGGCCACGCGGGCGCCCGCCTCGCCCTCGACCTGGAGACCTACCGCCTGCGCAAGTACCTCGGCGCCTACCTCGCCGTGCTCGGCCGCGCCGACGCCGTGGTGTTCTCCGGCGGCGCCGGTGAGATGAGCCCCGACCTGCGACGCGGCGCGCTGCACGGCCTCGAGGGTCTCGGCATCCACCTCGACGACGATCGCAACGCCCTCGCGGTCACCCGCGACGCCGAGACCCGCATCTCCGCCGACACCTCCCCCGTCCCGATCCTCGTCATCCCCACCGACGAGGAGCGCGTCATGGCCGAGGACACGGCCGCGCTCCTCGCCGGCCGCGAGCCCGGCGCCCTGCCCTACTCGTTCGAGCGGGTCTAGCCGTGCACGGGTAACAACCGACACGCGCCTGGCGGCTCGTGATGGGGTAGGCTCGATACCATGGAGGAGATCATGTTTCATTTGCGGACGTTCCTGCTCGCGGGCCTCATCTACACCGCAGGTTCCTTGCCGGCATCGGCGGATATCGCTCCGATCCCCTCGTGCGAGGTGACGGTGGACGACTCGCCCGCCGACGGTGCCGAGGAGATCCCGCTCAACCCGATGCTCCTGTACACGTCGGTCGCGCCCTTCGATTGCGAGGAGGTGTTTGACCCGTACTCCTGCGATTGGATGCCCGAACTCTCGCTCACGGACGAGGAGGGGACCGTTGTCGCCCTCACCGCCGAGTTCGTCACCGACCACTGCGTGCTCGTGTTCTTCCCCGACGAGGATCTCGAGCCGAACTCGGCCTACCACGTCCTCCACGAGGAGGAGCGGCTCGCGACCTTCACCACGGGCAGTGCCGCGGATCTCCAGGCCCCCGCGTTCACGGCCTCCCTGCCCGAGCCGTCCACCGCGCTGAGCATCGAGTACACCAGTGACGAACCCCTCGTGCTGGCGACGGTCACGCTGTACCGCGACGAGGGCTCCAGAGATTACGGAGTCACCCCTGGAGAATCGACCCTGGACCTGTGTTCGTACACGAACCCCGACCAGGACGGCGACTACGTCCATGTGAGTGTGTACGACGCGGCCGGGAATTGGGCAGGAACGCATGTCACGATCGACCGCGGAATGGACGACGACGACGATGGTGAACCCGAGAGCTGTGCCTGCACCCACGACGACGCCACCGCGGTGCCGGCCGCACTCCTCGCCTGCTGCGGACTGGCCGCGTTGGTATGGGTGCGCCGCCGCCGATCCGATCGAGACTGAGTTCCCTCACAAGTCGTCCCCGCCCACCGTGTGAGTCCCGTGTGTGATCCCACACACACACACCCGACTACCTTGAGTCGTGGGAGCGGTCATTACAGCGAGGAACGATTCATGACTCGAACGGCAATCACGATGGCGATCACGACCCTGTTCACCCTCACGGCGATCTCCGCCTCGGCCGAGGGCCGGCGCAAGGACATCGACCACGTGGGCCTGTACAACTTCACGGTGGAGGGCATGTTCAGCGTGGATCCCGCTCTCTTCCCCGCGGGCTCCATCGGCAGCGTGCGCGGTGAGGTGGACGGCGAGTATCGGGCCGAGGCGGAGGATGGTCCCTACATCGTGGACTTCTTCGCCGAGTGGTGCACCGGCAGCATGGACGCGGTGGTCGAGGCCGACCGCGAGGGCCGCCTGACCGTGGCCGGGCAGGAGCTCTCCGAGGAATCCGTTCGCGCCCTGGCCGACGGCCGCACCCTGGAGCTGGAGTGGACCCTCAGCTGCTCATCGGACAGCCCCATCGGCATCTCCCCCGTTCCCGTCCCCTCCTCCCTCGTCGAGGAGCCGTGCCCCTGGGGCGTCCACCCGACCGACGACGCCCAGTGCTCCTTCCAGATGACCGCCCGCGGCGAGCAGGCCCGGCCCGTGTCCCTGATGTGTGCCGTCGATGCAGACGAGGCCCCCGGCTTCGGCAGCGACGACTTCCTGTCCGAGTTCGACACCGAGATCATCGTCGGCGACGAGGACGTCGAACGCACGATGGGCATCTCCTGCACGATGTAGGCCGGAAAAGGGACGTTCCCCCAAAAAAAAAAAATAAAGCCCCGCCCGCCCGAAAAAATTATTTTTTGGGAAGGGCCCCATTTTTAAAGGCCC
>CAZLEO010000138.1:0-6488 GCA_964558555.1 uncultured Rickettsiales bacterium | reverse complement strand
CGGCCGGACGGCCGGAAAAGTTGCTTAGTTGCGAACGTCCCCTTTCTTCACGTCCCCTTTCTTCACAGATTCCCCATCTCCAGAGACAGCGTCCCCCCCGAGACCATCTGGTCGTGCGTCACCACCGTGCCCTCGACGGCCTGCCCGTCGAAGGACGCCGAGAGGATGTGGGGGGTGTCGGCGCTGGCGCCGGGGGCCTCGATGACGAAGGTGCCGCCGTCGTACACGGCCGGGTCGAGGTGGACGGTGATGCGCTCGAACAGGGGGCTACTGAGCTGGTACTGCCCGTCGCCGGGGGCCACGGGGTACAGGCCCATGGCGGCGAGGACGTACCACGCCGACGTGGCGCCGGCGTCATCGTTGCCGGGCAGGCCGCCGGGGCCGGCGTCGAACTCGGTGGCGAGGACGTCGCGGACGACCTCCTGGGTGCGGTGGGGGGCGCCGGCGTAGTTGTACAGGTAGGGCACGTGGAAGCTGGGTTCGTTCGAGGCCTCGAAGTGATCGCCGGAGAAGAACTCGTCGAGGCGCTGTACCAGGGCGTCGTCGCCGCCCATGAGCTCGATCAGCGCCGGCACGTCGTGGGGCACGTACCAGGTGTAGATCCAGCTGTCGGCCTCGCAGAAGTCGTTGAAGTCGGAGTCGTCGGTGGGGTCGAAGGGGTCGACCCACGAGCCGTCGCGCATGCGGCCGCGCATGAAGCCGGTGGAGTCGTCCCAGTGGTTGGCGAAGTACGCGGCGCGCGCCTCGAACTCCTCGCGCTCGGCGTCCAGCCCCAGGTGACCCGCGGCGCGGGCGATGCACCAGTCGTTGTACGCGTACTCAAGGGTCATGGAGACCGACTGGGAGGTGTCGCACTCGTGGGGCACGTAGCCCAGGTCGATGTACTCCGGGGGGGTGCCGAGGTTCGCATAGCCGCACAGGCCCTGGGAGAACTCCTGGGCGTTGTCCTCGACCGCCGACTTGAGCAGCGCGTCCCAGGCCACGTCGGTGTCGTAGCCGACGAAGCCCTTGTCGAGGGCGTCGGCGACGATGGACACGCCGTGGTTGCCGATCATGACGCGGGAGTAGCCGTCCGCGGCCCACGTGCACTTGGGCAGCCAGCCGCCCTGCTCGTACAGGTGCAGGTAGGAGTAGACCACGTCGTCCACGGTGGCCGGTTCGACCAGCGTGGCCAGCGGGCGCGAGGTGCGGAAGGTGTCCCAGGCGCACCAGTCGTCGGTGTAGAAGTGGCGGCCCGGCGCGGTGGTGACGGCGCCGATCTCGTCGGCGGACGAGTAGAACACCCAGCCGACCTCGGTGTGGTCCGCGGGCGCCATGAGCGTGTGGTACAGCGCCGAGTAGAAGCTGGTGCGCTCGTCATCGGTGCCGCCGATCAGCTCGACGCGGTTGAGGCGGCAGTTCCAGGCGTCGCGGGCGGCCTGGTGCACGTCCGCGAACGACTGCTCGCCCACCTGGGTCTCGAGGTTCAGCTGGGCCTGGTCGGCGCTGATGTTGGAGATGCCGACGCGGACCTCGACCACGTCACCGGCGTCGAGGTCGAAGTCGACGTACGCGCCGATCCAGTCGCCGTCCTCGCTGTCCCCGCCCTCGGCGAAGGTCATCTCGGAGCGATCGCGTGTGTACGTGCCGTGGCCTCCGAACGTCCGATCGAACTCCGCGTGGAAGTACACCGTCCGCTCGCCCGACGTGCCTCCGTCGGCGTTGAAGATCAGGTCGAACATGGGGTGGACGTTGTACTTGCCGAAGCCACGCAGGGTGCGGTCGTCCACCACCTCCACCAACCCGTCGCGGGAGTCGCCGAGGGAGTGGCCCAGGTCCAGCAACACGCCGGAGGGGCCGGCGGCGCGGTACGTGTAGCGGTGAATCCCGGCCAGCCCGGTGGCGGTGAGCTCCACGAACACGTCCGGATCGTCGAGGACCACGGCGTAGTAGCCCGGCGAGGCGTCCTCGTCGTCGTGGGAGAACGCCGACGCGTATGCGTCGAAGTCGTCGAGCCGTTCACCGGCGAAGGGCATCAGCAGGATCTGCGAGTAGCCGTTGGAGCCGCCGCCCGGGCCCTGCCAGTGGGTGTGGGTGAAGCCCTCGATGAGGGTGTTGTCGTACTCGTACGCGTCCACGGCGCCGCCGTCGTTGACCGTGTCGGGGCTGACCCGCACCAGGCCGTGGGGGACCAGCGCGCCGGGGATGGAGTTGCCCGACCCGTCCGTGCCGATCATGGGATTCACCCACGCGGCCAGGTCCTCGTCCCCCGGGCAGAAGGGGTCCTCCTCGACGTAGGTGGTGTCGTCGTCGTCGCCGGGCCAGTCGATGTCGTCGTCGCCGGCGGACGAGTCGTCGTCGGCCTCGTCGCCGCAGCCCAGCAGCAGTGTCCCGGCCAGAAAGATCAGGTACGGAATCCGGTCCACGCGACCTCCCCTCAAGGTGCGAATGCGTACAGGTCCTCCACCGGCGTGGTGCGGCCGAGGTGGTAGCCGCCCAGGGACTCCACGTCCCAGGCCACCTCCCACACCACCTCACCGGCGGGGGTCGCCTCGAGCAGCCGCGCGCCCGAGCCGTAGTTGTGCAGGGTGTTGCCGTTGGGGAGGCGGTGGACCTCCCCCATGGTCTCGGCCTCGCGCTCCAGGCCGACGCCGAAGCTCCAGACCTCGCGCAGGACCTGCTCGTCCTCGTCGATCTCGTACTCCCGCACGACACACTCGTCGCTGGTGCCGTCCACGTGGGACGACGTCAGCAGGGTGCCGGCCGCGGTGAGGTGGCCGCCGTGCTGCCAGTGGAAGGCGGACTCCTCCGGATCGAAGGCCCAGGCGCCCGGATCGTGGCCGAACCAGCGCAGGCTCGCGCCGGTGGCGTGGTCGATCTCGACGATGGTCTCGTCCGAGTACAGCGAGAACAGGAAGGTGTCGGTCTCCTCGACGTGGAACAGGGTGTTGGACTGGCAGTACATGGCCTCGGGCTCCACCTCGGCCTGGAAGTCGGCGCAGTCCCAGATGCGGACCTGCTCGCCCTCGGGGGTGAGCTTCTCGATGGTCTCGTTGAGCCCGTCGGCCGCGCCCCACACCAGGGTACCGTCGGCGAGCTCGGTGAAGGGGTGGTGCAGGCCGGGGGTGTCGTACACGGCGACCTCGGTCCCGTCGATCTTCAGGCGCACGATCTGCGAATCGACCCCGTCGTCGTACTGGGCCCAGTAGGTGTTGTGGGCCACGAGGAGGTCGGCGCCGTCGTAGGACACGCGGGTGTGGAGCGTGGCGTTGATGCCGGGGGTCTGGCGGGCCCAGACCACGCGGGCCTGGCGGTCGAAGATGATCGTCCAACCGCGCACGTCGCTGGCGCCGGTGAGCACGTACTGCATGCTCGGGTCGGTGAGTTCGAAGTCGAACCAGCCCAGCGCCGGCACGTTGAGGCCGTCGGGCGGCGGCCCGGTGGTCGCCGTCTCCGCCTCGGTGGTCAGCGGCCCCTGACCGAAGTCGTTGACCACGGCGAACTCCACGTCGGTGTCGAAGGGCACGCCCAGCAGCAGCTCCTCCACCGGCCCGGCCTCGACCGTGCGCAGCGGCGAGGACCGCCACACCCCCTCGTCGAAGCTGAACTCGACGCGCACGTCCGCGGGCTCGAGCTGCTCCCAGGTCACCCGCACCACGGACTCGTAGTCCTCCACCAGCGCCCACTCCAGGGACTCGAGCTGTGGCTCGTGGAAGGTGGTGTCCTGGATGATGGGATCCTGGGAACCGGAGCTGATGCACCCGGCCAGCACGAGCAGCCCGAGCAAGGACGAGACGAACGACGGACGGCGCATGATGGAATCTCCCGTGTGCCCGGCACACAGCCTACTGCAGCACGGCGGAGCTGTCTCGGAAACCGGATCAGGGTGGGCCGAGATCCACGCCCCCGAGGACGAACTCGTGGGCCTCGTCGGACTCGTGGAAGTCCAGCCACGGCGAATAGGTGCTCACGGCCACCTCGCGGGCGGTCGGGTCCGCCTGGAGGATGCGCACGAGCCCGGCCCCACCGAAGGGGCGGTCCTGGAAGTTGGCGAACAGCTGGTGGACCGTGTTGCCGTGGTCCCCCTCGCTGGCCAGGTAGGCGGCCTCACCGTCGATGTAGTGACCGTTGAACACGAAGGTCATGCCCCGGTGCCGCCGCACCAGCCCCTCCCAGATGCGCTCGCCGAGGAAGGTGCGCTCCCCGGACGGGCCGAGGTAGGCGTGGGTCAGCACGATACCCCGGTGGCCGGGGTGGTCCGCGGCCACGCCGTCGGCCCAGGCGATCTGGTCCTCGGTGGCGTTGTAGGTCAACGAGATCACCAGCCAGTCCGCGCCTCCGGCGCTGAACTCGAACCAGGCGTTGTCCATGGCGCCGTCGTCCAGGGTCCCGCCCAGGCCGCCTGCCTCGAAGCGGGCGGTGGGGAACGTGGCGCGGAACAGGCTCGTGTCGCCGTCCTCGTCCATGTCGTGGTTGCCCACGCACAGGGCGTAAGGGACGGCGCCGTCGAGGATCGCGAAGCCCGCGTCGGCCGCGTCCCACTCGGCCTGGGAGTCCTCGTGGGTCAGGTCCCCCTCCTGCAACACGTAGACGATGTCGAGGTCGTCGCGCTCGTCGACGATCCATTCCGTGGTGGTGGTCAGGATCTCGGGATAGCCCAGCGTGACGTACTGGATGTCGGGGATGACGATCAGCGCGAAGGGCGGCCCGGGCTCGTCCGGCTCGTCGGCGGTGTCGTCGTCCCCAGGCTCGTCGGACGGATCGCCCGCGCAGCCCAGGGCCAGCAACGACACGAGGACGAGGGGGAGCAGCCCCGGCCGGATCACGAGGCCAGGCTCTTGGACACGATCTCGAACAGGTTCTTGGAGATCCCCTCGCGCGCCGCGATGCGCTCGAGCTGTTCCTTCATCAGGGCCTGCGGCGCGGCGTCGAACCGTCGCCAGGGAGTGAACGCGTCCGCGGTGCGGGCGGACATCTGCGGGTTGAGCTCGTCCAGCTCCAGGATGCGGTCGGCCACCCAGCGGTAGCCGGCACCCCCCTCGACGTGGAACGCGGCCTGGTTTCGGAAGAACACCCGCACCAGGGCCCGCACCTTGTTGGGGTTGCGCACGTCGTAGGCCGGATGGTTCCGCAGATCATCGACCCGCTCGAGCACGTCGTCCCGGTCAGCGCCGGCCTGCACCGACAGCCACTTGTCCACCACCAGGGCCACGTGCTTCCACTGCTCGTAGAACGCCGCCAGCGCCCGGTCGCACGCGTCGCCAGGGATGGACGCCAGGCACGCCAGGGCGGACAGCTGGTCGGTCATGTTGTCGGCGGTCTCGTACTGTCGCTCGCACAGGCCGACGGTCTCGTCGGTCTCCAGGGCCGAGAGATACCCCAGGCTCAGGTTGCGCATCCGGCGCCGCCCGGCCTCGGCGGGCGAGTAGCGGTAGGGGCCGATCGGGGCCTCGCGCTCGTACACGGCGAGCCAGTCGTCGCGCAGCTGCTCGGCCAGTGTCTCTACCGCGAACTTGCGCGCCGCGTGCAGCTCGTGGGGCAGCACCACGTCCATCTCCTCGCCCAGCGTGCGCTCGCCGGGCAGGCGCAGCGCGTAGGACTGCAGCGACTGATCCAGGTCGGTGGCGCGCAGGGTCTGGCGGAAGGCGTCCACGAGGCGATCGCTCAGCTGCAGATCGCGGCCCGCGCGCAGATCGTCCACCAGCCCCAGGGCCACCCGCGTGCCCAGCTTCTGGCCCGCCTCCCAGCGGTTGAAGGCGGCGCTGTCGTGGGCGAGCAGGAAGGCCAGCTGGTCGTCCGTGTGGTCCATGCGCAGCTTCACCGGCGCGGAGAAGTTGCGCAACAGCGACGGCACCGGCTCGGTCGCGACGCCGTCGAAGACGAACTCCTGGCGTGCCTCGCGCAGATCGAGCACGCGGGTGCCGATGAGGTCGTTGCCATCCGCGTCGAGCAGTCCGCAGGCCACCGGGATGTGGAACGGCTCCTTGGTGGGCTGGCCGGGGGTGGCCGGGCAGGACTGCTCCAGGGTCAGCGTGTAGGTCTGCGCGGCCTCGTCCCAGCTGCCGTCGGCCCGCACCACCGGCGTGCCCGCCTGCAGGTACCACAGCTCGACCTGGGTCAGGTCGGCGCCGTTGGCGTCGGCCATGGCGGCGCGGAAGTCGTCGCAGGTCACCGCCTGGCCGTCGTGGCGCTCGAAGTACAGGTCCATGCCCTTGCGGAAGCCGTCCGCCCCCAGCAGCGTGTGGTAGAGGCGGATGACCTCGGCGCCCTTGTCGTACACGGTGACCGTGTAGAAGTTGTCCATGGCGATGTAGGACTCGGGCCGGATGGGGTGGGCCATCGGGCCGGCGTCCTCGGGGAACTGGTAGCCCCGTAGTATGCGCACGTCCTCGATGCGCTTGACCGCCGCCGAGGTCATGTCCGCGGAGTACTGCTGGTCGCGGAAGACCGTCAGGCCCTCCTTGAGGGTCAGCTGGAACCAGTCGCGACAGGTGACGCGGTTGCCCGTC
>CAZLEO010000137.1:22702-24522 GCA_964558555.1 uncultured Rickettsiales bacterium | reverse complement strand
CTGGATGGCTTCCTTGCTCAAGGCCCCCAGGACGACCGGCTCGCTGGGTAGGGTCTCCGGTCCCGTGGAAGAGCGGCCGAAATGGCCGCCCCCGGTGCCATAGCCGGATCCGCCGCCCAGGCCGCTGCCCCGGGTTCCGAGTCCCAGGCTCCCGTGGTCACCGGGCGGCGAGGCCCCCACGGCGACAACGGCATGGGGAAAGAGGCCGCCGACGCGGTCCGGGTCGCTGCCCGACCGATCACGGCACGCATCGAGGGTGGACATGACCGCGTGCACGGGCACGTCGGTGCCCAGCGCGAGGATCACGTTCTCCTCGTCGGGGTACTCGTCCTTGACCCGCCCGAGCAGGTCGGTGAGGGCGGCGTAGGGATAGGCGCCGTCCTCGAGGGGCAGGTGGATCGTGTAGGGCTCGTGGTCGGGCTGCAGCACGTGTGCACTGCCCACCACGACGAACCCCTCGTCGTCGATGCTCACGGCCAGGTTCAGGGGGGGGCGATCCGGTACGTACCCGGAGCCGGTCGTGCCCAGGTACTGCGACAGGTCCGGTATCGAGATCTGCGCCACGGCCTGGCCGCCTTCCGCAGACAAGCCGGCCAGCTCGAACTGCCTGGTGCCGTCGAGGGCGGCCGTGGCGAGCACCTGCATCAACACCTCGGCGGTCAGATCGCGGTCCATCTGCACCAGCAGGGTCTCCGGGGCCTCGGCCCACGCCTCGGACAGCGGGGTGATGTCCCGGACGTCGATCTGATCCGCGGCCACGGCGCCATCGACGATGTCGGCCACGGCGCGGCCGTCCACGGTGATGGCGCTGTCGGTCACGCCCACGGCGCGGGTCGCCCGGGCGGGGCGCAGCGATGTGGTCGCGGGCAGGCGCAGGGCCAGCTCGGGCGGGGGCAGGTAGAGGCCGAGCTGGAGGGCGACTTCGGGCAAGATCTCATCGTACGCCGCCTGCAGCGCCACGGCTCGCTCCCCGCCGATATCGTCGAGGCGGCGCCGCAACAGGTCGAACCCGGCGCGGAACACCCAGAACTCCTCCAGCGACATCTGCGCGCGCAGGGGCGCCAGATCCCCGGCGAAGACGGGGGTGAAGCCAGCTGCGTCGCAGGCCGAGGCCACCGCGCCGGTCTTCAGGGGGCCCGGGAGACCGACCAGCCGCAGGAACAGCTCCGCCTGGGCCTCCTCGGAGGGGCACATGGCCGGGCAGCCGTCCCTGGAGGCGAGGATCTGGGTCCGGCGGATGTCGTAGGGGGCCTTGGCGTAGGCGTCGAAGGCATCCTGACAGTCCTCCTCCCAGCCGTACTGCTCGTCCACCAGGGCGAAGCCATGGGCAAGCAGCATCAACCTCATCTCGTCCGAGGCCGACTGGAAGGCGGCCAGGACCTGCTCGAGGTCGTGGAGCTCGTCGTCATGCGCGGCGCCAGCGGGCATCGAGGCCGCCAGGATCAGGACCGCGCAGGCGGCCGGCAGCGAGGATCGGATGATCGGCGACATGGAGCCTCCCTGGATCACGGGAGTATATCCCCGAGCTGACGCCACCCATTCCAAGTCGTATGGTCGGGGTGGAGGTACCGCATGGTTCGATGGATGGTCGCGGCGGGTCTGCTGGCGCTGGTGACGTGCGGCGGGGCGTGGGCGGACGATGCGAGTCCGGACGACGACGCGCCCGAGACCGAGGCCGTGGACACCCGGGTCAACCCGTTCACAGCCTGCGCCGCGGGCCACGAACCCTGCGTCAAGCCCCACCCGGGCCGCGTCGCGTTGATGGGAGCGGGGTTCGGGACCCTGGCCCTGGGCGCATTCATGACCTACATCGTCGGCGA
>CAZLEO010000137.1:0-22602 GCA_964558555.1 uncultured Rickettsiales bacterium | reverse complement strand
TCGGAGCAGCGCAACGCGATCTTCGGCGGCGAAGAGCTGACCCTGGGCAGCCACCAGATGCGGTTCGACATGGCCCCTGAGCTGGCCGTCGCCCTCCCGTACCCGCTGGTCCTGGGGCCGAAGGCGCCCCAGACCGGCGGCGTGGAGCTGCGCTACGGGCCAAAGGTGCGGGTGCGGCGGTACGCCTCGGACAACGTCGACGGCACGCGGGACGCGACCGAGCGGCTGACCCTGCTGCCGCTGAACTTCGGCATCCGCTGGCACCTGTCCCCGCGCCAGCACCTCGAGCTGCTGGTGGGGCCGCGCTGGGATTTCCAGGGGCTGAGCCGCGACGGCGAGGTACTCGTGGCCATGGGGGGCGGCCAGGCCAACAACATCTACGGAGAGATCTGGTACCGCATCGACATCCCCCTGTCGAAGCCGGATCGGGGCCCGGCGCAGGTCACCGGCGAGCTGGCGATCGGGTACGAGCAGTGGAAGGGGGACGACCAGGCCCTCGACTTCGGCTCGGTGGTGGGCTACATCGGCCCGCTGCGCGCCGACTGGACCCTGCACATCCGCAAGACGGGTCACCCGGTGGCCGCCCACGTCCGGGCAGGTGCGATCCTCGCCCGCGGCGGGGGGGCGTGGTTCGAGGTGGGGCTCTCGCGGGCGCCGCTGGCGGTGAGGGGAGGTGAGTCATGAGCCGGGTGATGATGATCCTGGCGATGCTCGCCATGGCGGTGCTGGCCGGGTGCCCACACGGCCCAGACTGCGCGCGAGGCGACTACGGTGGCGCCGAATGTCGTGTCGCCACCAGCGCGGCCCTGGCCTCGGTGGAGGTGGACGGCTACACCCTGGCCTTCGAATCCCGGTCCGGCGCCGATCCCTACGCGCACGCCGAGGCTGGGTCCTTCCGCCAGGAGGGAAACCAGCTGTTCGCCCGCGTCGCCACGCTGGGCGACTTCGCCATCACCGTCGACGGCACGGGAGCGGCCTCGGCCAGGACGTTGCGGATGACGCTGATGAACATCCACTGGACGACAGAGGTGGTCGCGGAGCCGCAGGAGCGCCCCGAGGACGCCGTCGAGGTCGCCAGCGAGAGCTTCGTGATGCGACGTGCGCTGTCCATCGACGTGGCGCCGGGGGAGACGTGGACCATCCGCGGTTCGATCCCCTGCGACACGCGCTACCGCATCGCCGCCTTCGGGGACACACAGACCGACATGGACGTGCTGCAGGCCATCGTCGGCCGGCTCTATCTCGAGCAGGAGGAGGCCGCATTCGCCGGCGAGCCGCTGCTGGGCGTGCTGCTCCTGGGCGACCTCACCGACGTGGGCACCCTCGAGGAGATCGTCGCGGTCCGCGACACGGTGGAGGAGGGCTCCGTACCCATGGCCGCCACCCCGGGCAACCACGACGTGTACACGGACGACGTGGACCTGTTCAACCGCGAGGTGGGTCCCGGCAACCTGCGGTTCGACGTCTGCGGTACGCGCGTCGTGATGCTGGACACGGCTGACGCGAGCCTCGCGCCCTCCATCGAGGGCCGCCTGACGCAGCTCCTGGACAGGAGCGGAGCCGATCGGCTCATCGTCGGTACCCACTACCCCCCCTACTCCAGCCGCCTGGGCAACGGCTGGTCCCATGAGGATCAGCAGGCCACCTTGCTCGCCGAGCTCGCCCGGGCCCGGCCGGATCTCGTGCTCGCCGGCCACGTGCACAATCTCACCGAGTTCCCCGAGGTCCCGGTGGGCGACACCACCTTCCACCAGATCGTCGTGGGCACGGGCGGCGGCTTCCAGGGCGAGGTCACACCCCCACGTTTCGGCTACCTGCGCCTGACCCTCGGCGACACCTTCGAGCATTGCTTCGTGCCGGTCGGACTCCCCGGTGACGAGCCAGCCGAGCCCCAGCGGGACGACGAGCCCCCCATGTGCCCCTGAGCGATCCACCCGTCCGTACCCTCCCTCGCGATCTACAATCACGCGTGGGAGGGCCTCGCGATGGTCCGGACCTCGTACTGGATGGGGATACTCGTGTGCGTGACGCTCGCACGCGCAGCTCACGCGGTGGACATCACCGATCTCGGGTTCTTCGCCGACACCCACGACATCCTCGTGGACGGCGAGGGGACGGTCCACGTGATCTGGACCAACCCCCACCTGCTCCACTACGCCGAGCTGGACGGCGACGACCTCGACGACGCGGAGGATGTGCCCGATGCGGACAGCGTCACCGGCCGGTTCGGCCGGCCGCGCCTCGCCGCAACCCTGGACGGCACGGAGGTGCACACCGCCTGGGTCACCCCCGATCCGGATTCGGACGAGCTGATCCACACCTGGTTGGACGACGACGGCTGGCACACCGAGCAGGTCTGGGAACGATCCGACATCGAGCACATGGCCCAGCCCGCCATCGCCGTGGACGCCCTGGACACGGTGCACATCATCGCCCAGCGCTGGCGCGACGACAGCCCGAACAGCCCCATCGTGCACTTCCACAAGGTCGCAGGTGGTGCCTGGTCCGCTGCCGAGGAGATCACCGACTCGGACCGCGAATGGCGCGACACCGCCATGGTCGCCGACCGTGACGGAGGTATCCACGCCGCGTGGAAGGCTGCCTACCAGCCCGGCGGCTACCGCTACATGGCCCCCGGCGGTTCGTTCGGGCCCCTCGAGGAGATCCCCCAGCGCGAGGGCGTGCAGACCGTCTCGTTCGGCGATCTCCACGTCGACGCCCACGGCACCGTGGTCCACGCGTTCATGGTGTACGACGATCCCGGCATCGAGCTCGCCGTGCGCCCGGCCGGCGGCAACTGGTCCGTCTCGACCCCGGTGAACGAGGCGACCCTGGGCTCGGCCGAGAACAACTCCTGGCCGGCCGTGGCCACCGACGCCCTCGGGCGCATCCACGTGGCCTGGGCCGAGCACGTCGGCGGTGCATACGTGATCCGACATGCGCTCCTCGAGGACGACGCGTGGACCCTCGACGACCTCGACACCACCGCCAACATCCACGACTTCGGCAAGGTCTCCATGGCCGCAGCCGACGACGCCGTCCACATGCTGTGGCGCAACGGCGACGGCAAGCTCTCCGTGGGGACGGTGGACGTGGATCTGGGCGACGACGACGACGACGACGACACCACGGGAACCGACGACGACACCGACGACGACGACGACACCACGACCAGCGGGCTGGCCGACGACGACGCCCCGGAGACGGGCTGCTCGTGCCAGGCCGGGGGCCGATCGACGGAGGGTCTGGTGTGGGTGCTACTGCTGCTGGCGGCCCGGCGAATGCGCGACCGGCCATAGACAGCGACCCTCACATGTCCCAGAAGAAGTCCGCGTTGGTCAGATCCGGCTCCCCTCCCCCGTTGTCCGGCTTGGGATCGTCCGCGGCGATGTGGCGCATCGCCTGCATCAGGTCGATGATGGCCTCCTCCCAGTAGCGGTCGGTGCCGAAGTGGGACCAGGTGACGGGGAAGATGGGGTCGTGCCAGCGGCGGGCGAGCCAGCCGGAGAAGTGGATCATGCGCATGGCGCGGAGCGGTTCGATGAGGCGCAGGGTGGTCCGGTCGAAGTCGCGAAACTCCTCATAACCCTCCAGGAATTTGTCCCTCAGCTGGAGCGCGTAGGCGTCGCGGCCGGGCAGGGCCAGCCACAGGTCCTGGACGGCGGGGCCGACGACCATGTCGTCGAAGTCGAGCATGTGCAACACGCCGCCGCGCAGCAGCAGGTTGCTCAGGTGCAGGTCGCCGTGGATGCGGTGCAAGGTGACGCCTTGCATGCGATCGTCCACGGCCGCGGCCACGTCGCGGGCCACGCCGGCGAAGCGGTCGCGCAGGCTGGCGGACATGAACTCGTTGCGGTCGAGCCAGTCGAGGTGATCGTGGATGAAGCGCTGTGACGACAGGGTCCAGCGGTGCTCGGCCGGACGGGTCACGGCCACGTTGTGCATGCGGGCGACGAGGCGGCCCAGCCGGATCATGGCGTCGAAGTCCAGCTCGTCGGGGGCGCGGCCGCCGCGGCGGTCGGCGAGGGTGTAGTAGATGTCGTCCTGGCGCTTGAGGGAGGAGCCGTCGGGGAAGACCCGCACCGGGCACACCGGGATCTCGTCCTCTTGCAGGTCGACGAGGAACTGGTGCTCCTCGAGGATCTGCTCGGCGGACCAGCGGCCGGGCCGGTAGAACTTGGCGATGACGCGGCTGCCGTCGTCCAGCTCCACCTCGTACACGCGGTTCTCGAAGGAGTTGAGCGGGTAGCACAGGCCGGTGCAGCGCAGACCGGCGGCCTCCACCCCGTCGAGGACGCGGTCGGGGGTCAGGGCCAGGAAGAGGTCGGTGGTCTGGTCGGTCAAGGTCTCTCCTCCGGCCCGCGGCGCAGGCCTGGGCTGGCAATCTACGCCATGGGGTAGCATAGGCAAAGCCGACAACCCCACGAGGTCGCCCCATGCGCCTGTTTCGACTGCTGACGATCCTCGCGGCCCTGCTGCTCGCCACGTCGTGCGCCCGTCGGCCCGACAGCATCAAGGCCGACGACGACACCGAGCCCCCCACCGAGCCGCCCACCGAGGAGCCCGATCCCCGACCTGTCCCGCCACCCACGGCCGTGGAGGGGGTCCCCCGGCTGGTCGCCATCGGTGACGTGCACGGCGACCTCGAGGCCACCCGCGCGGCGTTGGAGCTCGCCGGCGCCATCGACGACGACGACCTGTGGATCGGCGGCGAACTGGTGGTGGTGCAGACCGGCGACCAGATCGATCGCGGCGACGACGATCGCGCCGTGCTCGACCTGCTCGAGGAGCTGGCCGACCAGGCGTTCGCCGCGGGCGGCGCCGTGTACACCCTGTCGGGCAACCACGAGGTGATGAACGTGGAGCTGGACTTCCGCTACGTCAGCGACGCCGCCTTCGAGGCGTTCGCAGACATCGAGGTGGATCCCGAGGTCATGGACGTGGCCAACCTGCCCGAGGAGCAACAGGGCCGCGCAGCGGCGTTCATCCCCGGCGGGCCCTACGCCCTGCTGCTGGCGGACCGCAACATCACCATGACCGTGGGGGACGTCGCCTTCGTCCACGGCGGCATCCTGCCCGAACACGCCGAGTACGGCCTCGAGGCCATCAACGCCGAGTCCCAGGCCTGGATGCGCGGCGAGGCCAACATGCCCGCCGCCCTCGACGGCTCGGACTCCATCATCTGGGCCCGCCACTACTCCGACGACGCCGACGAGGCCGACTGCGACCTGCTCGACGAGGCGCTGGAGGCCCTGGGCGCCTCGGCCATGGTCGTCGGCCACTCCCGCCACGACACCATCGTGTCCGACTGCGACGACAAGGTCTGGCTGATCGACGTGGGCATGGCGGCGTACTACGAGGGCACGCCAGCGGTGTTGCAGATCACCGACGGAGCCGAATTCGAGGTGCTCACCGCCGAGGACTGAGGCGGCCCGATCAGGGCGTGGGCACGAACGTCAGGGTCACCAATCCCACCGCCGTACCGTCCCCGGACATCTGAGCGTCGACCCAGCTGACGTCGGGGTCCTCCGGGGGTGACGTGTAGTAGCCCACCAGGAAGGAGTTTTCGCTCAGCTGCACCACCGAAGGAGACCCGGTGTCACCGGCCGACGGCAGGTCCGTGACGTGGACCACCTCGCGCGCCTCGCGATCGATCCAGAACAGGGCCGTGCGCTTGGGCCGGCTCTGAAAGGCCAGGACGTTGGTCAGCTGCTGCTCGGCGAAGGTGGCTTCCGGGTCGGCCTCGGCATAGGGGCCGTCCACGTCGCGGCGGGCCAGCATGTAGATCTCGTCGCCGTGGCGGAACATGCGCGGCGCGTCGTAGCGCTCGGGATCGCTGACGTCGGGGCAGTCCCACGCGGCGGGCCGATCCACCGGGGCGCTGCACAGCAGCGAGCCGAAGCCGGTGTCGTCCCCCTCCTCGTTGCGCAGCAGGGCCCACAGGTCCCCCTCCGGCCCGAACTCGATGGCCGCCTCGGTGGCGCCCCCGTGGTGCACGACCGCGCCCTTCTTGGAGCCGGAGAACCAGGTCTCGCCGTCCCGCGACGTGTACAGCCGCACGTCCACCTCGCCGGGCACGCCGCCGAGGGGGTTCACGCCCCGGTACGAGGTCAGGTGCAGCCGCCCGGCGCGGCGCGCCATGGCCCAGGGGACCTCCCCGTCCCCGCCGAGTTGCCGGGGATAGGTCCAGTCGCCCGGGCCCTCGCGGACGATGCGATAGGCCGCCTGCGGCTCGAAATCGAGGGGATCGGTGCCGGCCTTGGCAAAGCTCAGCATCAGCGTGCCCTGAGCCTCGTACAGCAGCGGCGCGCGCAGATCGGCGCCGGCGTGGACGGTGGTCTCGTACTCCCAGGTGACGCCCTGGTCCGGTGAGGAAATCACCTGGAGCCGCGCGTCCGTGGTGGCGAAGGGCGTCGGTGAGGCCCGCCAGACCAGGAAGAGCCGGTCGCCCAGCAGCGCCATGGACATCTCGTCGTTGTAGGTGCGGGCGTCGGCGCGGTCAGGCAGGGCGTCCGAGGGGGCAACCCACAAGGGGTCGGAGACCACCGCGTCGTACTGCATCCCTGCCCAGGACCCCTCGTCCCCGCAGCCGGCCAGCAGCAGACCCGCCAGCAACAGGCCCACGGCCCGCGTTCCCCTCGCGATGTGCTGGTGCATGGCTCCTCCGTCGGTGGAATCCTATCATCCCACGCCGATGGCTCCGCGCGCGTTCCATAACGAACCTCCTGTCTTCACCCTCGCTTCGCTGATAAGGTTGCGCCCATGAGGGGAGGTCTCCGGCGGCTGGCGATCAGGGTCGGCGGCCCCGTCGTCGCGGTGTGCGCGGCGGCCGGGTTCGGCGGAGGCGCGGCTGCGACGTCCATCTGCATCGATCCGGGCCACGGCGGCTACGACCCCGGCGCCGTGGGCAACGGGTTGTACGAGGACCAGCTGAACCTGACGGCCGCCCTGGCGTTCCGCGACTGGCTGAACCTCGACTCCTCCGACGGGGGCGGGGGTGGCTCGTGGGCCGTGTACATGACCCGCGACACCGACGTGTACGTGTCCCTGTCCGCCCGCTCCGACTACGCCAACAGCCTGGGCGTGGACTACTTCATGTGCATCCACACCAACGCCGGCGGCGGGGACGGCACCGAGACCTACTCGCGCTACTCCGGCACCAACTCGGACAACCTGGCGCACCGCGTCCAGGAGGAGGTCGTGTCCCACCTGGGCACCACGGATCGAGGGGTCAAGTACGCGAGCTACTCCGTGCTCTCGAACACCTCCATGCCCGCCGAGCTGCACGAGATAGCCTTCATCGACACGTGGGCGGGCAACGCCCAGCTGCTCGCCGATCCGGCCAACCTCGACGAGGTGGGGCTGGCCCACCTCCACGCCATCCAGCGCCACGTGGGGCTGTCGGCCTACACACCCTACGACTGCGTCCCCACCACCGAGGTGTGCAACGGAGCGGATGACGACTGCGACGGCGACGTGGACGAGGGCCAGGACACCCCGGGCTGCACCAGCTACTTCCTCGACGGAGACGGAGACGGCTTCGGCGTGAGCGGCGACGCCCAGTGCTGGTGCCAGCCCCACGGCCTGTACAGCGCCGCGTTCGACGGAGATTGCGACGACGCGGCGGTGGAGGTGAACCCAGGAGCGATCGAGCTCTGCGACGACCTCGACAACGACTGCGACGGAGCCGTGGACGACGGCGACCCGGTCGAGATGGGGGCGACGCTACCCGAGTTCGCGGCGACCCTCGTGGACGGCTCCTACCCGCGCAGCCTCGCCGCGGGGCAAGGCGCGCGCGTCTGGGCCGAGTTCGTCAACGAGGGCGCGGACGTCTGGCCGGCGCGATCCACGGGAATCCGGGCCGAGGCCGCGGAGGACGGGTGGGCCAGCGACCTGTACGCGCCCGACCACTGGCCCGCGTGGGACGTCGCCGGCGTCCTCGACCGCGACGTGGAGCCCGGGGACACGGGCGTTTTCTCGTTCTGGATCCTCGCTCCCGACGACCCGGGAGCCGTCATCGTCGAGACGTTTCGCCTGGTGGGTCCGCAGGGACAGCGCATGAACTGTCCCAACCCAACCGCAAACCTGGAGGTCGCCGTGACCCTGGAGAACTCCGACACCACCTGGACCACGCCCTCGGCGTCGGTCGATCACCCCCCAGAGGGGCAGGGCGGCTGCCGCCAGGCGCCGGGCACGGCTGCGAACCCGGTCTGGCTGCTGTTGCTGCCCGTGGTCCTGGTTCGCCGTCGTTCGTGGTTGCTCGTCGCGGTCGCGGTCACCGTCATCACGACGTGCCCGGCGCGGGCGTACGACCGCAACGCCGCGGTCTCCTATGCCTGGACCTGGTGCGGCGGTGCGCGCAACCCCGCCTACTGCGACTACAGCGGCGTGGGCGGTGACTGCGCCAACTTCGTCTCCCAGTGCCTGATCGCCGGTGGGATCTACCTGGGAGGCTGGGGATGTGGTGGTACCCAGCCGAGCGCCGGCTATCTCAGCGACAACCTGCGCACCCTGGGGTGGGACTCGACCTATGGCTGCTTCGTCGCCCCCCCGGCCAACACGAGGCCCGGCGACGTGATCATCTTCTACGGGGACTGCGAGAACTACGTGCCGGGCAGCGGCAGCAACTGCAACATGGGCCACGCGGTGTTCGTGCTCACCGACGACTGGTCCAGCGGGGCGTGGATCGGCGCGGCGTCGCACACCGGCGACTACTGCAATGCCCCGTACTGGTACTGGGACTACATGGGCTGTGTGGAGTGGCTGCACTACCCCGACGACTGCGTCCCGGTCGCCGAGATCTGCGACGGGATCGACAACGACTGCGACGGCCTGGTGGACGAGGATCAGAACGCCCTGGGCTGCACCGAGTTCTTCCACGACGGCGACAACGACGGCTGGGGCACCGACGACAGCCAGTGCTGGTGCGCGCCGGTGGGAGCCTACGATGCCGGACAACCGGGCGACTGCGACGACGGCGATCCCTCGGTGAACCCCGACGCCGCCGAGCTGTGCGACGGCCTGGACAACAACTGCAACGACCTCGTCGACGAAGGCCGCCCCACCGTCATGGGGGAGAAGCCGCCCGACTTCGCGGCCCTGCTCCACGACGTGTCCCATCCGCGCACCCTGGTCCCGGGCGAGCGGGCCGTGGTGTGGGTCGAGTTCGAGAACGTCGGCCACGAGACCTGGCCCCGCAACGAGATCTGGCTCGGCGCCCTGGGGGCCGACGAGACCAGCGACCTGTACGAGGCCGAGAGCTGGCTGGCCTGGGACGTGGCCGCGTCGCTGGACGAGGACGTGCTCCCCGGGGAGATGGGCTACTTCCTGTTCGCCATCGAGGCGCCGCCCACGGCGGGGCTCGAGATCTCGGAGGTCTTCGGGCTGGTGGATCCCGACGGCGAGGAGATCGCCTGTCCCGGCCCGGAGGTGGTCGTGGAGGTCAAGGTCGGGGACGAGGACGGGGTCGGCGGCGATGCAGGCGACCCGGAGGCCTCGACGACCGAGGGATGTTCCTGCTCGACGACGCCGGCGCAGCCCGCGCGAGGAGCGCTCGTCGGGCTGGCCGTGGGGATCGCGTGGGCGCTGGCGAGGAGGACGCGCGCCAGACGATGAGGCCCTTTGCGCCAGCTCTGGTGATCCTGCTGGGGATCGCACAGGCCGCCGTCGCCACCCCCCTCGACGTGGGCGAGGCGATGCAGGCCAAGCCCGTGCTGTCCGTGATCCTCGACACCCCTGGGCGGCTCGAGTGGCTGGGCCAGGACCTTCACCTCTCCGCGCAACAGATTGCGGCCATCGAGGAGGTCGCGGCGCAGGAGCGGATGGCCGACCGCGATCTGCACATGGACCAGCCCCCGGTGGAGGAGTGGAATGCCCGCACACAGGCGACGGCCGATCGCACGGTCACGCGACTGAACGAGATCCTGGGCCCCCTCTACGCCGGGTTCGTCGCCGAACTCCAGCCGTACTTCGACCACGACGCCGCGCGGAGCGGCCCGACGGGCCGGTCCTGCCTCTCCTACACCGTCTACGGGACCCAGTACGTGGCCCACACGACCTACGAGATCGCCCTGCCCGACCAGTACGTCAAGTTCGCCAACCTGGGCTGGCAGAACTACACCGGCTACGAGGGCAGCAACTACGAAGCCCAGCTGGATCGGTCGGGCTACTCGTACGTGGAGTGGGTCGGCGACGTGGGTCCCTGGAACACCGACGACAACTACTGGAACCCGGTCAGCGGCACCCCGCGGCCGCGTCGCCTGTTCACGGATCTACCCCAGGGTGAGCCCGAGGCCGAGCAGGCCTACTACTACGGGTACAACGGCGGCCTGGACCAGTTCGGGCGCACGGTGGGCAACCCCGCCGGCGTCGACCTCGCGCCCGCCACGGCCACGGCCATCGGGCTGGCCTACCTGCAAAACGACTGGATCACGGTGACCTACCTCTGGGAATGCTCCTGCGACGGCCCCTGTGAGCCCGGCGAGGTCCAGTCCCAGGACTGCTGCGACTGTGGTTCCCAGTCCCGCACCTGCGGGGACGACTGCCAGTGGGGAGGGTGGAGCGCCTGTGACGGCCCGGATCCGGGCGGCGGCGAGACGGTCTGTGACACCGGCGAACCGGGCGTCTGCGCCGAGGGCCGCGAGCGCTGCGTGGAAGGCTGCGTGGAGTGTCAGCGGATCGTCGATCCGACCGGGGAGCTCTGCGACGCCCTCGACAACGACTGCAACGGCGAGGTCGACGACGGCCAGCCGACCCAGATGGGCGATCCGCCGCCCGCGTATGCCGCGGAGATCGCCGACGCGTCCTACCCGCGCAGCCTCGAGCCCGGGGGAGAGACCTCGGCGTGGGTGGAGTACCGCAACCTGGGCTCCGAGGTCTGGGAGGCCGGCGAGATCTGGCTGGGAACGGTGGACACCGAGGACGACACGGTCAGCGTCCTCTATCACGAGGACGCGTGGCCGTCGTGGAACGTGGCGGCCCCGCTGGAAGCGGACGTGGCGCCGGGCGAGATCGGCTTCTTCCTCTTTGCCGTGCGAGCGCCCGACGACGAGGGCGCCGTCGCCGCGCAGGGATTCCGGCCGGTGAATCCACAGGGAGAGCGTATGGGTTGCCCGGCTCCGGAGGTCGTGCTGGAGGTCAAGGTGAGCGCGGGCGGATCGGCTGCGCCCGGCACTGGGATCGCCGATCCGGACGTGTCGGCCAGCAATGGATGTCGGTGTGGTCTGCACGGAGGGCCGTCGGCACCGGGGCGGATCGGGCTGGCCTGCCTGGCCGCCCTGGCCGCGCGGGTCCGACGACGGGGATCGCGAGCGCAGGGTCCACCCCCAGGAGGATTCAGATCATGAGGAACAGAGCAATCCTGCCATGGGCGCTATTGCTGCTGGCCGCGGGGCCCGCGTGCGACGACGAAGGGGACGTCCTGCAGCTGACCTCCCTCAGTCCGGCAGCGGGATCGGTGCGCGGCGGTGAGGAGGTCGCGATCACGGGCGACGGTTTCGCCGAAGGGCTGACGGTGTTCTTCGGCGACGAACCGGCCGAGGTCCTCGCCGTGGACGGGCCGACCCAGGTCACCGTCCTGACGCCCGCGGTCGGCGCGGGCGGTCCGGTCGACGTGCGTGTCCAGGACGATGTCGCGGAGGCAACCATCCTCGATGCGTACACCTACGAGGGCATCCCCCTCGCGCTCGTGGACGTGAGCCTTGACCAGCTGTCCCCCGTCGAGGCGACCTACGGCAGGCTGTCGGCGGCGGCCGACCTGGACTCGGACGGCGACATCGACGTGATCCAGGGCACCACCACGGGCGTGCGCATCCACTACAACGACGGCAGCGGCGCGTTCGAGGCCCGGTCCATCGCCGTGTCGGCGGACCTGGAGGACGTCTTCGTCAACCAGGTGCTGGCACGCGACTTCACCGGCGACGGCGTGACGGACCTGATCGCGATCACGGCCTACCAGGCCGCCAACGTCCTGCTCGTGCAGGAGGGCGAGATGCTGTTCACGCCCGCCGAGGACTTCCCCACCGAGGCCCTGCACAGCATCAGCGGCTGCGTCGCGGACATCGAGGGGGACGGCGACCTCGACGTGATCGTGGTCAACGCCGAGACCACCGATCCGCCGGCGGCGTCCTCCCTGGACGTCCTGGTCAACGACGGCGCGGGCGGGTTCATCGACGAGGGCCTGGAGCGGATGGGGGACGGCGACTTCCACGCCCACGGCCTGGCCTGCGGCGACGTGGACGGCGACGGGGATCGCGACGTCTTCGTCGCGTCCATCTCCGAGACGCACCGGCTGTACCTCAACGACGGCGCCGGGTTCTTCCGCCTGGCCGCCCCCGACGCCCTGCCCACCATCGTCGAGCCCGAGGGCCGTATCCCGGTCATGGGGGACATCGACTCGGACGGGTGGCCGGACATCTACGTGGCGGCCAACGGTCAGGATCAGGTGCTGATCAACCGCGGCGACGGCCGCTTCGTCGACTACACCGAGTTCGTCCTGGGCGAGGAGAGCGACTACAGCTACACCGCCACCCTGGTGGACCTGGACCTGGACGGCCACAACGACGTGGTGGTGCCGGGCTGCTCTGGACGTGTGCGCGTGTACCACAACGACGGCGAGGGGCGGCTGTTCGACTACTCGGCGACCATCGCCCACAACCCCGACGACGAGTGCGTGACCCACGTGGCGGCCGGGGACGTGGACGGGGACGACGACCCGGACCTGTTCGTCAGCCGCGAGCTCGGGCTCATGCCGCGCCTGCTGATCAACTGGGACCCCAGCCCCACCGACGACTCCGACGGGGACGAGGTCCCCGACTCGGTGGACAACTGCCCCGATGATCCCAACCCGGACCAGCGCAACCGCGACTCGTTCCACTTCGGATGCGACACGGCCGAGGACTGCGAGGCCCTCACCGGCTGCTCCCTGGTCACGGGGTTCGCCAACAGCGCCTACCTGCTGTGTCCATCGGTCCCCCTCGCCTTTGTCGACGCCCGCGCGTATTGCCAGGCCTTCGGCGGCGACCTGGCCGTGTTCGAGACCGCCGAGGAGAACCTGTTCGTCTTCGACAGCGGCGCCGAGGGGCTGCTGTTCGGGCTCACCGACCAGGCGGTGGAGGGGACGTTCGTGTGGGTCGACGGCCAGTCGCTGACCTACGACGCCTGGGCGGAGAATCAGCCCGACGACCACGAGGGGGCTGAGGACTGCACGCTGTTCTACCCGTCGGCCGAGTGGAACGACTCCTCGTGCGAGAACGTGTTGGGGTTCGTCTGCGAGGCCCCGTTCATGTCCGAGGAGACCGACCCCGGGGACGTCTGCGACAACTGTCCCAGCGTGCTCAACCCCGACCAATCCGACATCGACGGCGACGGAGAGGGGGATGTCTGCGATGAGGCATGAAGCCCTCTGGCTCGCCATCGCCCTGACGTTGCTGGTCTCCTGCGCTGGAGACGACGCGGCGATGCTGTTCTCGGTCACCCCTTCCGCCGGCACCGCCCGCGGCCAGGAGGAGGTCGTCGTCCACGGCTGGGGTGTGGAGGGAGCGACCGAGGTGTGGTTCGGCGACCGTGAGGCCGAGATCGTGTCGGCGACCGCCGAGACGATCACCGTGGTCACGCCCCGCTCCATCGCCGGCGACGTGGCCGTGCGGGTCGCGCTGGCCGAGCGAGACGTGGAGCTGTATCCCGCGTTCACCTACCTGGCGCTCGACCTCGCCTTTGCCGAGGCCCCCGCCCACTACCTGCCCGACCTGACCGGGCTGGACATCGTCGATGCCGCGACCTGGGACTTCGACCTGGACGGGGACGTGGACGTGCTGGCGGCCGTGTACGACGGCGCGAGCCGGCTGCTGATCAACCGGGGGCTGGGTGAGTTCGTCGACACCACGGCCGACTCGATCCCCGGGGAACAGCCCCTGACCCTCCACGGCTGGGACGCGTACACCGAGGCCGTGGTGGCCGAGGACTTCGACCGCGACGGCGACGTGGACGTGTTCGTATGCAACTCCGGCGGACAGCTGGGGCAACTCCTGGTCAACCTGGATGGCGCCTCGTTCCGCGACGTCTCCGACGAGGCCGGCCTCGCCGACGGCGACCCCTGCGTGGCCGCCCGGGCCGTGGACCTCGACGGTGACGGCTGGACGGACATCGCCCTGGTCGGCCACGACGCCGCGGCCGCGGATCCGTACCACCTGCGCGTGCTGCTCAACCGCGTGGAGTCGCAGCAGCGCTGGTTCGAGTTCGCCGCAGACCTCGAGCCGGCCGGGGACGTGGAGGGGGAAGCCGTCGGGGCGACCGGCGTGTCCGACGAGGGCGTCGGGGCGACCTTCTCACTGACCACGGAGCAGGCCCACGCCGGACACGGCGCCGGGCGGGCGACCTACGACTTCACCGCGGCCGCCGGGACCGCCTGGTTCGGGCTGGCCCCGCCCGCCGTGGACGGGGCACCCGCGGCCGTCTCGCTGAAGCTGCTCGGCGACGGCAGCGGCCACCAGCTGGGCCTGTACGTCATCGACGCCCAGTCCGAGGTCTTCACCGCGGACCTCGGCACGGTGGGTGGGGCCGGCTGGACCCCGTACAGCGCCACGGAGCCGGCCTCGTGGACGCCGACGGGGGGGGACGGCGTGTTCGATCCTCCGGCCGTCACCGTGGGGATCGCGATCACCGCGGCCGCCGCCGGGAGTACCGGCGACCTGTTCCTGGACGACGTCATCCTGGACGGCGCCGACGGCCGCCGGTACCGCGTGGAGGGCTTCGAACGACCCGCCTACCTGCTCGCCTGGGACGACGACGTGTCGTCCATCGAGGGCGCAGACGCGGACGGCGACGGCGACCAGGACCTCGTGCTGTCCAGCCTGCTGTCCGAGGACGGGCGCTTCGTGAGGCTGCTGACCAACCGTAGCTCGGACCAGGAGAGCGCAGAGCTGTGGATCACCGACTCGGCGACGCCCGCTCTCCCCCCGATCCCCGATCCCGTGGCGCAGATCGCGGCCGTCGACGCGGATGGCGACGGCGACCTGGATCTGCTCGCCGTGGCCCAGGGGGGGCAGGACCGCCTGCTGATCAACGACGGCACCGGCCACTTCTTCGACGACTCGTTCTCGGCCATGCCGGTGGACTGGTCCGACGGCTCTGCCGTCGCCACGGACGACCTGGACCTCGACGGCCGGCCTGACGCCGTGATCGCGAACTGGGCGGCGGTCAACCGCCTCTACCTCAACGACGGCGGGGGAGGGTTCGTCGACGCCACGCCGGACATGCCCCTGTACGACCGGCACACAGCCCAGATCCTGCTGCTCGACGTGGACGACGACGGCGACATGGACGTGTTCGAGATCAACGGCGAGGACGAGCCGCCGGGCCTGTTCGTTTCCGTCTCCTCGCTTTGACCTGGCCCCCGCCGTGGCCCATCCTGTCGTCGAGGAGGTGCCCATGCGGCCGATGGAGCGATGGCTGACCGCGGGATTGCTCGCGCTGGTGCTGGGGCTCGGCGGATGCGACGGCGACGACGACGACTCGAGCGCCGGCGACGACGACACCGTGGACGACGACGACGCGACCGCAGACGACGACGACACGACAGCGGACGACGACGACGACGACGACGACACCGTGGACCCGATCTCGGTGCCCGAGGAGGACGGCTGCGAGAACACCAACCCGCTGTACTGCGCGTTCCCCTTCCCGTCCGACCGCTACCTCGTCGAGGACGCCGCCACGACCACGGGCTACCGGCTGAGCTATCCGCCGGAGGCCCTGCCCGACGACATCGATCCCAAGCGGTTCGACTTCACCCCGTACGAGCGCCTCGACGGGTTCAGCCCGGCCACGCAGATCATGACCCTGTTCGAGACACCGCCAGACCTGTCCGGGGCGGCGAGCTACCTGGACATCGAACGCTCCCTGGACCCGGGCTCCCCCACGGTGATCCTCGACCTGGACACGGGCGAACGCGTGGCCCACTGGGCCGAGCTGGACCTGCGGGCCCTGTCCGAGGCCGACACCGTGGTGTACCTGCGGCTGGCGAGCCGGCTCGAAGAGGGGCACACCTACGGCGTGGCCCTGCGTGACCTGGCCGACGGCGACGGCGCTCCCCTGGAGCCATCGCTGGCCTTTGGCGCGCTGCGCGACGGCGTGCCCACCGATTCGACCGAGATCGAGGGACGCCGCGAACGCTTCGAGACCCTGTTCGCGGCGCTGGAGGACGAGGGCGTGGCGCGCGACTCGCTCCAGGCAGCATGGAGCTTCGTCACCGCATCCGGCGACACCATCCGCGCGGACATGCTGCACATCCGCGCCGACGCCCTGACCCGCCTGGGCGAGGACGGCATCGGCTGCACGGTGACCTCGGTGGAGGACGACTACGGCAGCGACGGCCGCACCTGGCGTCGCATCCGCGGCACCTACACCGTGCCGCTGTACCTGGACAGCCCCGAGCCGCCGGCGCGCTTCGTTCGGGACGTGGACGGCATGCCCGCGTACCAGGGGGACACCGAGATCGAGTTCACGGTCATCATCCCCCAGATCCTCGCCGACACCGGCGCATCAGGCCCGCTGATCACCTTCGGCCACGGCCTGCTCGGCACGGGCGAGGGCACCGTCTCCATGGGCACGGTCCGCGACATCGCCCAGCGCGGCGAGGTCGTGCTGGTGGCCACCGACTGGGACGGCATGTCCAGCGAGGACATCCCCACGGTGGGTCTGGCCCTGGCCGACCCGTCCAACTTCACCTACGTCACCGAGCGGCTCCAGCAGGGCATGGTCAACCAGATCGCCATGACCCGCACCTTCGGCGGCGTGTGCAGCGATCTCGAGGAGTTCTTCGTCGACGACGTCAACCTCGTGGACTCCTCGGCCCACTACTACACCGGCGTGTCCCAGGGCGGCATCTACGGCGGCACCCTGGTGACCCTGTCGCCAGACATCGAGCGCGGCGTGCTGCTGGTCAACGGCGTGGTCTTCCCGTTCATGATGGAGCGGTCCATCGACTACGCGCCGTACCTGCCCCTGTTCGAGTTCGCCTGGCCCGATCGCCTCGACCAGGCCCTGCTGCTGCCCCTGGCCCAGCACCTGTGGGACGCATCGGAGCCCGCCGGATACCTGGCCCACCTGCGTGCGGGCCTGGCGGGCATCGGCCCCAAGGAGGTGCTGTCCATCGCCGTGGTCAACGACGCCCAGGTCCCCAACCTGTCCACCGACCAGGCCATGCGCATGGTGGACGTGCCCGTGGTGGAGGGATCGGCGCTCGAACCGTGGGGATTCGAGGTGCAGGCCGCGCCGTTCAGCGGATCGGCGCTGGTCTACGTGGACATGGGCGACCGCGAGGTCCCCGAGGGCAACGTGGCGCCCGAACACGACGACGGCGGCCACTCGGCCGTGGGGGGCGAGGACATCGCCATCGAGATGATCCGGTCGTTCCTGCTGGACGGGGAGATCATCATGCCGTGCGACGGCATCTGCGATCCGGACTGAGGGTCAGAGGCCCAGCAGGATCGCCACGCCGCACAGGGCGATGACGGCGCCGGCCATGGGATGGGCGGCGCGGGCGAGGCGGGCGGTGGGCAGCAGCTTCATCCCCGAATGCAACACCATCACCGCGACGGTCATGGTCGCGACCGTGGCCACGCCGAACAACCCCAGCACCAGGACGATGCCCCCCACCGAGCCCTGGGCGGACGGGAGCATGACCAGGGGGATCATGGCCTCGCAGGGCCCGAACACGAACACCAGCACCAGGGCCCAGATCGTCACGTCGCGCCGGGTGTTGCCGGGGCCGGCGGAGTCCGCCGCGGTCATGCCCTCGGGCAGGTGGCTGCCGTCGGGGAGGTGGCGGTGCCGGTGGGGGCGCCACAGGCCCCAGGCGGCGTAGCCCACGCCCAGCGCCACGAGCATCCACGCGACGATGGAGCCCTGCCAGCCGAAGACCTCCTCCACGCGCGCGGCGCCGAGGCCCATCAGACCGCCCACGACCAGAGCGATGAGCAGCGACGAGGCGACGTGGAGCGCACCGCACCCCACGGTCACGGCCAGCAGCTTGCGCCGCGACCAGCCCCGCGCGCTGCCGATGGCCACGAAGGGCAGGTAGTGATCGGGGCCGACCAGGGTGTGCAGCACACCCACCGAGATCGCGCTGAGCGCCAGTACGGTCCAGGAACCTTCCATGTGCACCTCTCTACCCCATGCGGTCCTAGAAATCGACCTGACAGTGGCCCTCGCCGTCGATGTGCCCCAGGGTCCGGGTCAGGTGTTCGACGAAGGCCCACAGGTCGGTCACCTCGCTGTACTGGCCCACGCCGTAGCCGGTCTGGGCGATGTCCACGGCCTCCATCTCGGCGCGGGTGACCTCGAAGTCGTCGTCCGCGTCCGCGGCGGCCAGCACCGTGAATCCCAGATCCGTGTCCGGGTCCTCGAGGTCGCCGTAGAAGAGGTGATCTCCGTGGATGGTCAACTCGGTGACACCCTCGCCGCCGATGGACAGGGTGAGATCCGGCTCGCAGGCGTAGTGGGTGTCCGTGTCGAACTGCCACTCGAACACGTAGCTGTCCGCGCCCAGGAACGCCGTGCCGAGCACGGCGATGGACAGGCCGTTGTCGTTCATGAACGACACTTGCTCGTCGTCGGCGTTGCCGGCCGTCGCGCCGGACGCGGGCGAGAGGGTCATGTCGACGCGGTCGTAGTGGGTGGCCGGCACCTCGGCGTCGCCCACGGCGTGCGGCCCCGCCTGGACCATGTCGAAGATCTGCTGACCCTCCACCGCGGCCACGGCGTCCCCGTTGCCGTCCATGAGGGTCACCCCGGACAGGGCGACGAGGAACTCGTCGAACACGACGCTGGCTCCGTCGGCCATGTCCGCCGCCGGGATCTCGTCCTCGATGTACTCCTCGCCCCAGGTCTCCACCGTCCAGGTGGCGTTGCCCGCGCACCCTGCGGCCAGCAGGCCCAGGGTCAACACGGACATTGTGATGTGCTTCATGGTTCTCTCCTATTTCGGGTCACTCGACCTCGTATCGATAGACCAGGTTGCTCTCCAGGCCGAACAGCAGGGGATCGAGCACCCCCTCGTCCGCCTCGGTGACGGTTCCGTCGCCGTCGCTGTCCAGCGCGGCGAAGTCCAGGTGGGCCAGGATCCGAGCGGGGTCCACGGTCAAGACGACCGAAGGGGGCGCCGCGGCGTCCACCTCGGTCTCGAAGGGGATGCCCAGGATGGTCCTGGCGTGGTCCACGTGAAACGAGAACTCCACGGCGCCGCTGCCGTCGTCCGCGGTCCCTTCGAGGACCGCCGTGGCCGAGGCCGCGTCGTCCGCCAGCAGCAGGCTCGCCGTCTCGTAGGGCCCCTCGTAGAAGCTGGCCTCACCCAGGGGGATCGCCTCTGCGAGCAGGTCCACCACGAACGCACCCGTCAGCTCGCCGCGCACGTCGCCGGACATGTCGTGGCCCGGGTGGGCGTGGGCGCGGGCCGGCCCCAGCAGCCAGCGGTGGGGGAGGAGCCGGGCCGTCGTCTCGACGTCCTTGGGCTCGTGGAAGTGCAAGTCCTCCACCGTGACCAGTCCCTGCTGCAGAGTGACGGCATACCCGCCGTCGGTATCGAAGGTGTCCGTTCGGACCGACGCGGCCTCGACGGGGACGCCGACGATCTCGGGCTCCTCGGTGGAGGGACATCCTGCCAGCACCAGCGCCAGGATCCACAGCACGGAACGCATGGTCGTCCTCCTCCTCGTCACAGTTGAGCCCCCACCAGCACGCGTAGGGCCTGGGGATGGCCCGCCGTGACATGTCGAACGGGCAACGAGCTACAGCCGGCGTCGGGGTCGAAGCACGACGGGAACACGAACTCGCCGTCGCGCCACTGCCGGCCCAGCAGGTTGTCCACCTGGAGCTGGATGAACAGGGGGCCCAGCTCCATCTCGGCGGTCAGGTCCACGTTGAAGGTCGCCGCTGCCACCATGTCCTCTGGCAACGGCCGGGGCCCCAGGACCCAGGTATGCAGGCCCGCAGAGAGGTGGAACGGGGCTCCCGCGGCCGGGCCGCGGCCCACGGTCGAGGCGTGGGCCGCGTACAGGCCCCAGGTCACCAGCAGCCGGGGGGCGTAGGGGATGGGCTCGCCCGTGGTCGTGTAGCGACCGTCCGCGTAGGTCACGTCGGCCTCGATGCGCAGCCAGCGCACCGGCGTGACCTCGGTGACCAGCTCCCCGCCGATCCGGCGCGTGGAGCCGCTGGCGAGGAACCTCGCGGACACGTGGTCGAACACCAGCTCGTTGCCCACGAAGGTGTAGAAGAACGCCGCGCGCACGTCGAGCCAGCCCGGCCGACCCAGGTGGGTGCCCACCTCCACCGTGTCCGCGTGCGTCAGCGGGGCCGTGTCGCCATCGTCCAGGCCCCTCGCCTGCGGGGACCGGAAGCCGCGCCCGTAGGACAGGTACCCGCGCCAGCCCTGCGCCAACCTCACCTCGGCCGCCGCCTTGGGCGACAGGGTCCAGGCCGAGGCGTGCGCAGGCGCCGGCGAGTCCACCTCGATCCCGGCCTCGTCCTTCCGGACGACCACCTCGTAGTCCAGGGCATCGAACCGCAGGGCGGGCACGAGTCGCACCCGCTCGAACAGGCCCACGTCCGCGGCCACCCAGGCGCCGGGGTTGATCACGCGGATGTCCGCGTCGTTGTGTGTGGTCCAGGGCTCACCGGCGTCGTCCACGCCGTACTCCACCTGGGTCAGCTGATCCCCGCGCAGGCTCAGGCCCACCTCCACGGTGGTCAGGTCTCCGGCCCACGCCAGCGCCCGGCTGTACCGCGCCGTGCCGCCGGCGGTGAGCGCCTCCTGGTCCTGCTGGCGGCCGTCTCCGGTATGCAGGTGGGTTGCGTATCCGGTGAAGTTGCGCACCAGCGACAGATCGCGAAGGCCCACGTGGGCGAGCAGCTCGAAGCGGTCCCACGCGCCCACCACGTCCATCGAGGCCGCGGTGATCAGCCGCCTCGAGGTCCCCCCGCCCAGGTCGGAGTACGCGTCGTAAAACCCCACGACGCCGCTGTCGAGATCGTCTTGCCGCAGCACCCCCGGCGACTCGAACCACCCGGAGTAGGCGCCGCCGATCCAGCGCAGGTGAGCCGCACCCCAGTCCCCGCCCACGCCCCCCAGGACCCGCACCGCCCGATGCCCGCGCTGCGCGCCGACCCCTTCGCTCCACTGCACGTCCCCCACCAGGAAGTTGTCCTCCCCCTTCCCCTCGGGCCGGTAGGCGGCCATCCCACGGATCGATCGGTCCGTACCGCCACCGATCCCCGTGCGCAGCCCCGGCTCGGCCAGCCCGACCCGGTAGTCCGCCGACGCCGCAATGCCGAAGTCCCCGACCTCCGGCCGCACCGCGCCCTTGGCCAGATCCAGCGCGAGCACCGCCTCGGGCGGGATGAAGTGCAGGTCCACGTAGCCCTGCCCGTGGATGTGAGAGGCCTCGTTCAGCGGGATCCCCTCCACGGACACCGCCACGTCCGACCCGTGCACCGCGTCGAAACCACGCACGAAGATCTGGTACGCCTTGCCCCGCCCTCCGTGCGCCGACAGGTGCATGCCCGGTGACAGCCGCAGCAGGTCCTCGGCGTCCCGGTGGGGGAACCGCTCGATGGCCTCGCGGTCCAGCACCTCGGCCGTGGCCCCTTCCTTGGGTCGCACCCCCACGACCTCCACTTCCTCCTCCCCCTCCAGCTCCACTTCCTCCCCTTCGTCCTCCTCGTCCTCGTCCTCCTCCTGCGCCCGCACCTCGGCCGCTGCGCAGGTCAGCGCGGCGCAAGCGAAGCCCAGCAGCAGGAAGATGTGACTAATGGTGGTGTCCCCCCGGGTTCTCCACCGCCGTGCACACCAGCTTTCCGTGAATCACCCCGCGGGTACCCACGATGGCGTCGGACACCTCGCGCACCTTCGCCGCCGCGCCCCGCATCACGATCACCTCCATGCAGTGGCAGTGGTCCAGGTGCACGTGAGTCGTGCACACCACCAGATCGTGGGCGTCGTGTTGCACCGCGGTCAGCCGCCTGGCCAGCTCCCGCTGGTGGTGGTCGTAGACCACGGTGAGGGTGCCCATCACCGTCTCCTCGTCGTGGCTCCACCGCTCCTCCACCAGCGAGTCGCGGATCAGATCGCGAATGGCCTCGGATCGGTTGGTGTACCTGCGCCCCTGGACGCGCTGGTCGAACGCCTCCATCAGGGGCTGGGGCACGGTGATGCTGTAGCGGGTGACGTTCTCGGGCATGGCCGCCTCCGGGTAATACGAATTGTCGAAAGTTATATACGCACGCGGGCCTCCACGACAGCCCAGGTGCAGCCGTTTGCAATTTCCTTCCCGGTCCCCGCGTTTCGACTGATAGGCTCGTCTTCGAGGAAGGGGGATTCCCATGTACATCCGCGTGCTTCTGTTCGGACTGATCTGTTCTCTGGGCGGGCTCCTGCTGGCGGGCTGCCCTGACGAAGGGGACGACGACACGTCGGGGCCAGGCGACGACGACGACACCACGGTCGGGGACGACGACGACGCCACACCCGCCGACGACGACGACACCACCCCGGCCGACGACGACGACGACACCACCCCCGCCGACGACGACGACGACGACGCCACACCC
>CAZLEO010000136.1:19168-24721 GCA_964558555.1 uncultured Rickettsiales bacterium | reverse complement strand
AACGAGATCGACAACGACGGCGACACCCACACCGAGTGTGACGGCGATTGCGACGACCTGAACCCCGACGTCCACCCCTACGCGCTGGATCACGTGGAGGACGGCATCGACAACGACTGTGACGGCGTGGCTGACGACGACACCTTCGGCTCGTGGGACGTGGGCCGCGATCATGGCTGCCAGATCCGCGCCGGCGGTGACCTGGTGTGCTGGGGCCGCGACGACTACGGCCAGTCCACGCCGCCCGTGGGCACCTACTCATGGGTCAGCTGCGGCAAGTACAACTGCTGCGCCGTGGCCGGCGACGGGACCGTCGACTGCTTCGGCATGGACGACACGGGCCAGTCCACACCGCCCGCCCTGGACACGTTCGTCCAGGTCAGCTGCGGCTACCACCACTGCTGCGGACTGCACTCCGACGGCTTCCCCCAGTGCTGGGGCAGCAACGCCGTGGGCCAGGGGGCCGTACCCGGCGTGGAGCTCGTGGAGATGTGGGCCGGCCACTACTTCACGTGCGGCCGCACCGACGTGGGCGAGATCCACTGCTGGGGTGGCTCGGACTGGGGCGCCACCGCATCGCCGGGCGGCACCTGGGAGCAGCTCACGGCGGGGGGCTTCGGCGGCTGCGCCCTGAACGCGGCGGGCGCGGTGGAGTGCTGGGGCTACAACGGCGACGGCCAGCACAACGAGCCCAACGTCCAGGCCCAGCTCGTGGACTCCGGCGTCGTCCACGTGTGTCTGATCAGCGTCAAGGGCCAGACCATCTGCTGGGGCCGCAACAACACCGGCCAGTGCGCCGTACCCAACGAGGCCTTCGTGATGCTGTCGGGGGGCCACGACCACAGCTGCGGGCTCAAGGCCGACAACACCGTGGTGTGCTGGGGGGCCAACAACTACGGCCAGTGCAACGTGCCGCCGTGATCGGCGTCACTGTTCGATCTGATCCGCGTAGCCCAGCGCCTTTAGCGCCTCCGCCGTCTCCCGATCCAGCACCGCCCGCTCGCGACTGTCGAGCTGCCGTACCTTGTTCGAGCCGTACCAGCGCTCGAGGATGTGCTCGAGCTCCTCGGCGCGCTCGGGCTCCGAGAGCAGCAGGTTGTCCTGCTCTTCGTAGTCCTCGAACGTGCGGTACAGGTGGTTGCCGGAGATGAACGGATCGGTGCCGTACTGCTTGATGAACTTGTCCTCGCCCTGGAGCACGGCGCGCCCGGCGCCCTGCACGGTCTCGGCGAAGATGACCTCGTGGATCGGGGTCTGCGGATCGGTGAACGTCGGCACCAGGCTCGATCCGTCGAAGTCCATCTCGGCGGTGTCGATCTCCATCAGCTCGAGGATGGTGGGGAACAGATCCACGCCGCTGGCCAGCGGCTTCACCCGCACACCGGCGGGCACGGTGGCGGGCCAGTGGACGAGCATCGGCACGTGGATGGATGGGTTGTACAGGCCGCGGTGGCAGAAGTAGACGCCGTGCTC
Source organism: uncultured Rickettsiales bacterium (assembly GCA_964558555.1). Taxonomy (GTDB): domain Bacteria; phylum Myxococcota_A; class UBA796; order UBA9615; family CAYRNR01; genus CAYRNR01. The sequence goes on along the minus strand of CAZLEO010000136.1, from coordinate 23,248 downwards.
GGTCATGGACTCGCCGTGGTCGCCCACCACCACCACCAGCGTGTCGTCGCGGGCGCCGGCGACCTCCAGGACCCCCAGCAGCGCGCCGATCTCGCTGTCCATGTACGCCACCTCGCCGCGGTACAGGGCGATCTGCGTGTCGGGGTCCACCGAGCCGTCCTTCTTGAAGAACTCGTCCACGTCCATGGTGTCCTGCACCGGCACCGGCTCGTACTCGTTCCCCGGCGCGAACGCCTCGTTGAACGGCTCGGGCGGGCGGTACGACCCGTGTGGATCGTAGTAATGCACCCAGGCGAAGAACGGCTGACGCGCGCGGGCGAGCTGGGCGAGCTGCGTCTCCAGCTCGGTCTCGTTGCGATCCCCCGATCGCATCTCCTTGTCCTGGCAGTGCAGGAAGGTGTCGAACCCCTGGTCGAACCGCGTGTTGTCCGCGTCGATGTGCTTCACGCTCACCGCGGCCAGGGTGGCGTAGCCGTGATCGGAGAAGACCTCGGCCAGGGTCGTCGCGTTCGGGTCCAGCAGGGTGCGGTTGTTGGTGACGCGGTGGCGCGACACGTACAGGCCCGTGTGGATGGACGCGTGGGAGGGGTTGGTACCTTGGGACGTGGAGAATGCGCGCTCGAACAGCACCCCCTCGGCGGCCAGGCGATCCATGATCGGCGTCTGGGCGTTCTCGGCCCCGTAGCAGCCCAGCACGTCCGCCCGGGTCGTATCCAGGGTGATCAGCAGCACGCTGGGCGGGGGTGGGGGAGGGGGCGGCTCGCGGCGGCAGCCGGCGAGGGCCGCGCAGGCGATCGCCAGCAGGCCGGCGATGATCGAGGGGACGGGACGAGCCATGGGCCTCCGCGGGGCATGATACCTTCTACGCCCCCGGCCACAAGGCCGCGCTGCGAGGAGCCTTCCATGACCATCGCCTTCGTCGGAGACCTCTCCATCGACATCAACACGATCCAGGGCAAGACCCACACGGCCTACGGCGGTGGCGCGCTGGCCGGGGGCATGACCACGCACCGGCTGGGGATCCCGACCACCGTGTACACCAAGTGTGATCCCGAATCGCGCGAGAGGTTCTCCGAGATCGGCCGCAGCGGCCTGCCCGTGGAGTTCCTGCCCGGCGGGGGTTGCACCTCGATCGAGAACAACTACCCCACCGACGATCCCGACGACCGGATCTCCACCTTCGTGTCGCGTTCCGACGCCTTCAACGAGGCGGACGTGGCCCGGATGGAGGCGGACATCCTGCACATCAACCCCCTGTGGATGGGGCAGTTCCCGCCGCGGCTCTTCGCCGCTGCCCGCGCCCGCGCGCCGTTCCTGGCCGCCGACGCCCAGGGATTCCTGCGCCACGTGTACGACGACGGCAGCTCGTCGTTCCACGGCTGGCCCGAGGCCGGCGAGTACCTGCACCACCTCGATCTGCTCAAGGTGGACGCCAACGAGGCCAACCACCTCACCGGCATCCGCGACCCCGAGCCCGCCGCCCGCGCCCTGCGCGACATGGGCCCGACCATCGTCCTGCTCACCCACGCGAAGGGCCTGCTGGTGTTCGACGGGGAGCAGGTCTGCACCGCCGACTTCGCCCCCTACACCATCACCGGCCGCACCGGCCGCGGCGACACCTGCACCGCCGCGTTCTTCGTCGGCCGCATGGACCACGATCTGCAGGGTGCCACCGACTTCGCGGCCAAGATCACGTCCGAGAAGATGCAGTACCCGGGGCCGTATAGGGGGCCGGGGGAGGGAAGCTAAGGAAGGCAGGAAGGGGAGGAAGGCAGGAAGGGGAGATCACGCCAAGGCGCCAAGAAGCCAAGGCGCCAAGGGGAGAGAAGAGAAGGGAAGACAAGAAGCGCGCAACGACGCAACGACGCAACGTCTGGAGACAAGGGCTCTTTCCGGCGTGGCGCCGTAGCGTCGTAGCGTCGTGGCGTGCTTCCCCATTCTTCCCTTCCTTTCCTTTCCTTTCCTTTCCCTTCCCTTCCTTTCCTGCCTTCCTTCCCCTCCTGCTTTCCTTATATCTCCCCTCCCATTGGTCGTACCAAAACCTTGACAAACCCCGCCTCATCCGATAATTGGTACGACCAATGAGCGAGAACATCACCGAGAAGCTGTTTCGAACCCTGCGCGACGAGCTGCTCGCAGGCCGCTGGGAGGCGGGGGAGAGGTTGCCGTCGGAGCGCGCGCTGGCCGAGGAGCACGGGGTCAACCGTGTGTCGGTCCGTGGCGCGGTGGGGCGGCTGGTGGCCCTGGGCCTGGTCACGGTCAAGCGGGGCGACGGCATCCGTGCCACGGGCGTGCGCGAGGCGGGCAGCATCGACCTGATCGGTCACCTGCTCGAGGCCAGCGAGAAGCGCGACGTGCCCCTGGACGTGGTGCAGGACCTGCTGGAGGTGCGGCGCATGGCCGCGTCCGAGGCGGTGGCCCTGGCGTGCGCGCGGGCCACCGACGAGGACGTCGCCACCCTCAAGCGCCTCGCCGCCGACCAGGCGGCGTGCATGGACGACCCCGCAGCCTTTGCCGCCGGCGACGTGGCGTTCGCCCGCGCCGTGCTGGCCGCAGGCCGGAACATGGCCCTGCAGCTGCTGCTGAACACCATCGAGCGCTTCTACGCGGCGCGGCCCGAGGTGGGCCGGGCGCTGCTGGCCGATCCGGCGGTGACCCTGGCCAGCTACTACGCCACGCTCTCGTTGATCGAGAACCGCGATCCGGACCGTGCCCGCGCCACCGTGCGCGAGGCCCTCGAGCCCATCGACGCCGTCGCCCTGAAACAGCTGGAGGGGGAGTAGCCCCCATGCCCCACCATTCACACCTACTGCGGGCCGCAGCCGGCTGCTTCGCAGCCTTCGACGTCGATGCACACCGTCGGCGTCCTCGACGGGCTCCGAGCCCGTCTTCGGCCACCGTCAGCGCACCTCGACGCCGCCTGCGACTCCTCGCTACGGCGTGCTTGGTGAGACATGGGAGCTAGTCATGATCGGCCGCTTCTTCCGCCAGAAGAACCCCGCGTACCGCAACTTCCAGATGGTCTACACGGTGCTGACGCTGAACTTCCTGATCCCGGCCACGAGCTACCTCGTGGCTCCGGACATGGCCGTGCAGAGCATCCACGACATGAGCGCGATCCTCACCGATGCCCCGTACGAGGTGTCCGAGGAGAGCCACATGTGGCGGTTCCTGGCGGTGTCGGACGTGATGACGCTGGGATTCATGTGCCTGCTGCTGCAGCTGAACCTGCGGCGCTGGTTCCCGATCCTGCTGCCGCTGATGTTCCTCAAGGGCAGCTGCGTGGTGGCGTCGGCCTACGTGGGGCTGTTCCAGTACAACCACGCGTTCTTCATCGTCCCGGTGGTGCTGGACTCGGTGACCGTGGCGGCGATGTGGTTCTTTGCCACGCGGGCCCACCGTCAGATCACGGCGTCGCCCGACGGCGACCTCGTGCCGCGGCCCCGGTTCGTCCCGGAGGCGACGTGAGCTGGACGGGCCTCGAGCGTCGCTGGCTGGCGACGCTGGTGGAGGCGATGATCCCGCCGCTGCCCGCCCGCGAGGGCACCGGTGCCGTCCCGCCCGCCGATCCCGCGTCCCTGGACCGCGGCCTGGACCTGCTGCTCGGCGGCATGCCCGCCCTGCAGCGCCTGGCGCTGCGATTCGCGGTGTGGCTCGTGTCGTGGATCGGCCCCCTGTTCGTGGGGCAGGCGCCCACGTTCCGCCGCCTCGGTGGCGAGCACCGCGACGAGGTGCTGGTGCGCATGGGCTCCTCCGACAGCTTCGTCATCCGCGAGATGGTGGTGCTGCTCAAGCTGGTCGCCGGCCTGGTGCGCGAGCTCGACCCGGCCTTCGGTCCTGCCCTGGGCTGGGGGGTGGGGGATCCCGTGCGCATCGAGGAGGCCGAGCTATGAGCGATCTCAACCTGATCGACGACGCCAGCCGCCCGCTGACCCTGGGCTGCGATCTGGTGGTGGTGGGGTCCGGGGCCGCGGGCGCGGCCGCCGCCCCCCCCCCGGCCCCCGCCCGCCCCCCCGGGCGCGGGGGGGAGGGGGGGGCCCCCCTGCCCCGGGCCCCACGCCCCCCCGCGAAGCGGTACCC
>CAZLEO010000136.1:0-19158 GCA_964558555.1 uncultured Rickettsiales bacterium | reverse complement strand
GTGTGGTTTGGGGGGGGGGGGGGGGGGGGGGGGGGGGGGGGGGGGGGCCGCGGAGGCCCTGGCCGAGGCCGGACACGACGTGCTCGTGGTGGAGGAGGGCCAGCACCTGCCGCTGGCCGATCGCCGCGAGGAGATGCTGTACGCCATGTCCGACCTGTACCGCGACTTCGGGGCCATCCCCGCGCGCGGACGGTCCATCATCCCCATCCTGCAGGCGCGCATGGTCGGCGGGACCACCACGGTCAACGCCGCCATCTCCTGGCGTATGCCCGAGGCCGTGTACGAGCGGTGGGAACGCGACTTCGGCCTGGGCGCCGCATTGGGCTGGGACGAGCTGCAGGCGAGCTACGACTGGCTCGACGAGGAGCTGTGCGTGCGGCCCTGCGCCCCCGAAGTCATCGGCGGGGTGGGCGGGCTCATGGCCAAGGGCGCCCACGCGAAGGGGATCTCCGGCCGCGTGATCCCGCGCATCGAGAAGGGGTGCAAGGGGACCAACCGCTGCCTGCAGGGCTGCCCGTGCGGCGCCAAGCTCTCCATGGAGCGGTCCCTGTTGCCGCGCGCATGCGGGAACGGGGCACGCATCCTCACCTCGGCGCGGGTCACCCGCATCACCCGCACCGGTGGCCGCGCCTCCGGCGTGTCCGGGACGCTGCAGCGGTCGGGCCAGCCCTTCACCGTGTCCGCGCGCAAGGGGGTGGTGGTGGCCGCCAGCGCCACGGGATCGCCGGTGCTGCTGAAGCGTTCGCGCGTGCGCAACGTCGAGGTGGGCCGCAACTTCCGCGCCCACCCGGGCGTGGGCCTGGCCGGCCTGTTCGACCGCGACGTCCGCCCCTGGGCCGGCGCCACCCAGTCGTGGGAGTCGGCCCACTACTGGGACCGGCGGTTCAAGCTCGAGTCGCTGGGGCTGCCCTTCGGGCTGATGATCGCCCGCCTGCCGGGGTACGGCCGGGGCCTGTCCGAGACCCTGGCGGACCTGGGCCGCGTGGCCGTGTGGGGCATCCAGGTGCGCGCCCGGGCCCGTGGCACGGTGAGCCCGGGCTGGGGTGCCACCCCGTCCATCCGCTACGACCTCACCGCCGAGGACCGCCGCACCTTCCAGGAGGCCATGGCCGTGGTGGCCGAGATGTTCTTCGCCGCCGGCGCCCGCGAGGTGTGGCCGGGCGTCCACGGCCTGCCCGAGCGGCTGACCTCGCCCGACCAGCTGCACGCCTTCACCGACGGCGAGCTCGATCCCCGCCACGCCCACTTCATCGCCACGCACCTGTTCGGCACCTGTCGTATGGGTCCGGATCCGTCGGACAGCGTCGTGGACACCGGCTTTGCGGTGCACGGCACGGACCGCTGCTGGGTGGTGGACTCGTCGGTCTTCCCCACCAACCTCGGCGTCAACCCGCAGCACACCATCCTGGCGGTGGCGCGGATCGCCGGGCAACGGATCGCCGAGGCCGCCTGAGACCGTCGTCAGTCGATGAAGAGGTGAGCCAGATCCTCGGCCGAGTCGAAGCTGTTCTCGAGCATGTCGACGATGTCGTCCGCGGGGATGCCGCACTCGCCGCGGATGGACTCCACGAGCTGTTCGATCATCTCGGGATCGTCCTGCTCGCGGATGGCCGAGACCAGGGCCACCGCGGGGGGGCACTCCAGGTCGCGGTTGCCGTCGCTGTGTACGCCGTGGTGGCTGCCGACCGAGGCCCCCAGCTCCTCGGGCAACGTCCACTCCGAGCACATCCAGGTGGCCACCTCCGGGTGGTTCCAGCCGAACTCGGAGGTCTCCAGGGCCGCCAGGTCGTCGCTGCTGTTGTGCCAGTGCTCCAGCAGCGGGCCGTACGTGGCCGTGCGCTCGGTGGCCAGCACGGGTACGGCCATGTCCTGCAGCAGCGCGGCGGTGAAGCTCGCGGCCGCCGTGGCCGGGTGGATACGGGCTGCCAGCGCGCGCGCCGTGGTTGCGCGTCGCGCCGCCGCCCTCCAGAAGCGCGCGCTCTGGAATCCCTGGGCCTCACCCCCGGGCAGGGCCGTCCCCACGGCCACCGACAGCACCAGCGACTCCACCGCGGCCATGCCCAGCAGGGACACCGCCTTGTCCAGGGACACGATGGTGTGGCGCAGCGAGTAGCTCGCCGAGTTGACGGTCTTGAGCACCCGCACCGACAGCCCTGGATCGGCGGCCAGTATGGCCGCCACGTCGGCCGGGGACGCCTCCGGGTCGCGCATCTTCTCGAGGGTCTGCATCACCACGCCGGAGAACGTGGGCAGCTCGAAGTCCCCCAGCACGGTGCGTAGCTCCGCGCGGGGGTCGGTGTTCTTGCGCTTGAGGAAACCGAACATGGAACTCCTCACTCGGCCCGACGGGCCATCTTGACCGCGAAGATGCTCAGCAGCCCGCCCAGGGCCAGGTAGCCGAGGATCACCTCGGCCAGGACGAGCACCTGGGCCGCCGTGGACGCGGGCAGCACGTCGCCGTAGCCCAGGGTGGTCATGGTGACGATGCTGAAGTAGAGCGGCGACAGGGGGGTCTGGTAGTCGCCGTAGTCGATGTCCACGAAGGTGTACAGACCGGCGAAGATCGCCGCGGTGAGTCCGATCCACAGGGCCCAGCGGGTGAAGCTGCGGCCGCAGTCCGACGTGATCCACCAGATGCGGTACATGGCCTCGGTGAGGCGGCTGCGCCGGCGGAACTCGTGGAGGAAGTTCTCGTCCATGATGTGCCGCCGCACCATGTACGCGCCGCAGAAGTCCACGTCGCGGATGTCCGCGCCGATCCAGGTGGCCTTCCCGTACCCCATCACCCCCTTGAGGCGTGCGCCGCGCAGGTCTGCGTCGTGGAAGTCGGCTCCGGTCAGCTGCGCGTTCTCGAGGTTTCCGGCGCGCAGGTCGGCCCGGGCCAGGTTGGCGCCGGTGAGGTCGGTCTCGAGCAGGCGCGCCTCCTGCAGCGCAGCCGTGCGCAGGTCTGCGTCACGCAGGACGGCCTTGCTCAACGTCGCGTGGCCCAGATCGGCGCCGAACAGGGTCGCTCCGGAGAGATCCGCGCCGCCGAACCCCGCCTGCTGGGCGACACACTCGCTCATCTCCGCGCCTGCGAGCTGGGCACCCAGCAGCTCGCAGTTGACCAGGGACGTCTTGTACAGGGTGGCGCCCTCGAGCTGACAGCCCAACAGCCGCGCGCCGTCCAGGGTCGCCTCGGACAGGTGGGCGCCGGAGAGGTCGCACCGGGTCAGATCCGCCCCGGCCAGGTCCTCCCCGGAGAGGTTGATGCCGCGGAGATCCTGCTGCGGGGCGCGGCCGGACTCGCGCAGCGCAGCCACGAATGCGTCCCGCCGGGTCCCGCCTTCGGGGTCGGGGTCGAGCCAGCGGCGCACGAGATCGGCGGCGGCAGGATCCTGGTCCGTGGAGGGCATGGTGACAGTGTGGCACCTGCGCTGAGCTGCGTACAAGCTCCTCGCGCTGCGGCTCGACGCCGTCGGCGGCCCCCTGGTACCGTCGATGCTGAAGGCCCCATGGCACGCCCCACCCCCAAGAGCGCCCTCACCGCCCTGGTCCTGGCCCTGGCCGTGGCCGCGGCGGCCGGCCCTGCATTCCTGGCTTCTCGCGTGGACCCGCCGGGCAACGACATGACCCTGCACGGCGCGATGGTGGCCGGCGCCGCCGAGGCCCTGCGCGAGCACGGCTGGACGGCATTCCAGGACCCGTGGATCGATGGGGACAACGGCGGTTATCCCCTGTTCCACGTCTACCCGCACCTGGCCCACCAGTGTACGGCCCTCCCGGCGGCCCTCCTCGGCGTCGACCCGTGGGTCGCGCTGGGCGCCGGCGCCTTGCTGGCGGTGCTCGCCCTCCCCCTGGGGGTGTGGTTCGGCGCGCGGCTGCTCGGGCTCGAGCCGTTCCCCGCGGCGATCGCGGCGTTCGTGGCGGCGACCCTGCGGAGCGCAGATCCCTTCGGTCACACGACCCTGGCCTACGGGTTCGACTCGTCGGGGATGTACGCGCAGCTGTGGGGCATGCTGCTGGCCCCGGTCGCCCTGGGGGCCTGGGTGAGCGCGGCCCGGGCGAGGAGCGATGGAGGCTTCGGCCCCCTGGCGCGTGCCGCGCTGGCGGCGCTCGTGGTGGGCGCCGTCCTCCGTACCCACCTCCCCACGGCCTGGGTGCTGGTGATGGTGGCTGCGACCACCGCCCTGGCCTGGGGTCCAGCCGCCCAGCTCCCCGGGCGGGTCCTCCGGTTCACCGCGATCGGCGCCGCCGCGGTGCTCCTGGCCTGCGGATTCCTCGTCCCGTTCCTGGTCGACCTCGACGCGGTCGCGCTGTCCGCGCTCGAGCACGCCTGGAAGCTCGAGTCGATCGGCGCGCCGGCCGTGCTGGCCCGGCTCGTCCGGGGCGAGTACCTCGACGGCGTCGCCCACGGCCCGTGGACGCCGGCGCTGCTCGCGGCGATCGTGGTGACGGTGATCCGACCTCGGTCGGTGGACCCCAGGCTGCGGGCGCTGTGCGTGGCGCTGGTGCTGTCGCTCCTACTGCTGTTCGGACGCGAGACCTGGGGAGGCTGGATCGACGAGATCCCCCTGGTCGGGCGCTTCCACGACCATCGATACCTCCTGGGGATCCACCTCGTGGCGCCCTTCATCGTCGCGCTGGGCGGCGTGGAGATCATGGCCCGCGTTCCAGCGCGCGTCGCGCGCGTGAAGCTCCCCGTGGCGGCGGGTGTCCTCGGCCTGGCTCTGGTCGCCCACTCGATGGCCACGGCGGTGGATGCGAGGGCGTGGCGGGCGGCCCGGGCGCCGTTGGGCGAGATGGCGCGGGCCCTGGATCCCACCTTCGATACCGTGCGCGCCGATGGCGGGCGCGTCGCCGTGGTCGGCCACTCGACGAGCGCGTCCGCGCGGCGTGCCCTGGCATGGGCTCAGCGTCGGGGGCTGGAGACGGCCGGCCAGACCCTGCACCACTACGCGCCGCAGCGGGAGCTGGCGCTGTACTGGCAGGGCTGGATCGACGACGTCGAGGGGTTTCGCGCCCGCCACGTGCGCGCCGGGGACCTGGGCCCGCTCGCGGTGACGGCGCTGGTGGTCCCACCCGACATCCCCGGCCTCGCCGCGGGCGCGGACCTGGCCGTACACCCCCTTGGGGGCGGCTGGCGGGTCGTGCGTCCGGTGGAGGGGATTGGCGGGCGGACCGAGGTGGAGCTCGTGCGCTCGGACCTCCTGGTCCGTGCCCGGCGCCTGGATCTGCAGGGTTTCGCCATCGGCTGGTTCGCCGCCGGCCTGCCCGACGTCGCGCAGCACCCGAGCGTCGATGCCGGGGTGGGTGAACCCCTCGATCCCGGGGGCTACGCGCGGGTGATCGACCTGGCCGCGGCAGACCCGGGCCTGCTGACCGGTCTACCCGGGGCGGCCCCGGGGGCCCTGGGGAGCGTGCTGGAGTCCGCGGCGGGCTCTCGCTGTGCCGAGAATCGCTGCCGTGTGCAGGTGGAAGGGCAGGGGGCCTGGGTGCTGCGCCCCCGCGCCTGGCACCCTGGCTGGCGGGCCACCGTGGACGGGGCTCCCGCGGCGGTCACCCTGCTCGCCCCCGGGGTCATCGGCGTCGAGGTTCCGATGGGTTCGCACGATGTGGTCACCTGGTGGCACGTGCCCGCCTGGCGCGGCTGGTGGGCCGCGCTGAACACGCTGATCCATCTGGTGGGGGTGGTCTGGCTCTGCAGCTACGCGCTCAGGCGTCGCCTCAGGCGCTCTGCCTGAGGGCCTTGCGGCGCTCCTTGTCGCGGTACATGGCCTCGTCGGCGGCGGCGACCACGCGGTCCGCGTCCGGGATCTCGGGGGGACAGGTGGCCACACCCACGCTCAGGCCGATGCGCTCGGTGCGACCATCGATGGCGGGGCGCACGGCGTGGCGCAGCCGGTCCACCACCGCCCTGCGGCCGTCCTCGTCCGTGTCCGGCAGGATCACGGCGAACTCGTCGCCGCCGATGCGGCAGCACACGTCCACGGCGCGGGTGTTGCGCTCGAGGAAGCGTGCCACGGCCACCAGCACGCGGTCCCCCTCGGCGTGGCCGAGGGTGTCGTTGACGGCCTTGAAGTCGTCCAGATCGATCAGCACCACAGAAAACGTGCGGCCGGGGCTGCGGCGGATGCGGGCACACTCCTCGGCGAGTCGCTCGGTGAAGGAGCGGCGGTTGGCCAGGCCGGTGAGGGGATCGCGCAGGGCCAGGGCGCGGTAGGCGCTGAGGCGGCAGATCTCCTGGCGTAGCTCAGCGTTCTCCGCGGCCATGTCGGCCAGCACGGTGGAGAGATCCGGGTCCGTGGACTCCATCGCGGGGAGGGCGACTTCGTTGTTGAGGATCGTCAGGCTCATCGTTGCCCCTTCAAACCGTGCGAAGCGTCTCTGGGAAAACCGACTGCGCTCCTTGTGGATGTATTCAAGCAAAGCGCGTGCCATGCGAGATCGGCTCAGGAAGGGGCGGAGCGACGGTTTTTCGTCAAAGGGTTGACGATGGTGGGGGGTCAGGCCGTCAAGGGGGTGACCCTCGCGGGTCGACGGGGGCGGGGCGGATCAGTCGCGATCGACGCTGAACACCAGCAGGTTGTCGCCCAGCACGATCTTGTCGCCGTCGCGCAGGGCGTACTGGCTCACCTGGGCGCCGTTGAGCAGGGTGCCGTTGGTGCTGCCCACGTCCTCGATGCGCCACTCCATGGACTGGGCGAAGAAGATCACCGCGTGGTGAGATGACGCGGCGGAGTCGGTCAGCTTGACGTCGTTGTCCGAGTGGCGGCCCAGCGCGTTGATGGGCTTGTCCAGGACCGCTTCGCGGCCCTTCTCGGGGCCGTCGGCGAACGTCAGGCGGCCGCGCAAGCCCGGCGGCAGCGTGGTCCGGGGCAGGTCACCCCGCCGCCGGTTGATCACAGTGGTCGAGACGTCGTCCTTGTCGGCCATGGCCATCCTCGATCCATCGGCCTCCGCCAGGGAGGGCGGAGATCGTCTCCGATTATACCCATTTACAACCCGCGTTCACGGAGTCGGGAGAAGGTTTCCTTCGGCGTCGCAGGGCAGGGCAGCGGGGTAGCCGTGCTCGGCGAGCTGGGCCTGGATGGAGGCGGCGTCGCCCACCAGGACCACGGTGGCCAGCTGCGGGTTGAACATGGCTTCGGCCTGGCTGGACAGGTCCTCGACGGTCACCTCGGCGGCCTCGGCGAGCCAGTCACCGGAGGTGTCGGGGGGGAGGCCCTCGTCCGCCAGGGTCACCAGCTGCTGACCCACCGAGGCGATGGCGCCGTACGTCTCCACCCAGCCGTTCTGGTACGACCGCACGGCCTTGAGGGCCTCGTCGGAGGTCACGCCTGCCTCGGCGAGTTCCTCCACCTCGGCGAAGATCTCGTCGAGGGCGGCGCCGGTGTACTCGGTCTGCAGGGCCGTGGAGATGATCAGCGCGCCGTCCAGCTGGAAGTCGATGTGCCGTGACCTCACGCCGTAGGTCCAGCCCTTGTCCTCACGGAGGTTCTGCATCAGGCGGCTGGTGAAGGTGCCCCCCAGGACGGAGTTGACCAGGTGCGTGCGCAGCCGGTCCGGGCTGTCGGCCGGGAATCCGGGCAGGTGGACGCGCATCACCGTCTGCGGCGCGCCGGGGCGGTCGACCACGAACACGGCCGGCTGGGCCCGCGGCAGCGGCGGCGGCAGCACGAGGGCAGGGCGCTTCACGCGCCGTGGCTTGAGGTCACCGAAGCTGTCCTCGAGCAGCTGCGCGATGGGCACCTCACCGGGGTCGCCTACCACCACCAGGGTGGCGTCCGCCACCGACAGCTGCTTGCGGTAGAAGCGCTTGACGTCCTTGTGCGTCAGCGCCGCCACCGAGTCCGCGTAGCCGACAGTCGGCGAGGCGTAGGGATGGAGCTCGCCGAGGGATCGGCGCCAGCCCACGGTGGCGGAGATGCTGCGCGGATCCTGCGCGGCCTGGATCAGGTGGGTCAGGGTCATGCCCTGGATACGCTCGAATTCGTCGCGGGACAGCTCCGGATCGCCGATCACGTCCCGCATCAACGCCAGCACCTCGCCGGCGTTGCGCGACAGGGTCCACGTGGCGACGACCAGCGACTCGCGGCTCGACCAGCTGCTCAGCCAGGCCCCCTGCACCGACAAGGCGTCGGCCAGACCGGCCGCGTCGAGGCCGCCGGCGCCCTCGTCGAGGAGGTCCGCGGTGAGCTCGGCCAGCCCCTCCTTGCCGGGCTCGTCCCAGGCCGAGCCGGTGGGGAACACCATCGCCGCCATGAGCGCGGGCACGGTGTCGCGCTGCAGGTACCACACCTGCAGGCCGTTGGAGAGGGTGAACACCTCGGGGGTGGGCGGCACGAAGTCCTTGCGCGGCAGATCCGCGGGGCGGGTGTCCCGGGCCGTGGCCACGACCTCGGCTGCGCCCTCCTCGTCGATGGGTTCCTCGACGGCGGGCTCGTCGGCGGGCTCGTCGGCGGGCTCCTCGACGGGCTCCTCGACGTCGCCGTCGTCGTCGCCCACGATATCGGCCTCCTGCCCTTCCGGGACCACCCACAGGACGAGGCGTTCGGGCACGATCACCGCGTCGGCCGCCCCTTGCACGCCCTCCAGCGTCGCCTCCCGGTAGCGGGCGATGTCCGTGGCCAGGTAGCCCGGATCGCCCGTGTGCAGCCAGTAGTCGTTGAGGGTGTTGGCGCGGTCGTCGATGGATTCCAGCCCGCTGACGAATGCGGCCTCCCAGCCGTTCTTGGCGCGCAGCAGCTCCCGCTGGGTGGGACCCTCGGCGAGGAACAGCTCCAGCTGCTCGTCGATGGCGTCCTCGAGCTGGCGCAGGTCCACGCCCGCCCGCGCGTCGGCGATGAGGTAGAACTCCGAACCCAGCAGGCTCGAGCCCTGGGTGACGCCGACGGACTCGGCCAGCTGCTGGTCCAGGACCAGCGCCTTGCTCAGCCGGCCCACCTTGTCTTCACCGAGGATGGACGCGACCAGATCCAGCTCGGCGTCCTGCGGCGCCAGCCACGGCGGGCTGTGCCAGGTGATGACCAGTCGCGGCACCTCGATGTTGTCCTCGAGCACGAGCCGTTGCTCGGCGTCGAAGCGAACCGAGGTGGGGGCGGGGCGCTGCAGGAGCGCGCCGCCGGGGATGTCGGCGAACAGCGCCTCGACGAGTCCGCGCGTGGCCTCGGGATCGAAGTCGCCGGCCACCACCATGCAGGCGTTGGACGGTGCATACCCGGTCGCGTAGATGTCGCGGATGTCCTCCACCGTCGCGGCGATCAGGTCGGCGTGCGAGCCGATGGTCGGGTGGTGGTAGGGGTGCCCCTCGGGGAACATGTGCGGGGGGTGCTCGAGCCACGCGGTGCCGTAGGGGGCCACCTCGTAGTTCTGGCGCCGCTCGTTGCGCACCACCTCCCGTTGCAGGTCGAGCTTCTGCTGGTCCATGTCCGGACCCATGCGCTCGAGGCGGTCGGCCTCCAGCCACAGCATGGTGGGCAACATGGCCGACGGGCCCACGTCGTAGTACACGGTGTAGTCCGTGCTCGTGCCCGCGTTGTTCCAGCCGCCCGCGCCCTCCATGATCTCGTCGAAGGCCCCGCCCGGGACCCGACTCGTACCCATGAAGGCCAGGTGCTCGGCGAGGTGGGCGTGGCCGGTCTGTCCCGGCAGCTCGTCCAGCGAACCGTAGCGGTAGATGATGTTGACCGTGACCAGCGGCAGGTCGTGGTCCTCGTGGAAGACCACCTGTAGCCCGTTGTCGAGGGTGAACGTCTCGTAGGGGATCTCCTGGGCCGCGGTGGGCGCGGCCACCAGCCACAGCGCGAGTCCCAGACCGGCACGAAGGGCGTGTCTCATCGGTTTCTCCTGTGTTCTACAACCAGGCAGAACGCGCGAGCTTTTCATAGCGTCACGGGCCGGGGCAAGGCGCGATGAAGTTTGCGAAACCGCCTCAAAGCGCCTACAAAGTCCTCAGATCGGGCACGGATGATGGCAACGCGGACACCACAGCGGGAATACGGCTCCTCGGCGCGCCAGGCGGCGCGGCGGGCACGGCGGGCGAACGCCCTCGCCCGTTTCTCGGCCAACCACGTGCTGCAGAGCCAGCTCCAGCGCCAGTCCATCCGTACGGGCCGGCTGCTGTGCCGCCCCACGTCCATCTACGTGGCGCTGACCTCGCGCTGCGACGCCCGCTGCGCCATGTGCGACATGTGGCGTCGTGAGCCCCTGACCGAGCTGTCCACCGACGCCTGGACCAAGGCGCTGCTGGACATGCGCCGCTGGCTCGGGCCGTACCACGTCAACTTCAACGGCGGCGAGGCCTACCTGCGCGGGGACTTCATCTCGTTGCTGCGCTTCTGCGCCGACAACGGCATCCTCGCGGGGTTCATCACCAACGCGCTGCACATCGATCGCGAGATGGCGCGCGAGACCGTCAAGGCCGAGCCGTTCAACATCTCCATCTCGCTGGATGGAATACGCGCCCGCACCCACGACGCGCTGCGCGGCCGGCGCGGCGCCTTCGACCGGGTGATGGAGACGCTGGAGCACTTCTCGGAGTTCAAGCGCGAGTACCGCTCGAACTTCCGGCTCATCGCCAAGGCGACGATCATGCGCCAGAACCTCGCCGAGCTGCCCGACCTGGTGCGGTGGGTGCGCCGGCGCGGCGACATGGCCATCTTCTTCCAGCCGGTGATCCCCCTGTGGTCGCGCGGCGCCCGCAAGCAGTTCGAGGTGGACATCGAGCTGCTGGACCGGGTCATCGACGAGCTGATCGAGCGCAAGCGCCAGGGCGCGCCGATCCTCAACTCGGTGGGCAACCTCGAGCTGGTCAAGCCCTACTTCCGCGACGAGACCCTGCCCAACATGGAGCGGGACGTGTGCCACGTGGGGGTCAAGAACCTGTTCCTGCACCCCGAGGGCGACGTCTACCTCTGCGAGCACGCGTTCGACCCCATCGGCAACGTCACCGAGCGGTCGATCCGCGACATCTGGACCGGGGAGACGGCCGAGCAGACACGGCGCCGCATCGTCGAGTGCAAGCGACCGTGTCTGCAGACCTGCATCGTGAAGAGGTCCCTGTGGGAGAACATGGACCTGTTCCGCAACCTCGTGTTGAGGTAGCCCCCCTCGGGCGACGTCAGCCCACGCTCACCTCGATCTGCCGCGGCTCGGGCTCGATGATCTCGAGCTTGGGCAGGGTCAGTGTCAGCACGCCGTCGCGGAGCTCGGCGCCGATGGAGTCTGCGTCCACGGTGTCGGGGAGGCGGAAGCTGCGCTTGAACGTGCCGAAGCTGCGCTCGGACAGCACCCGGTTGTCGTCCTCGCGCTCGCGCTCGTCCTTGCGCTCGGCCTGCAGCGTGAGCACGCCCTCGAGGACCTCCACGGAGATGTCCTCGCGCGCCACGCCGGGAAGCTCGGCGATCACCTTGAACGCCTTGTCCTCCTCGGTCACGTCCACGGTCGGGTGGACGACCGCGCGGTCGCCGCGCGAGCCGATGTCCTCGAAGAAGCGCTGGAAGAACGCGTCGCCGAAGGGATCGCGCAGGAACCACTGGCGGCGGGGGGAGTGGGTGGGGTAGCCACGGTTGTTTCGGTAATGGACCAGAGACATGTTGCACCTCCTTGTGTGCGGTGGGGCGGCCTCGTTTTCGCCGCGTCCCACGTCGTCCGTTCGTCGTGCAACCTAATCACCACCGAAGCGGTGTCAAGGCGATCTGCTGCTGCAACTGCTTGAAATTGCTTGAGAAAATACACGTCTGGCAGGGGCGGTCTTCAACCAACCTAATCACCTGATCCGACCTCGCAACCCCGCGTCCGTGGCGTGCGCCGGCCGGCGGTTTCGTGGACTGGACTGGGGGTAGGGGCTACCATCAGTCGTTCGGAGCCGCGGATGAAGCAAGGCAAGCTGATGGTGTCCATCGCCCTCGTGGCGGCGTCGGTGGGGTTGACCCTGCTGGCGGGCATGAGCGTGTCTCGTTCGAGGCGCGCCACCCAGCTGCATGACGCGGCCGTGGCCGAGCTCCGGCGCGGCAACTACGCCGAGGCGCGCGGCTTCTTCCACGACGTGCTCGAGCTGCGGCCCGACGACCCGGTGTTCCTGGCCAACTACGGGCTGTGCCTGGAGATGCTCGACGACTACCCCGGCGCGGTGGAGGCTTACCGAAGCTCCCTTGACCTGCTGGAGGACGCGCAGGTGCTGTTCCAGCTGGGCCGCGCGACCTGCATGGGTGGCGACGCGGAACGCGGCGTGCAGATGATGTGGCAGGCCAACTCCCTGGTGATGATCACCGCCCGCGAGGCCGGCGACCTGGGCATCTGCCTCGAGCGCTCCGGCCGCCCCGACCAGTCCGTGCCCTACCTCGAGCAGGGATTGCGCGCCAACCCCGACAACCCCGATCTGCGTGGCGCGCTCGATCGCGCGAGCGCCTGGACCGTGACCTCCGAGTAGGCGCGGCAAACCGATGAAGACCTGGCCGTACCTGCTCGCCGTCGTCGCCATCGCCGCCCTGTACGGCCTCGGCTGCGCCCCTCGCTATCCCAACGACGCCGAGCACAACGTCGAGTCCTCGGAGTGCATGAATTGCCACTTCTACGGCGACGGCTCGCGGCCGCCCGACGATCACTGGGACGGCGAGGGCAACGTCACCTACACCCACGAGACGTGCATCGGCTGTCACGCGCCGAAGTAGCGATACGGAACGAGCCCCCGGGTCAGATCCGGCCCACGAAATGCGTACCGCAAACGCCGTCCAGGGCGTCCTCGAGCATGTCGGGCGTGGTGATCAGGCCGCGCTTGCCGCCGGCCTTGAGGAAGGTGAGGATGGCCGAGACCTTGGGGCCCATGGAGCCCGCTGGGAACTGGCCCGCCTCGAGCCACCGCTCGGTCTGCTTGATGGTCAGGGCGGTCAGCGGCCGCTGGGTCTCCTTGCCGTAGTCCAGGTACACCTCGGGCACGTCGGTGAGGATGACCAGCAGCTCGGCGCCGATCTGCGTGGCCAGCACCGCGCTGGTCAGGTCCTTGTCCACCACCGCCTCGACGCCCTGGTACTTGCCCATCTCGTCCTTGGTCACCGGGATGCCACCGCCGCCGCCGGCGATCACCAGGTGCCCCTGGCGAGAGGTGAGCCGGATGGTGTCCCACTGGATCACCTTGAGCGGCGGGGGGGACGGCACCACACGCCGCCAGCCGCGGTTGACCTGGTGGGTGATCTTCCAGCCGAGCTCCTTCTCGCGGCGCCGCGCCTCCTTTTCCTCGAACCACTGGCCCACGGGCTTGGTGGGCTCGAGGAAGGCGTCGTCGTCGGTGTTGACCAGCACCTGGGTGACGAACGTGGCCACGTAGCGCCGCAGGTGCCGCTGGCGCAGGGTGTTGAGCATGGCCTGCTGCAGGATGTACCCCAGGCTGCCCTGGGTGTCGGCCACCAGCACGTCCAGCGGCTCGGGGGGAAACTTGTCCCGAGCCACCTCGTTCTTGCTCAACAGGTGACCCACCTGCGGCCCGTTGCCGTGGGTGATCACGAGATTGTAGTTGCGGCCCACCAGGGTCATCAGGTGATCGCAGATGTCGGCGGCGTGCTCTTCGTACACCTCCACCTTCGGCTCCTCGCCGGAGGACATGAAGGCGTGCCCGCCCAGGGCGACGACGACGATGGGGGGCTCTCGGGTGACCTCGCTCATGCCAACACCTCCGACGCAGGGAAGAAAGGGCCCACCACTCTGCCACAGGCGTGCGCGGGCCGCCACCGGGATTCGTATGGTTCCCTCGCCCGCCCATGCGAGGCATGATCGGCCCATGCGAATCCTCTTGCTGGTGTTGTCCCTGCTGCTGATCGGTTGTCCCCGCACGGGCCGCAAGGTCGTGCCCGAAGGGCCGGACGCCGACGCCGTGAGCGCACAAGAGGCCCTGCTGCAGATCGCGCGACATGAGAACGCCCGCGACGCGGCCAGCGAGGTGGTGCCCCTGCTCCATCACCCCGATCCAGCCGTGGCCGCGGCTGCCGTGCGGGCCCTGGGCCGGATGGGCCGGCCCGAGGCGCTGGCGCCGTTGACCTGGCGGCTGCGCGACGACTCGCCCGAGGTGCGGCAGGCGGCGGCCGTGGCCCTGTCGCTGAGCCGATCGTGGGACGTGGAGGACGAGCCGGCGCGGCTGCTGCTCGAGGACGAGATCGGGGTCGCCCTGTCCAGCGCCCTGGAGGAGGAGGACGATCTCGCCGTGCGCTGCGCCATGGCCCGCGCCATGGGGTCAGGGGCAGGCGCGGACGTGTGGGACGAGCTCGAAGAACTCGTGATCGAGGGGATCGAGGTCGAGCGGATCGCGGCCCTGGAGGGGATGGCCATGCTCGGACGACGGGGCATCGCCAGTCCGATCAGCGGTGCGCTGCTGGACCCACTGCTGCCCGCGCTGATCGTGGCCGATCCCGAGGTGCAGTGGTGGTGCGCGTACATGCTGCTGCGCTGCCCCATCGCGCAGGACCCGCAGGTGAGACGGCGCGTGCACGACGCGCTGGCGCTGACGGCGAACAACGCCTCGGATCCTGCCGTGCGGGCCATGGTGGCGCGGACCGTCGCCAACCTGCTGGAGGAGGGGGCCGTCACCGTCGTGGACGGGATGACCGCAGGTGAGCCCCCGCTGGAGGTGCGGATCGCCGCGGCGCGCTCGGGCGCCCCCATGGCAGCGGAGGGCCTTTTCGGTGCCGCAGAGATGCTGTGTCGCCTGGCGGCGGACCCGGATCCGGCCGTGCGGCAGGTGGTCGCCGAGGGACTGGGCTCGTCCACGCTCCCCGAGGCGGCCGAGGCGCTGGTGGCGCTGCTGACCGATCCCGACCACGCGGTACGCGCGGCTGCCGTGGCTTCCATCGGCGGGCTGGGTCTGCCCGACGCCGTGGACCTGCTGGCGACGGTGCAGGCCGATCCCTCGGCGTTCGTCCGTGCCGCCCGTGCCACGGCCCTCGCGCGGCTCGAGGACCCCGCGGCGGTCGAGCCCCTGCTCGCGACCCTCGACGACGTGCCGCTGGTACGGCTCGCCGCGCTGGAGTCCATGGCCATCGAGGAGCATCCAGAAGCTCGCGCCCACCTGCTGGCCGCCCTCGCCGGCGACTCGCCGGCCGAGGCGGTCGTGGCCGTGGACGGGCTGTCCGCAGCGGCCGCGGCCGAGGGTGGTGAGGCCCTGATCGCCAGCTTCCTCGAGGCGTACGAGCGGTGGCCTGGATTCGAGGGCGCCGAGGTGCGGCTGTTCATCCTGCGCGCGGTGGTCGCCGCCGAGGCCGTGCCCCACGGCTGGCTCGACGCCGCGCTGCTCGACGACGACGAGTTCGTCCGCCGCGAGGCCGCCCGGGCCATCCGCGCCACGGGCCGCAACGTGGTCGCGAAGGCCGAACCCATGCCCGAACTCGCCGACCCGATGCACGGCGCCGGGGCGGTCACCGGCGCGCGCATCACCACCTCCCGCGGGGTCATCGAGGTGGAGCTGTACCCCGACGTCGCCCCTGCCACGGTCGCCAGCTTCGCGGCCCTGGCCGAGGCCGGCTTCCATGACGGGCTGGCCTTCCACCGCGTGGTGCCCGGCTTCGTCATCCAGGGCGGCGATCCCGACGGCACCGGCTGGGGCGGCCCCGGCTACCGCGTCCGGTCCGAGTTCAGCGACGAGCCCTACGAACCCGGCACGCTGGGCATGGCCCGCGGCCCCGAGATCGACACCGAGGGCAGCCAGTGGTTCATCACCCACGACCGCCAGCCCCACCTGACGGGCAGCTACACCGTGTTCGGGCAGGTGACCGACGGGATGGATGTGGTTCATCGGATACGGCAGGGGGACGCCGTGGAGGCGGTCGAGATCGTCCGAGCGGCGGATCAGCCCGCCGAGTGAATTACGGCAGCTCGAACACCCAGCACTCGAGCTCGCAGTCCTCGAGGAACGCCGACAGGTTCTCGTCGCAGACGGCGTACTCGTCGGCCGTGATGTACGTGCTGACGAAGACGGTGTATTCGTCCCCGGTCTGGAAGTCGTCGAGCCACGCGTCGAACTGGCAGTAGTAGTTCTGCGGTCCGCGGATGCCCCACTGCTCGGCGAACACGTCTATGTACCCCTGGTGGCTGATCCGGTCGTACTCGTACCCCTGAGAGCGCACCTGCTCGTGCGAGTAGTATCCGTTGTCGTAGGTGTAGTCGACGCAACCCGCCCAGTTGGGATCGTTGTTGGGCCAGTAGAAGTCCAGATCAGCGCGCGTGAAGCAGGGGCAGCAGTCCACGTCCACGTCCCCGTCGCAGTCGTTGTCCACGCCGTCGTCGCAGATCTCCTCCTCGACCAGCCAGTCACCGTGGTTCAGGTGGGCGTCCACGGCGTTCTCGTTGACCTCGATGATGTGGTAACCGCCGCCGCCCTCCTGGTGACACACCTCCACGTTGTCCCTGGCCGCGGCGGTGGAGCCGATGAGCAGAACCACGATCCCGGCGGTGGCCATGATGGTGCGAACCGGCATGTGTTCTCCTGTCGTACTGCTCCCGCGTTCCGTATTGTGGCGGATCCTGGGTGGAGTGCCTAGCTGAAAATCGCTGTAACTATTTGGAACAACAGTCTTTTTTGGATTTGTTGGTTTTGTGGTTTCGGCGACTGATGCTCAGGATTGACGATCCCTTGACTGGCGAGCTGTCCCCTTCGGCGTCATCCTGCACGTCAGGGGAGCAGGAGGCGCTCGATGGGAACCTGGCATTGGGACAGTCGATTCTCCCGGCCCGCAGTGATCCTGACCCTGGCCGCCGGCCTCTGGATGGCGGCCCCTGGTTGTAGCCCCGACGAACCCTGGACCCCGCCTGCGGAGCTGTACAGCCACGGCATGGGCATCGTCGGCGGCGCCGAGACCAGCGAGTGGCCGGCTGTGGGGGCGTACCTGATCAACGGCGGCCACGGCGGCATGTGCACGGCCACCCTGGTGTCGCCCGAGGTGCTGCTGACCGCGGCCCACTGCGCCGAAGGCACCGGCCCGGACGACCTGTTCTACGTGGGTTCGGACATCAACACCGCCACCGCAGACGACCTGCACGCCATCGACGACGCCATCCGCCACCCCGGCTACAACTGGAATCAGTCGCCTTACCACGACGTGGCCGTGCTGCTGCTCAACCAGCCCATCACCGACATCGACCCCATCCCGGTCAACACCGAGTCCATGAGCCCCACCTGGGTCGGCGACTGGTTCCACTACGTGGGCTTCGGCGTCAACGACCACTACATGGGCAACAACTCGGGCATCAAGCGCGAGACCGACATCCAGCTGTACGAGATCTACTCCTACGAGTACGTCCACTGGACCGAGGGCACCAACGTGTGCTCCGGCGATTCCGGCGGCCCCTCCATGGTCGACCACGACGGTGTCTGGCACGTGGCCGGCATCAACTCCTTCGTCGGCGCCACCGAGCACGGCCAGGACGCCTGCCACGGCGTGGGCGTGGAGATGCGCGTGGACGCCGATCTGGACTTCTTCGACGACTACTTCGACCCCTACCTGCCCGGCGACGACGACGACGCGGCGGACGACGACGACGCCGCCGACGACGACGATGCGGCCGACGACGACGACGTGGCCGATGATGACGATGCGGCCGACGACGACGACGCGGCTGACGACGACGACGCTGCGGACGACGACGACGCGTGGGTCGAGCCCGGCGGTGAAGTGAACCTGTCCAGTGGGTGTGAGTGTGCGCAGGGACGACGGTCGACCGCCGGTTCGGTCGCGGCGATCGCGGTCCTGTGTGGGCTGGTCGCGCTGCGTCGCCGCCGCGAAGGGCGCTAGCGAAACGCCTCGTGCATCCACACGATCGCGATCCCCAGCACCACCACCAGTACGCTCAAGACGACGACGACGGGCAGGAAGATGCGCCCCTTGCGGCGCCGCTCCTGGCGCACGGCGATGAGCTCGCGGATGGCGTCGGGATCGCGGCGGCGGATGGCGTCCTCGAGGGCCTCCTCCTCCAGGATCTCCACGCCCGCGGAGGGGCGGGGGGCGTCCACGGCGAAGAGCTCGTCCACCAGCGCCTGAAGCTCGGCGCGTACCTCGTCGTCGGTGGGTGTCATGATGGGAGTGTACATCGTCGGACCGGTGTTGCAGGCGGTGAACCACGATCGCGGCGGGAGGTGAGGACGTGACGTTCACACGACGGGACGTGCTGCGGACCGGGGCGCTGGGGGCGGCGGCGCTGGCGTTGCCGCGGCTGTGCGCGGCGGCCGGGGTACCGCCGGACTTCACCGTGGCGTTCTTCACGGACACCCACGTCAACGGGCTCAAGGGCGCGGCCGAGGGCCTCAAGCGGGCGGTGGACCACGCCATGGCCCAGCCCGTACCGCCCGACCTGCTGATCACCGGCGGCGACCTGGTCATGGACATCCTCGACACCGGCGTGACCGCCGCGGATCGCCAGTACGATCTGTTCGACACGGCGTTCGAGGGGGTGGGCGTGCCCGTACACCACTGCCTCGGCAACCACGACTGCCTCGGCGTGAGCGCGGCCAGCGGCGTTCGGAAGCGAAACCCCCTGTTCGGCAAGGGATACTTCCTTCAGCGCTTCGGCGTGGACAAGACCTACCGGTCTTTCGACCACGGCGGCTGGCACTTCGTGCTCCTGGACAGCGTCGGCATCCGCAAGCGCGAGTACACCGCCCACGTGGACGCGGTCCAGCTGGCGTGGCTGCAAAAGGACCTCGCCGCCACCGACAAGCCCACCGTCGTGGCCATGCACATCCCCCTGTTCACCAGCTACTGGGAGTACGAGAACGGCACCGCCACCCCCGATCCCCGCAAGGCCGTCGTGTCCAACTGCCATGAGGTCGCCAACGTGTTGCACCGCCACGACGTCAAGCTCGTCCTCGGCGGCCACCTCCACATCAACGAGTCGTGGACCTTCAAGGGCATCGAGTACGCCAACGTCGGCGCCGTCTCCGGCGCCTGGTGGAACGGCCCACGTGACGGCTTCGAGGAGGGGTACGCCCTGCTGAGCTTCCGCAACCATCGGGTGAGCTGGGAGTACGTGGACTATGGGTGGGAGGCGCGGGCCTGAGAACGTGCCCCTGAGAACGTGCCTGAGAACGTGCCTGAGAACGTGCCTGCCGAATCACAGGCCGAAACACAGCCTGAGAACGTGCCTGCCGAATCCAGACCTCCTGACATGGATCCCCGCAAACTGAGCAATGACGGGGGT
>CAZLEO010000135.1:23693-24774 GCA_964558555.1 uncultured Rickettsiales bacterium | reverse complement strand
GTGCCGTTGCTGATGCGTCAGGCCGTCAATCCAACCGGATCCTGACGCGGTAGGGTATAGTTATAGAGATTGGGAATCTCAGGTACGGAGCCGAAGAAGGCTCCACTCACGCAACACCGGGGCGCATGAACGCATGGCCGATTCGTTTCGCTTGATGCCCTTGCTTGGGCTTTTCGTCTGCTTTGCCGTGACCTCGGTGGCGTTCGCCGACGCCGAGGTCGTCCAGTTCGAGACCGAGGACGGCGTCGTCGTCAACGCCCGCTACTTCGCCCCCGAGGGCGAGCCCCGCGGCGGTGTGGTGTACCTGCACCAGCCGGGCCGTACCGGAGGCGACTGGGACTACGTCGCCGGCAAGCTCGCCGAGCTGGGCCTGGCCGGCCTGGCGCCCGACCTGCGCGGCCACGGCGAGACCTTGACCACCTCCGGCGGCGATCCCATCGACCGCGAGCTCTTCGGCCCCGACGACTACATCGCCATGACCCTCGACGTGGCCGCCGCCGTGGCATACCTGCGCGACGATCGCGCCATGGCCGATCACGGTCTGCACCTCGTGGGCGCGGACGTGGGCGCCTCGGCCGCGCTGCTGTACTCGGTGGAAGACCCCGAGATCCACAGCCTCGCCATGCTCAGCCCCGGCCTCATGTACGACCACGTGGACACGGTCGGCCAGGTCGCCGCGTACGGCCAGCGTCCCTTGCTGATGGTCGTGTCCGTCGAAGACGGCTACGCGGTGAAGTCCGCCGACGTGCTGGGCCGCGAGGCCAAGGGCATCTACCACCTCGAGATGTACTACGGCGTCGGCCACGGCACGAAGATGCTCAACCGCGAGCCCGGCCTCGAGCCCCTGCTCACCGGCTGGCTCATGGGCACCTTCGAGACCGCCGACGGCGTCTCGCTGGCCGAGCAGCGCGCTCTGGTGATGCAGGACAAGGGGAGCGGCGAGGGCGATCTCGAGCGCATCGCCGCCGAAGAGCGCGCCCGCGCCGAGCGCGACCAGGCCGCCGAGGAGGCGGGCGAGCAGAGCCAGCGCGCCGCCGAGGAGGCGGAGCAGCCCAAGAAGCGCTGGGACTGAGAGGGTGCC
>CAZLEO010000135.1:0-23593 GCA_964558555.1 uncultured Rickettsiales bacterium | reverse complement strand
GAGAGGGTGCCATTCGTTTCGTTTTTCGCTTTTCCGGGCAGCTATTCCGCAGGCTCGTCCGGGTGGGTCAGGTAGGCGTAGTCGCTGCCGCTCAAGGACAGGTCGGTGTTGTCAATCGTCAGGGACGGCCGCGCCATCAAGGTGGGAGCGCCGGCGGTGGTGTCCTCCCAGGCTCCCAGGGACAGGGAACACGGGTAGCCGCCGCAGTCGGATTCCGAGGGGTAGATGCTGGCGTAGAGATCCCAGCGGCTCGTCATCTCGCTGATCTCGATGGACACGAGGGCGTTGTCGAAGAGCAGGCCGCGATCGGGGAGGGCCACGTCGATGAGGACCTCGAACGTGGCGTAGGGTAGACAGGCGTCGAGGGCGTGGGCGTCCTCGGCGTCGGGGTAGGTCGTCAGGATCGGCTCGTCCTGGGGCGCGCCGATGGTGATCTCCATCCACTCGGCGTCCGCGTTCTCCCAGGGGATCTCCCCCTCCCAGATCCCGACGTAGAAGTCCCGGGCTTCACCGGCGGTGGTCGTCCACCACTCGACATCCTCGTCCCAGCCCAGGGATCGGGACGAGGGCTCGTTGCACCCCAGGTCGGTGTCGTCATCGTCGCCCGTGGTGTCGTCGTCGTCGTCGTCTCCGATCGATCCCTCGTTGCATCCCGAGAGGACGAACAGGACAGCCAGTCCGAGAAGCAGTGCGCGTGCCATGGGTCACCTCCTGGGCACGGAACCGAGCACATAGCGTGCCAGCCGAGGGGGTCCGACCGGGTCAGTAGATCTTCGACGGCACGCCCACGTCCACCTCGTAGTAGACCGGGGCGTTGGCGTTGCGGTCGGTGATGTAGATGGACGTGGACTGCCAGCCGCCGATGCCGGAGCCCCACTGGAGGTTGGTCATCCAGCCGTAGGCCTGCAGGTCCATGAGCGTCTCGGGCTCGCCGCTGTCGGGGTCGAAACGCAGCAGGCGCTGGCCCTCGTGCAGGGCGTACACGTTGCCGCAGCGGTCCACGCCCATGCCCAGCAGCTCGCCGCCGTCCGGGCTCTCGGCGAACAGCTGCGGCGCGCCCGTGGGGGTCCCGGCGGCGTCCACGGGTACCTCGTGGATGCCGTTCATGGTGCCGATGTACAGCGTCGAGTAGTCGTCGGAGAACGTCATGCCGTTGGGCATGGACAGGGCCCCGGACTCGATGAGGATCTCCATGGTCTTGCCGTAGGGATCGAAGCGCATGATGCCCATCAGGTCGGCGAGGAACACCGTGCCGTCGGGGTGGATGTCGATGCCCGTGGCGTATCCCAGCGATCCGTAGATCACCGTGGTTCCGCCGTCCGGCGCCACGCGGTACAGCGTGGAGGTGTCCACGTTGGCGTAGACCAGGTCGCCGGTGGACAGCATGCGCATGCTCGCGGGCCCGCCCGGCCCGCCGTCCGTGACCGCGAACGGCACAGACGCCCCCGGCGGGTACTCCTGGCGGAACAGGGCGTTGACGTCGTGGCTGATCAGGTGGCCGTCGTCGTCGAAGCAGAAGTCCTCGGACGCGTACAGGTCGGTCAACGTCGCGTACGGGCGCGGCCCGGAGGGAAGCGCGTCGCAGTCGACGCTCACCGTGTCGTCGTCATCGTCGTCGTCCGCCGCGTCGTCGTCGTCTCCTGCGGTGGCGTCGTCGTCGTCTCCCGCGGTGGCGTCGTCGTCATCGCCTGCGGTGGCATCGTCGTCGTCGTCCGCGGTGGTGTCGTCGTCATCTCCACCGTCGCACCCCGGCGCGAGGGCGAGCAGCGCGGCCAGGCCGATCCGTGCGAGCAGCTGTGCCATGGGAGCCTCCCTGATCCCACCCTATCGCGGCCCGGCTTCACCATCCAGTTCAGTGCGGTGCGCCCGCCCGGGGTATGACTGAGGGGGGGCAAAGCGGAGGAAGGCCATGAACGGGATCGACCGGCGAATCGGCATCCTGGCGATCTTCGAGGTGGCCCTGGCCGCGTGCGTGATCCTGTGCGGCTGCTCGGACTACGACGTGTGGACCGACGACGACGACATGCCGGGCGGCATCGGCGACCTCGACGACGACGATGACGACGACGACGACGGCCACCCCCACGACGACGACACGGACGAAGTCGGGGACGACGACGACACGGGGCTGGGCGACGACGACTTCGGCCCGGGCGACGACGACGACACGGGGATAGGCGACGACGACATGCACGGCGACGACGACGCCGACGCGGACGACGACGACGGCGAGGGGGAGGACGACGACTGCCCCAACGGCGTGGCAGTCACGGTCACGGACTCCGACGGAGACGGCCAGGTGGTGATCACCACCTCCGACCCCGAGGACTGGGCCGTCATCCAGGTCCCGGTGTCCGGCGTGTACGAGATCTACGACTCGCAGCTGTCGGAGAGCGGCGCGACTCAGATGAACGAGAGCTCGTACATCTTCGTGAGCAACTCGGTGAACCCGGTGGGGCTACCAGTCACCGCCAACTGCGACTCGCGCTGGATCGTCGGCGACACCGACAACGTCAACACGCCGGTGGACCCCATCTACGTGGGCACGTTCTCGCTGATGGCGGGCGAGGACAACCTGCTGACCTTGCACCATTACTGCCCGCTGTATCAGAACGGGCAGTGCCCCTCCTTCCACAACGGCGATCCCAACACCGGCTCGGGGTGCAACACCAACAACGCCAACAGCGTCCACATGGACCTGGACGGGATCTGCATCATCCCCTGGTAGAGCCCGTGCCCGGATCTACTCGCGGTGGTCCGTGAACCTCTGATTCAACCGGTCGAATCGCGGCAGCATCCCGTGCGGCACCGGGTGCACGTGCAGGCGCAGGCCCATGGCGTGGCGGAACTCCGCGGCGATGCGTTGGGCCAGCGGCTCGAAGTCGGTACTGCGGACCTCGATGCGTAGCTCGATCTCGTCGAGGCGGTCGGCGCGGGTGACGTCCACGCAGAACTCGCCCACCTCGGGGAAGCGGCGGACGATGTCCTCGATGGCGCTGGGGTAGACGTTGACGCCGCGCACGGAGATCACGTCGTCGATACGGCCGATGACGCCGCCGGGGATCCGGGCGTAGGTGCGGCCGCAGGGGCAGCCGGGATCGCCGCGGCGGACGCGGTCTCCGGTGCGGTAGCGGATCACGGGCATGCAGGCGCGGCCGAGGTTGGTCACCACGAGCTCGCCCTCGTCGGCGGGCTCGCCCGTGGCCGGGTCCAGGACCTCGGCGATGAACTCGGCCTCGTTCACGTGCAGGCCGTCCTGGTGCTCGCATTCGAAGCCCCAGGCGCCCACCTCGGTGGAGCCGGCGTGATCGAAGGTCGTGGCGCCCCAGGCCGCCTGGATGCGTCGGCGGGTGGCAGGGATGCCCGCGCCGGCCTCACCCGCGTGGATGGTCACCCGCACGTCGCCGCCGGCGATGTCCACGCCGATCTCCTCGGCCACCTCGGCCAGGTGCAGGGCGTACGATGGGGTCGCCACGAGCACGGTGGCGCGGTTGACGTCCATGAACTTGACCCGCTGTTGGGTGGTCATGCCGCCGCCGGGCAGCACCATGGCGCCCACCTGGCGGGCGGCCTCGTAGCCACCCCAGAAGCCGATGAACGGGCCGAACGAGAACGCGATGAACACCCGGTCGTCGCCGCCCACCCCGGCGGCGCGGAACACCGTCTCCCAGCAGCGCGCCCACCAGGCCCAGCTGGCGTCCGTGTCCAGCCAGCGCAACGGCTCGCCGGCCGTGCCCGAGGTCTGGTGGATGTGGGTGTAGCGCTGCTGGTCGCAGGTGAGGTTGGTGCCATACGGCGGGTGCGCGCCCTGGTCCTCGGCCAGATCGGCCTTGGTGATCAGGGGCAGCCGCGCGTAGTCGGCCATGGTGGCCACGTCCTCGGGGCGCGTCACGCCCGCGGTCCGCAGCCGGTCGCCGTAGAAGGCGTTGGAGCGCAGCACCCGCGCGATCACCATCTGCAGCTTGCGCAGCTGGATCTCGGCCAGGGCCTGGCGGCCCAGCGTCTGGACGAAGGTGTCCAGACCCACGGGATCGGCGATGTGGTCGTGGTCGTGTGTCACGGCGAGATCACTCCTGGAACAGGGTGTGCTCGATGAAGGCGGGGAACTTCTCGGTGATCTGCATCAGCGGCTGGCCGCCGGTGAGGATGCGGTAGGTCCGCACGATGAAATCCTGGCCCTCCAGGGCCCGGATCTGCGTCGGCAGCCCGGTGCAGGTCTCGCGGCCGCACCACAGCACCTCGCGCCGCGTCTCCAGCATGCTCGCCAGCAGGATGCGCCCCAACCCCTCGGTGCCGGCCTCGAGCTTGCGCTGGGCCTCCAGCGGCAACCGCCCCGGCAGGATGCGCGACGGCGCGTACGCGTACACGGTGCGCGACCACGCCCCGCGCAGCAGCACCTCGCGGTCGATCACCCGGTCGCCGGCGGTCAGCCCCAGCCACTCGTCGTCCGCCTCGGCAGTGCGCAGCTCCTGGCTCAGGTGCACGATCTCGATGCGCTCCATGGTGAACGCCTCGAGGAACTTGGTCACCGTGCCGTCGATCACCAGCAGCGCCCGCTGCGCCGGCGACAGGGCGCGCAGGTTCAGCGGCCGCAGGTGATCCGGCCGCGCGGCCTGGGCGATGAACAGCCCGGACAGCGGATTGAAGGGTTCGTCCATGGGAAGACCTCTACAGCCGACCGGGGGCCGCGTCCAGTTCTGGCGGGATCAGTCGAGCTCGTATTTTGCGAGTTTCACGTGCAGCGTCGACTTGGCGATCCCCAGCATCCGCGCCGCGGCGGTCTTGTTGCTCCTGCAGGCCTCCATGGCGCGGCAGATGGCGTCGCGCTCGACCTGCTCGAGCAGGCCGGCGACCTCGTCCTGGCGCAGGGCCATCAGCGGGTCCGAGCCGGTCATGGGCACGGCGTCGAAGTGGATGTCGTCGTCGTCGATCTCGGGGCCCTCGGCGAGCAGCGCGGCGCGGAGCAGGCAGTTGCGCAGGGCGCGGACGTTGCCGCGCCAGGGGTGGCCGACCAGGCGGGTCACGGCGTCGTCGGAGAGGCTCAGGGGGCGGTCGACCATGGAGCGCAGGAAGTGTTCGGCGAGCAGGGGGATGTCGTCGGGGCGCTCGCGCAGCGGCGGCACGAGCACGGCCATGACGCCGAGGCGGAAGTACAGGTCCTCGCGGAAGGTCCCGTTGTCCACCTCGGCGGGCAGGTTGCGGTGGGTGGCCGCGACGATGCGCACGTCCACGTCCTCCTCCCGATCGGCGCCCACCGGCCGCACGCTGCCCGTCTCGAGCACGCGCAGGAAGCGCACCTGGCTCTGAAGGGCCAGGTCGCCGATCTCGTCGAGGAACAGGGTGCCGCCGCTGGCCTCGCGGAAGGCCCCCGCGCGGTCGGAGGTGGCGCCGGTGAAGGCGCCCTTGACGTGGCCGAACAGCTCGGACTCCACGAGATCGCGGGAGATGGCGCCGCAGTTGACCGCCACGAACGGCCCGCTGGACCGGGGGCTGTGGTCGTGCACGGCGCGGGCGACGAGCTCCTTGCCGGTGCCGGACTCCCCCAGCACGAGCACGGGCACCGGGTGAATGGCGACGCGGCGGATCAGGTTGAACAGGCGGCGCATGGGATCGCTGCGGCCCACCAGCTCGCCGAGGCGGTCGCCCTCCATGGGCCGGACCGGGTCCTCGGAGGTGCGGCGGTAGAGTTCCACCAGGGCCTCGCCAGCGCGGACCGTGGCCCCCTCGTCCAGGCGCACGTCCGCGGTGACGGCGGCGCCGTCGAGGTAGGTGCCCTCTGCGGAGCCCCCGTCGCGCAGCACGAAGCCGTCGGCGTCGAGGCGCACGGTGAAGTGGTGCGGCGCCACGTCTCCGGGCAGCACCCAGTCGCAGCCCGGATCGCTGCCCACCCGCACCTCGGGTTTGCGGATCACGTATCGCTCGCCTCGGGCGATGCCCTCGCGCACGAGCAGCTCCCCGGTCTCGACGAGCACGCGCCCGCTGCCCGGCGACGTCGAGACCACGGGCAGGGGGCTGACCAGGTCGCGCACCACCGTGGCCGGGACCTCGTCGGCCCGGCCGTGCACGAAGCGGATGGTCCACGGCGGCAGGGAGATCTCGTCGCCGGGGCCGAGCGCGGCGGCCTCGACGGCCTCGCCGTTGACGAAGGTGCCGTTGCGGGATCGATCCACCATCGAGAACCGATCGCCCTCGCGTCGCACCACGAAGTGCACGCGCGACACGTGGTCCTCGGGCAGCGTCACGTCGCACCGCTCGCCGCGGCCCACCAGGGTCTCGCTGCGGCTGAGCCGCACCCGGAAGCGGGTCTCGCCGTCGCAGGCGAACTCCAGCATCGGGATCATGTCTCCCCCTCTCATGAACTCCCGTACCGCGCCATGAACTCCTCGCGGTACGCCTCGAACCGGCCCGCCTCGATGGCCTCGCGCATGCGCGCGCACAGCTGCGCCAGGAAGGTGAGGTTGTGGATCACGGCCAGGGTGGTGCCCAGCACCTCGCCCGCGTCGAACAGGTGGTGCAGGTACGCCCGCGTGTAGCCGGTGCAGCACGCGCACCCGCACGACGTGTCCACCGGGTACATGTCACGGCGGTAGCGGCGGTGGGTGACGCGCATCTTGCCCTGGAACGTGTACAGCACCGCGCCGCGCGCGTGCCGGGTCGGGATGACGCAGTCGAACATGTCGATGCCGCGGCCCACCGCGCTGAACAGGTCCTCGGCGTAGCCCACACCCATGAGGTACCGCGGCTTGTCCTGCGGCAGCTTCGGCGTGGTGAAGTCCAGCACGCGCTCCATCTCGTCGCGGCCCTCGCCCACGGACAGGCCGCCCACCGCGTAGCCGGGGAAGTCCATGGCCACCAGCGCGTCGGCGCTGCGCTGGCGCAGGTCCTTCCACATCCCCCCCTGGACGATGCCGAACAGGGCCTGGTCCTCGCGGCGGGTCCACGCCTCCATGCACCGCTCGGCCCAGCGGGTGGTGCGGTCCACGCTGACCTCGGCGTACCCCCGCTTGCACGGGTGGGGCAGGCACTCGTCGAAGGCCATGAAGATGTCCGCGCCCAGGTCCTGCTGGATCTGGACGGCGCGCTCCGGGGACAGGAAGACGCGCTTGCCCCCCTTCTCGTAGGCGAAGCGCACCCCCTCCTCGGACACCTGCTTGCCCGGCAACGAGAACACCTGGAAGCCGCCGGAGTCGGTGAGGATGGGCAGCGGCATGTTCATGAACTTGTGCAGGCCGCCGGCCTTGGCCACCAGCGACTCGCCCGGGCGGATGGACAGGTGGTAGGTGTTGGCCAGCACGATCTGGCTGCCCGTGGCCACCACCTGCTCCGGGGTGGCGGCGCGCAGGGCCGCGTGGGTGCCCACGGGCATGAACACGGGGGTCTGGACCGTGCCGTGGGGGAGCTGCAGCCGCCCGCGCCGGGCACGGCCGTCCACGGCGGTCACGTCGAACCCGAACTGGGGCATGCTCGTCACCTCGATGGCCTCGCGGCCCAGGGTAGCAGCGCCCCCCTGCGGGGGGCCAGCGCGACACAATCGGGCCCTTGCGCTTGCGCTTAACCGCCTCTATCCGGGATCATAGGCTTTCCCGTGATCACGGGTCGGGGTGTGCCCGGCGCACGGGGCCTGGAGTGCGATGAGCCGCAAATCCACCGAACAGACCGACGAACAGCTGCCCGACACCGACCGCATGTTGTCGGTCGGCGGTGCGTCGGAGGAGACGGTCCCCGCCGTGCCCATGCACCGGGAGCTCAAGGCCGCCGCACGCACCCACGAGGGCCGCATCCGCGAGCTCAACGAGGATTCGTGGCGCTTCGAGCCCGTCGGCGACGAGATCGAGCTCTTCGCCGTGGCCGACGGTATGGGGGGACACGATCGCGGCGAGGTGGCCTCCTCGCTGGCCATCGAGACGCTGTTCAAGGAGGCGTTCAAGCGGATCAAGCGGACCCGCAAGCGCGACGTGCCTGCGCTCAAGCGGCTGCTGCGGAACTCGTTCCAGCGCGCCAACCGCGCCGTGCTCGACTGCGGCCGGGACAACGAGAGCAACATGGGTACGACCCTGACGACCACCATGGTCTACCAGGGTTGCGAGGCCTTCTTCGCCAACGTCGGCGACTCCCGCGTCTACCTGATGCGCGAGGGCAAGCTCGAGCAGGTGACGCGCGACCACTCGCTGGTGGCCTACCTGGTGCAGATGGGCGAGCTGACCCGCGAACAGGCCCGCACCCACCCCTCCGGGAACATCCTGGTGCGATCCGTGGGCTCCACCGACGACGTGGAGATCGACGTCTTCCACATCCCGCTGATGTCCGGCGACGCGCTGTTGCTTTGCTCGGACGGCCTGTGGAGCGAGCTGCCCGACGAGGAGATCCAGCAGATCCTCGTGAGCACGCCCGACCCCGACGTCATCTGCGAGACCCTGGTGGATCGCGCCAACGAGGCCGGGGGCAAGGACAACATCACCTGCCTGGTGGTCACGCTTTAGGAGACTCGACGATGGCACGCTGGATGGTGCTGCTGGCGATGTTGCTGGCCCTTCCCACGGCCGCGACAGCCCAGGGCATGCTCGACGTGGGGGACGAGGCCCCGGCGTTGATGCTGTACTCGTACAACGAGGACGTGGCCCAGAAGGTGGCCGGGACCCACACCCCGGCGCTGGGGCAGTTCCTGGGCGTGTCCCCGGAGAATCCCAAGGACGCGGTCCTGCTGGTGTTCTTCGACAAGGCATCCGACACCCCTGCCGAGCTGGAGATGCTGGCGCGGCTGCAGCGCAAGTACGATCTGGAGGGCCAGGGGCTGCAGGTGCTGGCCGTGGGCATCGCCGCGCGCGCCGGCGACGCCAACGAGAGCCTGTCGGCGGCCAAGGGGGTCAACTTCCCGGTGCTGCGGGATCGCTTCCTGATCGTGGCCGAGCGCTACGGCGTGATCCGGGGCGACGCGCCCGTGGCGTTCCTGCTCACCGGCCAGATGCCGGCGGTGGACCTCGATCCCGCCGAGCAGGCGGTGATGAAGGACGCGTACCTCTCCCGGGCCTACGAGTGGTCCGTGGTGATCAAGGCGCGCTGGACGGGCGGGCTGGTGTCTCAGGAAGCGGCGATCACGCGATCGCTGGAGGCGGTGCTCGACCGGTAGGCGTTACTCCTCGGTGGCCTCTTCGGCCTCCTCGGTCTCCTCACCCTCACCTTCGGCCTCTTCCTCTTCCTCCTGCACGGCCTCCTCGGGCGGCGGCTCGAGCGCGTCGGGCAGCACGGCGTGGTTGTCGGACAGCTCCTGGGGGCTGAACAGCTCCCCTTCCTCGAGGATCTGCACCACACGGCCGTTGTGGAAGTACACGTTCATCTCCCACTGGGGCCGGTTGTAGGACTTGGGGTCCTCGCGGTCGGGCGTGGGGATGGCGACCCCCTTGCGATCCTCGTAGAAGAAGAACGTGAAGATGTCCACGTAGGCCTTCTCGTAGAAGGTCTGGCGGATCTGCACCGGCCGGCCCCAGGTCATCCACAGCTCGTCGCGGTTCATGCCCTCGACGACCTCGCGGCGCAGCACGTGCGGCCGGTAGTCCTCGCGGATCCTCTCCCACTTGCGGAAGTAGCCGGTCTCCTGCAGGTAGCTCTCCCGCGCGGCCGAGTCCTCGAGCTCGAAGTAGGCCTCGATCTCGTCCTCGGCCATGAACACCATCAGCGCGGTGATCATCTGCCGGTCGGCCTCGGGCAGCTTCTTCATGGCCTTGTCGATCTTCAGGGCCATGGCGGGCATGGCGATCGCGACGACCACCAGCGCGACCACGGTCAACATGCAAGCTCGTGTACGCATCAGTACCTCTCCTCCCGGGGATAGCCCCGGGTGTATATCACGAGTCTAACGGACGCGGCCAAGCCATCCGTATTCGATCACGCCCAGCGATGTGGTCTCCACCCAGCCGCGGGCGCCGTTGCCCGTCGGGGAAGCGAGCTCCACCTCGCACCAGCGATCGAGCCGCGCCAGCACCGTGACCTCCACCCCCTCGTGCAGGCGGAACATCTCCGATGCGGCGCGGTCCATGCCGGACCGGCCCGTGGCCGTGCCGGTGATCACCACGGCCTGGGGTTGGGTGACGAGCTGCACGTGCTTGTGCACCGCGGCGATGCCGAACAGCAGCACGGCCGCGGCGAACACCGCGGCGCTCCACGTGAGGATCTCGCCGCGCCGGAACAGGCGCACACACAGCAGCGCCCACAGCACCAGGTTGAGCACCGCCGTGGTGGCCCACAGCTCCCCCGGCGACAGGCTGTCGTGGAAGAACAGCAGCGCGCCCACCGCGGACTTGCGCGGATCGGGCTCGGCCACCTCTGCGGCGGCGCGGGCCTTGGCCAGGTGCGACCGCAGCTCGCTGTTACGGGGCTGGAACACCTGGGCCTGGCGGTAGTGGTAGATGGCCTCGCCGTGGCGGTCCAGGTGGAGCAGGGCGTTGCCGTAGTTGTGGTGCAGCGGGCCGTTGTGGATCCCGTCGGCGACCAGGGTGGCGTAACAGTCCGCGGCCGACTCGTAGTCCGAGGCCTGGTACAGGATGTTGCACGAGTCGAACTGGATCTCGTCGTCGCTCGCGGCGGACGCCACCGCGGGCCACAGCAGGATCAGCAGCGGGAGGAGTCGGCTCACTCGAACTCCTCCGTCAGCGCGTCGATGAGATCCCGGCCGCGCTGCAGCAGCTCGTCCACGGTCGGCTCGGACCGCCCGGCGTAGCGCACGGCGGCCACCGAGCGCATCCAGGTCTCCACCTGCGGGGCGGCCAGCTCGGCGCCGGCCTGCTCCACGGCGTCGCCCAGCTCCTCGGGGCTCATGGCGCCGGTGGTGATGCCGGCGCGCTCGTGCAAGAAGGTGCGCAGGGCCTCCTCGGCCGTCGCCGCGCAGGCCACGCGGTCGGGATCCAGGGAGCGCGCCCGGTCCAGCCCACCCAGGGCCTTGCGGTGCGCCCGCTGGCGCTTGAGCAGCTCGGGATCGGCCAGGCGCTTGCGACGCCGCTGGATCGCCGCGCAGGCGCCGAACGCGCCCAGGGGCAGCGCCAGCACCACGGCCAGCAGCGCGAACCGCGGCCAGGTACCCATCCGCCGCGCGCCGCCGTGCAGGGCCGCGGGGTAGGGCTCGGCGTTGAGCATCTCGATGGCCCGCTCGTCCACCAGCAGGTCGGCGCTGTGGGCGCCGTGGGATTGCTCGTTGCCCTCGTCCACGGAGATGCGGAACGGCCCGGCGGACGTGGTGCGGTAGCCCCGCCGCACCGGGTCGAAGTACCCCAGCTCGATCTCGGGCAGCAGCGCCTCGCCGGCCACCTGGGGCACCAGGTCGAAGCGCCGCGAGATCCGTCCCAGGGGCCCGTCCTGGCCCCAGGAGATCTCCTCCACCGGGTCCTCGGCGTAGACCTTGAGGCCTTCGGGCGCCTGGATCTCCAGGTCCGCGTCGGCCAGGTTGCCGTGGCCGGTCAGTACCAGCGTCAGCGACACCGACTCGCCCAGCTCGCAGCGGGTGCGGGACAGGTCCCCCAGCAGCCGCGCCGTGCCCACCAGCCCGGTGTAGCCCTCGGGCTTGCCCGCGTCGGGCAGCGGCTTGACCTCCACGGTGATCGGCTCGGCCTTGAGGTGCACGGGCCGCAGCTGGGCCGTGGCGAACAGCTGGTCGAACAGCGGGTCGTTGAACAGGGGGCGCGTGCGGCGGCTCACCCCCACCACCTGGTCGAACTTGATCTCGGCCGCGCCGATCTCGTAGCTGCCCGGCCGCAGGGTGAACAGGGGGATGCGCCACTGCACCACGTGGAACGTGCGGCCGTCGATCACCTGGTAGGAGTCGGTCAGCTCCGGCTCCACCGCGGCCTCCTTGAGCAGGCCGCCCCAGTCCGGGTAGATCACCTCGAGGTTGTTCACCGACGACGCGAAGCCGAAGCGCAGGTGGTAGATCAGCAGCTGACCCGCGTACACGTCTTTGGACTCGACGTAGGCCTCGACGAAGTGGTCGGCCACCGGCCCGCTCGACGCCGTGGCCTCGCTCACGTCCACCTTCAGCGGCGTGGTCCACAAGGTGGTGCCGCCGGCCTCCACGCCGATGGAGTCGATGGTGAAGCTGCCCACCCGCTTGGGGTACAGGTAGTACGTCAGCACCACCTGCTGGGTCGCCCGGCCGTTGACCGAGCGCGACCGCATGGACGTGGGCCCGGGTACCACGTCGAAGGCGTCCAGGGACGGCATGTGCGTGCGGCCCACCCGCCGCGCGCCGCTGACGGTGATGCTCAGCGTCACCGCGGCCCCCACCGTGGCCTTGGAGCTGTCCAGGCGCGCCGAGGCGGTGGCCGCCGCGGCTGCGTCGGCCCACAGCAGGGCCATGGCCAGCGCCAGGCACAACCCCACGATCCTCGCTCCCACGGTCCCCCGTGGGAGCGTTCCCCCGGCCGCTCCAGCGGCCTGTCCGGGGCGGATCGCGACGCCTCGGCTCACCAGTCCTTCTCCTTCTGCTTGCGCCGCTGGGGCCGCATGTTGTCGGGGCGCCGCTCGTCCAGGGCGTCGAGCAGCCGCTCGGCCTCCTCGGGCGTGAGCTGTACCGGCGGCGGACCCTCCACCGAGGGCTCGTCGTCCTCGGCCTCCCGCGTCGGGTCCACGTTGATCATCTCCTGCTCCTGGGCCTCCTGCTCCTCGGCCTGCTCGGCGGACTGCTGCTGCTGTTGCTGCTGCTTCTCCTCCTGCTGCTGCTTCTGCGGCGGGGGTTGCTGCTTGCGCTGCTCCTCCCGCTGCTGGCGCTGCTGCTCGGCCTCTTGCTTGCGCCGCTCGAGCTCTCGCTTGACGTACTCGAGGTTGTGGCGGGCGTCCTCGTCCTGCGGATCGAGCTCCACGGCCCGTTCGTACGAGGTCACCGCCTCCTCGAGGCGGCCCTGGTAGTACAGGGTGTTGCCCAGGTTGTAGTGGGCCTGCTGGGCCAGGTCGTCGTCGCCCTCGCCCAGGGAGAGGACCCGGCCGAAGGACAGCTCGGCCGCCTCGTAGTCCTCCATGCGGAAGTAGGTGTCGGCGATGTTGAACTCCAGCTGGCGGTCGTCGGGCCGGTCCAGCTGGGCCTCGTGGAAGTGCTGCAGCGCCTGGTCGTACTCGCCGGACTCGTATGCGTGCTGGCCCTGGCGCAGGGGCGACGGCGCGATGGGGTTGCGCCAGGCCGGGGCCGCCGGGCCGGGCTGGCTGTGGCCGACGGCCGCCAGCGCGATCTGCGCCACGGTGTTGCGGCGCCGGCGCCGCACCTCGGGCAGCAGGCTCTCCAGCACCAGCAGGATCAGCGCCAGGCCCAGGGGCCACTGGAAGCGCTCGCGCCAGTTCTGGGACCGGCTCGTGGCGATCTCGTAGGCCTCCATGCCCTGCTTGATGTCCTGGCCGTAGATGGCCTCGAGGTCCATGTCGCCGGTGGTGGAGCGCTCGTAGCCGCCGCCCGTGGCCAGGGCGATCCGCTTGAGGCCCTCCTCGTCGAAGCGCGTGAGGATCACCTCTCCGGTGACCTTGTCGCGGCGGTTGCCGCCCCGCTGCAGGTCGGGCACGGGCGCGGGATCCTCGCCGCCCACGCCGATGGCGAAGATCTTGATGCCCAGCTCGTTGGCCTGCTCGGCGGCCTCGAGGCCGCGGCCCTCGTTGTCCTCGCCGTCGCTGATCAGGATGATCGCCTTGGAGCTGAGCTTCTCCTCGTCGAAGGTCTGCACGGCCGTGGCGATGGCCGCGCCCAGGTCCGTACCCTGCACCGGCATCATGCGCGGATCCAGGTTCTCCAGGAACAGCTGGTACGCGCGGTAGTCCACGGTCAGCGGGCACTGCACGAAGGAGGTCCCGGCAAAGGCCACCAGCCCCAGCCGGTCGCCCTCGAGCATGCCCAGCAGGTCCGACAGCTCGCGCTTGGCCCGCTCGAGGCGGTTGGGCTCCACGTCCGCGGCCAGCATGGACGTGGACAGGTCCAGCACCACCACGATGTCCACGCCCTTGCGCTCGATGTCCTCCCACTCGTACCCGTACCGCGGCCGCGCCAGCGCCACCAGCACCGCGACCACCGCCACGACCACGAACACCGCCTTGAGCACCTGGCGCGGCCGGCTCACGTCCGGCAGCAGCCGCTTGAACAGCTCCGGTCGCGCGAAGCGCGCCATCACCCGGTCCTTGGTGCGGAAGGCGTGGAAGTAGAACGCCGCGAGCACCGGGGCGAGCAGCAAGGCCAGCGCCAGGAAGGCGGGGTGCGCGACGTCTATGCCGAAGACCGTCATGGCACCTTCCTCAGGCGGGTGTTCACGAGGATCACCTCGGCCAGCAGCAACAACATCGCCGCCAGCAGGTATCCGCTCCAGGCCTCGTGGTAGTCCACGTGCTCCACGGTCTCGATCTTGGTCTTCTCCAGCTCGTCGATGGTCTCGTAGATACGCTGCAGGGCGTCGGTGTCGGTGGCGCGGAAGTACGCGCCGCCGGTGGTCTCGGCGATCATCTCCAGGGTGGCCTCGTCCAGGTCGACGGGCTTGTACATCAGCTTGGGGCCGAGCAGGCCGTTGACCAGGAAGGGGGCCTCCCCCTCGGTGCCCACGCCGATGGTGTAGATCTTGATGTCCTCGGCGCGGGCGATGGCCGCGGCCTGGGCCGGCTCGAGCAGGCCCTGGCGGTTGCGGCCGTCGGTGAGCAGGATGATGATCCGCGACTTGGACTCCAGGTCCTTGAGCCGCTGCACCGACACCCCGATGGCATCGCCGATGGCCGTCCCGTCACCCGCCATGCCGATGCGCATGTCGCCCACGAGCATCTTGAGGATGGCGTAGTCGGTGGTCATCGGGCACTGGGTGTAGGCCTCGGACCCGAACACCACCAGGCCGATGCGGTCGTTGCCGCGGCCGTCGATGAAGTCGGCCACCACCTGGGCCGCCACCTGCAGCCGCGTGGCGCGCTCGCCGCCGACGAAGAAGTCCAGCGCCTCCATGGAGCCGGAGCTGTCCACCGTCAGCACGATGTCGATGCCCTCGGTGGTCACCTCGACCATCTTGTTGCCGCCCTGGGGCCGCGCCAGGGTCCACACGATCAGGGTCAGCGCGGCCACGCGCAGGGCCAGCGGGGTCCAGCGCCGGAAGAAGCCCACCGATCCGCCCGCCGCGCGCACCGTGCTCAGGTTGGGGAAGCGGATGCGGGCCGATCCCGCGCGCAGCACGCCCAGCACGCCCACCAGCACCACCAGGGCCAGGGCCAGCAGCCAGTACGGGTCGTCGAGGTGCCACACGCGCATCTAGGGCACCTCCTCATGGGTGGGGGGATCGTCGGAGGCGGTCCCGGTGACCAGCCCCTCGCACACGTCGGCCAGGTTCTCCATCTCCTCGGGGGTGATGGGTCGGCCGGCGTACTTGACGATGTCGGTGGCGTCGAGGACGCGGCGGATGTCGGCGTCGCGGCGCAGGGACTGCAGGTCGTCGGGCAGCCCCTGCATGATCTCGGTGGTGGTCCACTCGGCCGCGGGGAAGGCGAAGCGCCGGCCCAGGTAGGTGCGGAAGATGCTGCTGAGCCCGTAGGCGAACTGCTGGGTCTCGCCGTCGCCGAGCAGGCCGCTGCCGCGCAGCTCGTGCAGCTGGCGCAGGGCCAGCTCGTGGGCGGGCAGCGGCGGCGGGGGAGGCGGCGGCGCGGCCCAGTGGCGGCGCGACATCCAAACCCACACCCCCGCGGCTGCGAGGAAGATCACCGCCGTGATCAGCAGCCACAGCGCCACGTTGGGATCGCGGATCGGCTTCGGCTCGACGATGTCGCGCAGCTGCTCGTCGAGCTGGATGGGCGGGCCTTCGGCGGCCGTATCCTCGGGGGGCGGCTCGGAGGCCTCCACCAGAATCGCCTCGGTCACGGCGCTGCCACCCGCGTCTGCGGTGCTGACGTAGCTCACCTCCACGCCGGGGATCTCGTACGACCCGGCGCGGTCGGCGATGAGGTGGTAGTGGAACAGCTGGGTCGGGCGGCCGTCGATCTCGTCCGGGCCCACCATCTCCTCGTCGGTGATGCGCAGCCCCTCGATCTGCCGGCCGAACTCCGGCGTCAGCGGCGTGATCCCCT
Source organism: uncultured Rickettsiales bacterium (assembly GCA_964558555.1). Classification (GTDB taxonomy): domain Bacteria; phylum Myxococcota_A; class UBA796; order UBA9615; family CAYRNR01; genus CAYRNR01. The sequence goes on along the minus strand of CAZLEO010000135.1, from coordinate 7,543 downwards.
CGCCCCAGTCCAGCTCCACGGTGTACAGGAAGTCCTGGCCGACGAAGACCAGGGAGCGGTCCACCGTGGCCCGCACCACCAGGTCGGGGCGCTCGTCGAGCACCTCGGGTCCGCCACCGCAGCCCGCCAGGACCGCGAGGACCATCGCCAGGGCGGCCGCCCTCATCTGCGGCCCCCCCGCATGCGGAAGAACCGCACCAGCGGCTTGACCCAGTCCTCGTCGGTGGTCAGGGCGATCTCGTCCACCGCGCAGCCCTTGAGCAGGTCCTGGCGGTCCCTGGTGCGTGCCCGAGCAGCGGCCGCGTACTTGCGGCGGAACCCCGCGTCGAGGGTGTCCACCAGGGTCCAGCCGCCGCTCTCGGCGTCGGCCAGCTCCACCAGCCCCATGGGCGTCAGGTCCAGCTCCCGCGGGTCCGTGATCGACACGGCGATCAGGTCATGCCGGGCCCGCGTCACGCGCAACACCTTGCCGAACCCCTCGTCGAGGAAGTCGCTGACCAGGAACACCACCGCCCGCCGCCGCGCCACGTTGTTCAGAAACGCCAGCGCCCCGGCGATGTCCGTGCCGCGCCCCTGGGCCCGCGCCGTGAGGATCTCGCGGATCACCCGCCACACGTGGCCCCGCCCCTTCTTGGGCGGCACGTAGGACTCGATCCGGTCCGAGAACAGGATCAGCCCCACCTTGTCGTTGTTGCGGATCGCCGTGAACGCGATGGCCGCGGAGAACTTCGCCGCCAGGTCCTGCTTGAAGTCCTCGGCCGTGCCGAAGTCCTGGGAGGCGGACACGTCCACCGCCAGGATCACCGTCATCTCCCGTTCCTCGCGGAACTCCTTGACGAACGCCGTCTGCGACCGCGCCGTGACGTTCCAGTCGATGTTGCGCACGTCGTCGCCGGGCGCGTACTCGCGCACCTGCTCGAACTCCATGCCCCGGCCCTTGAACACGCTGACGTAGTCGCCCGCCATCAGGTCGTCCACCTGGTGGGACGTCTTGATGTGGATCTTGCGGATCCGGGCTATGACGTCGGCTGGGATCATCGTTCGCTAGGGCACCGGCACGTAGTTGAGCAGCTTGGCGACCACCTCGTCGGTGGACACGTCCTCGGCCTCGGCCTCGTAGCTGAGCAGGACGCGGTGGCGGAGGATCTCGGGGGCCACGGCCTTGACGTCCTCGGGCATGACGAAGGCGCGGCCGGAGATGAAGGCCTGGGCCCGCGCTCCCTTTTGCAGGTAGATGGCGGCGCGGGGGCTGGCCCCGAACTGGAGCATGCCGGCCAGATCGGACAGGCCGGCGGCGGCCGGGTCGCGGGTGGCGTGGACCAGATCGACGATGTACTCGAGCAGGCGGTCCTCGAGGTGGATCAGATCGACGATCTTGCGCGCGTCCAGCACGTGCTCGGGGGTGACCACGGCCCTGACCTCGGGGAATCCCTGGGAGTGGCGGGCCATGATGCCCATCTCGTCCTGCTTGGTGGGGTACTGGATGCTCAGCTTGAGCATGAAGCGGTCCACCTGGGCCTCGGGCAGCGAGTAGGTGCCCTCCTGCTCGATGGGGTTCATCGTGGCCAGGACCAAAAACGGCTTGTCGAGGATGTAGGACTCCTCGCCGATGGTGACCTGGCGCTCCTCCATCGCCTCGAGCAGGGCCGACTGGACCTTGGCCGGGGCGCGGTTGATCTCGTCGGCGATGACCACCTGGGAGAAGATCGGCCCCTTCTTGGTCTCGAACAGCCCGGTCTGCGGCCGGTAGATCTGCGTGCCGATGAGGTCCGCGGGCAGCAGGTCGGGGGTGAACTGGATGCGGTTGAAGCTGCACCCGGTCGCCTGGGCCAGGGTCTTCACCGCCAGGGTCTTGGCCAGCCCCGGAACCCCCTCCACGAGCACGTGCCCGTCGGACAGCAGCCCGAGGATCAGCCGGTCGAGCATGTAGGCCTGACCCACGATCGTCCGGTTGAGCTCTTGCTTGAGCGCGGCGACGAACCCGTATCGGGCCTTCACCGCCTCTTCGATCTTGGCGAGTCTGTCGTCAGTCATCGCGTCTTCTCCCGCGCGCGCGGCCAAAACTAAGTCACCGCGCACGACGCGCAAGGGTGCACGAGGAAAGCAAAGAACGCAAAATGGGGGGCATGTATTCCCTACAGCATCGGCCCCTTCTCCTGGCGCGCGTCTGTGTCCTGGCCGTGATCGGCCTGGTCATCGGCGGTTGTTCGGACGATGCCGACGACGACTCCTCGTGGTGGGACGACGACAGCGCGTCCGGCGACGACGACGACGACAGCGTCACCGACGACGACGACACCACCCCCGATCCCTGCGCCGGCCACTGCGACAACGGCGTGCTCGACTGCGGCGAGACCGACGTGGACTGCGGCGGCGAGTGTTCGTCGTGCGCGCCGGAGCTGATCTGGGGCGAGTCCGCCGAGGGCAAGCACCCCGCCGTGGTCACCACGGACGACGGCCGGGTGATGGTGCTGTTCGGCCGCGGCGACCGCACCATCCCCATCCAGTACAGCTGTTACGACGGCGCGACCTGGACGCCGCTGGCGGACGTCACGTCGTTCAACAGCTGGCGACCCAACCCGGTCGCGGACGATCAGGGCAACATCCACCTCGTCTACAACACCTACGAGGGACCCGGCGAGCAGGACGTGTACTACTCGGTGCACACCGGGGGCTGCGCCGACGGCGTCTGGTCCGAGCCCGAGCGCCTCTCCGTGGGCGACTCCGAGGGCGACAACTCCACCGAGCCGTGCATCGACATCGCCGCGGACGGCACGCTTTGGGTGGCCTGGTCCCACTCCCTGGGACCCACGGTCGGCACCACCACCTCGTGCGACGACGACGGCGACTGCGATCTACACGGCGCGGGCCTCTACCACTGCTCCTACAGCACCTGCCGGCCCTACTACGACGCCATGCTCACCACCGGAACCGCCGGGCAGTGGGCCGCGCCCTACGTCATCAACGGCGGCACGGTCGGCTACTTCGGCCACGTGGCCCTGGCCGTGCAGGACGCGTCGGCCGCCATCGCCACGTTCATGAAGGGCGATCACGGCGTGGCCATCTGGTACAGCCAGTACGACGGCAACGGCTGGGGCGCCCCGGCCGACACGGGCCAGGGGCTCCAGTTCTCCGAGGTGGTCGTCCACGGCGGGTACGGGCACCTGCTGAGCAACTCCAGCGCCACGTACCGCCGCAAGGACCTCGGCGGCGGCTGGGAGGACGGTGTCAGCCTCGGCAGCGCCGACCAGGACTTCCCCGATCTGGACGTGGACGCGAGCGGACGGCTGCACGCGGTATGGGCCGGCAGCCACCAGATCTACTACCGGATCGGTGACGCGGCCGCGGGCCAGTGGCCCGATCCAGCGGTCCAGGTCTCCACCAACGCGTCGTCGTCCCACCCGTGGGCGGACGCAGACGACGCGGGATACGCGCACCTCGTGTGGGCGGGCGGGGAGGACGCGGGGCCGATCTGGTACTACAAGATCCGGTACGAGGATCTGTGACGGGTCACGCCTTGAGCTTGTCGAACAGCGACTTGAACGCCCCGCCCTTGCCCCGCCTGACCTCCGACCCCTCGATCTCGGCGAACTCCTCGAGCAGCTCGCGCTGGCGGGACGTCAGGTGCTCGGGGACCTTGACGAGGATCTGCATCAGCTGATCGCCGCGTCCGCCGCCGCGCAGGCGGGGGATACCCTCGCCGCGGAAGCGCAGGACGTCGCCGTACTGGGTGCCGGCGGGGACGTCGAGGACGCTGGAGCCGTCGAGGGTGGGGACCTCCACCTCGGCGCCAAGGGCGGCCTGGGCGAAGCCCACCTCGATCTGGCAGGTGACGTCGACGCCCTGGCGGTCGAAGAGCTCGTGGCCGGCCACGTCCAGGACCATGTACAGGTCGCCGGGGGGGCCGCCGTTGGCGCCGGGCAGGCCCTTGCCGGCGAAGCGGATGCGCATGCCGCGCTCCACACCGGCGGGGACCTCGACCTTGACGTTGACGGACTCGGGCACGCGGCCGGAGCCGTGACAGGTGTCGCACGGGTTCTCGATGGAGGAGCCGGCGCCGCGGCAGGCGGGGCAGGTGGTGCGGATCTGCAGCAGGCCGCCCTGGCGGTGGATCACCTCGCCGACGCCGCCGCAGGTGGAGCAGGTGGTGGGGCCGGTGCCGGGGGCGGCGCCGGAGCCGTCGCAGGCGTCGCACAGCTCCTCGCGGTGGACGTCCACCTCGCGGGTGACGCCGAAGGCCGCTTCCTTGAACGAGATCTGCATGATCTGTTCGATGTGGCGGCCGCGCTGTGGCGCGTTGCGGCGTCCGCCGCCGCCGAAGCCGCCGAAGCCGCCGAAGCCGAACAGGTCGGAGAAGATGTCGCCGAAGCTCGAGAAGATGTCCTCGACGCCGGAGAAACCCTGGTAACCCGCGTTGGACAGGCCGGCGTGGCCGTACTGGTCGTACATGCCGCGCTTGCGTTCGTCGGAGAGGACCTCGTAGGCCTCGGAGGCCTCCTTGAACTTCTCCTCGGCGGCCGGGTCGTCGGGGTTGCGGTCGGGGTGGTACTTGAGCGCCGACTTGCGGTAGGCCTTCTTGATCTCGGCGCCGGAGGCGGATTTCTCCAGCCCCAGCACCTCGTAGTAGTCGCGTTTGTCGGCCATCGGGTCCTCGATCGCTCAAACGGACCGCGGCGGCCGACCCTCGCGGGGCGACCGCCGGTGGTCGTGGTGAGGAGCTAGTTGGTCTCCTCGTACTCCGCGTCGATCACGTCGCCGGCGCCGTTGTCGCCGCCGCCGGCCTGAGCCCCGCCGTCAGGGTTCATGCCCATGTTGATGTCGGGCTCCCCGGCCATGCCCGCGCCCATGCCCGCGCCCATGGCCGGGCCCATACCCGCGCCCATGGCGGGGGCGGCGCCGGCGGCGCCGGCGGACTGGTACATGGCCGCGGCGAGCTCGTGCAGGCTCTTCTCGAGCTTCTCGGAGGCGGCCTTGAGGTCGGCTCCCTCCTCCTCGAGGGCCTTCTTGGCCTCTTCCAGCGCCTCGTTGATGCGGCCCTTGGCGTCCTCGGGGATCTTGTCCCCGTGCTCCTCGAGCTGCTTCTCGGCGCCGTAGACCATGTTGTCGAGGTGGTTGCGCGACTCCACGGCCTCGCGGTGCGCGGCGTCCTCGGCCTCGTGCTCGGAGGCCTCGTTGACCATCTTCTCCACGTCGTCCTTGGACAGGCCGGACGAGGCGGTGATGGTGATGCGCTGCTCCTTGCCGGTGGCCTTGTCGGTGGCCGAGACGTTGACGATGCCGTTGGCGTCGATCTCGAACTTCACCTCGATCTGCGGCACGCCGCGCGGTGCGGGGGGGAGGCCCACGAGCTGGAAGCGGCCCAGCGTCATGTTGTCCTTGGACATGGGGCGCTCGCCCTGCAGCACGTGGATGTCCACGGCGGTCTGGGAGTCGCTGGCGGTGGAGAAGATCTCGGACTTCTCCACGGGGATGGTGGTGTTGCGCTCGACCAGCGCGGTCATCACGCCGCCGAGGGTCTCGATGCCCAGGCTCAGCGGGGTCACGTCGAGCAGCAGCACGTCGGTGACCTCACCGGACAGCACGCCGCCCTGCATGGCCGCGCCCATGGCCACGACCTCGTCGGGGTTGACCGACTGGTTGGGGTCCTTGCCGAAGAACTCCTTGACGGCCTTGTAGACCTTGGGGATGCGGGTGGAGCCGCCGACCAGCAGGACCTCGTTGATCTCCGAGGCCTTCTTGCCGGCGTCCTTGAGGGCCTGGCGGCACGGGCCGATGGTCCGGGTGACGATGTCGTCGACCATCTGCTCGAACTTGGACCGCGAGAGCTTGGTCTGCAGGTGCTTGGGGCCGGACGCGTCGGCGGTCAGGAACGGCAGGTTGATGTCCGCCTCCTGGGACGTGGACAGCTGGATCTTGGCCTTCTCGGCGGCCTCCTTGAGGCGCTGCAGGACCATACGATCGGAGCTGACGTCGATGCCCGAGTCCTTCTTGAAGTCGGCGATCAGCCACTCGATGAGCCGCTGGTCCACGTCGTCGCCGCCGAGGTGGGTGTCGCCGGCGGTGGACAGCACCTCCACCACGTTGTCGCCCACCTCGAGGATCGAGATGTCGAAGGTGCCGCCGCCGAAGTCGTACACGGCGATCAGCTCGCTCTCCTTCTTGTCCGCGCCGTAGGCCAGCGCCGCGGCGGTGGGCTCGTTGATGATGCGCTTGACCTCGAGGCCGGCGATGGTCCCGGCGTCCTTGGTGGCCTGGCGCTGCGCGTCGTTGAAGTACGCGGGCACGGTGATGACCGCAGCCTCGATCTTCTGGCCCAGATAGGACTCGGCGGCGCGCTTGAGCTTCTGCAACACCATCGCCGAGATCTCCGGCGGCGTGTACTGCTTGCCGTCGATGTCCACCACGGCGTCACCGGCGGAGTTGGGGACCACCTTGAACGGCACCCGCTCGATCTCCTCGGGGATGTCGTTGAGCTTCTGGCCCATGAACCGCTTGATCGACGCGACGGTCTTCTCGGGGTTGGTGACCGCCTGGTTGCGGGCGGTCTGGCCCACGAGGCGCTCGCCGTCCTTGGCGAATGCCACCACCGATGGGGTGGTGCGGCCGCCCTCTTCGTTCGTCAGGATCTTGGGCTGGTCGCCGTCCATGATGGCGACAACAGAGTTGGTCGTACCCAGATCGATGCCGATGATCTTGCCCATGTCTCGTCTCTCCTTCCGCCCGTCCCCTTCTCGGGGTCGCTTTCGGGGGCGTCTGGCGGCCTCCCGGCCGATTGCTGGGGCAAACCTAATCACCCCCCATGGGCTGTCAAGAAAACGGCAAAAAGGCCCGACGCAGCCCGATTTCGGGCGCGTGCGCACGTAAACGCGCATCTTCTTCAACAACAATCGACCCCCGGGCTTGACAGGGTCGAGGCCGTGATTATTTCCAACGGTCGCACACACAACCGGAGCGCTCGAGGGCGGCTCCGGCGAGATGAACACCAAGGAGGTTGGACATGCAGCTGAAACCGATCGGCGACCGCATCCTCGTCAAGCGCGTCGAGAGCGAGACCAAGTCGGCGGGTGGGATCATCATCCCCGAGACCGCCAAGGAGAAGCCCCAGCGCGCCGAGGTCATCGCGGTGGGCCACGGCCGGCTCCTGGACAACGGCGAGCGTATGGCTCCCCCCGTCAAGACCGGCGACCACATCCTCTTCGCCAAGTACTCGGGCGACGAGATCAAGCTCGACGGCGACGAACACCTGATCATCCGTTCCGACGAGATCCTGGCGATCATCGAGGACTGACAACCGCGTAGGAGACAAGGCAATGGCAGCCAAAGACATCCATTTTCACGAGACCGCGCGCCGCGAGATCCTCAGGGGCGTCAACGTCCTGGCCGACGCGGTGAAGGTCACCATGGGCCCCAAGGGCCGCAACGCCGTGCTCGAGAAGAGCTGGGGTTCCCCCACGGTCACCAAGGACGGCGTCACCGTCGCCAAGGAGATCGAGCTCGAGGACAAGTTCGAGAACATGGGCGCCCAGATGGTCAAGGAGGTCGC
>CAZLEO010000134.1:0-24786 GCA_964558555.1 uncultured Rickettsiales bacterium | reverse complement strand
TCGGTGCCCAGCATCACGTGCACCGAGTCGGCCCGGCCACCCTCAACCCGGCCGACTCGGTGCACGTGATGCTGGGCACCGAGATCTACGCGATGAACAACCCCACGAGCTCCACGGCCATCAACGTGGACCTGTACGGGGGGTTCAGCTACCACACGTGGGCCGACATCGAGGCGGGGACCATCCTGCCGGTGACCCACAACACCACCGTGGGCCACATCGCCACCACCAGCGAGTACGTGGTGCCCCACTTCGGGCTGGGTCTGTACATCCGCCCCACGCCCATGGTGCAGATCCGGCTCAACACCGGCCTGGACTACGAGACCAGCCACATCATCGAGCGCGTCGACACCCGCAACTACGAGATCGGTACAGGTATGGACACGCTGCGGGTGAACTTCGGCATCACCGTGGTCGGATCCTTCGCGCCGCCGGACCGCAAGTCCGCAAACGTATCCCCGATCCCCTAGGTTCGCCGCCCCATGCCACGCCTGCTCCTCCTCCTGGGCTCGACGGTCCTGCTGGTCCTGCTCGGGCTGGGTTGCCCGTCGGACGACGACGACGACACCACCCCGGGCGACGACGATGACAGCACCGCAGGCGACGACGACGACACCACGCCCGCGGACGACGACGACGATGACGACGACACGACCCCGGCGGACGACGACACCGGCGACGACGACTCGTCCGTCGAGGGTGAGTGGGCCGACGTGGCCTGCGGCTCACACCACTCGTGCGGCCTGAAGCTCGACGGCACGCTGGCGTGCTGGGGTGCCGACTCCGACGACCAGACCGTCGCACCGGAGGGGACCTTCGACCTCGTGGCCGCGGGCCACTTCCACAACTGCGCCATCGCCACCAACGGGACGCTGGAGTGCTGGGGCCAGAACATCGATGGGCAGGCCGAGGCCCCGGGCGGGCTGTTCACCACCGTGTCTGCCGGCCGCCGCCACAACTGCGGCCTGCTCGTCAGCGGCACCGCCGTGTGCTGGGGTTACAACGGCTCGGGGCAGGCGTCACCGCCCCCGGGCGTCGAGTTCATCGAGATCGGCGCCGGCGAGGACCACTCCTGCGGCCTCACCGTGGGCAACGAGATCCGCTGCTGGGGCAGCGACGTCTACGACCAGACGTCCTCCCCCGAGGGCGAGTTCGCCCAGCTGTCCGTGGGCGTCTTCCACACCTGCGCCCGCCACGCCAGCGGCGAGATCGAATGCTGGGGTCGCTCCGACAGCGCCCAGACCGAGGCCCCGGACGAGCCCTTCGCCTTCGTCTCCGCCGGAGGCGGACACACCTGCGCCCGGCGCGACGACGACACCGTGGAATGCTGGGGTATGGACACCCATGGCGAGTGGCCCGCCCCCCCCGGCGAGTTCGACATCGTCAACGCCGGCGGCCACCACAGCTGCGCCATCACGCGCAACCACATCATCGATTGCTGGGGTTGGATCTGCCACGGGCAGTGTGACCCGCCCTAGGAATTACTCCGCCAGGACCCCCGCCAGCACGTCCCTCAGCTCCATGATCTTGTACGGCTTGCGCAGCACCGCCTGGAACCCGTGGTCGGCGTGGTTGGCCATGATGGGGTCGTCGGAGTAGCCCGACGAGACGATGGCGCGGACGTCGGGGGCGATCTGCCGGAGGCGCTGGATGGCCTCCTCGCCGCCCATGCCGCCCTGGATGCGCAGGTCCATGATGACCGCGTCGAAGGCGTCGGGCGTGCCCATGGCCTCGCGGTAGCGCTCCACCGCGGCGCGGCCGTCGCGGGCGAACTCCACCTCGTAGCCGAACATGGGCAGGGCTTCGCCGAGGATCTCGCAGATCATCGGCTCGTCGTCCATGACCAGGACGCGGCCGCCCGAGGTCGGCTCGGGGATCTCGACGGGGGTCTCGATCTCGACCGCGGGCAGGTAGACGCGGAACTCGGCGCCGGCCCCGGCCGCGGAGACCACCTCGATGTGGCCGCCGTGGTTGTTGACGATGGAGTGGGAGATGGCCAGGCCCAGGCCGGTGCGGCCCTCCTTGGTGGAGAAGAACGGGTCGAAGATGCGCGGCAGATCCTCGCCGGGGATGCCGGGGCCGTCGTCCGCGACGGTGACGCACACGTACTCGCCGGGGCTCAGCGGCAGCACGGAGCTGTCGGTGAGGGAGACCTTGCTCGCGGCGACCCGGATCTCCCCGCCAACGGGCACGGCCTCGTCGGCGTTGATGACCAGGTTGGCCAGGGCGCGGCCGAGCTGGTCGAGATCGGCCTCGGCGGCGGGCAGGTCGTCGTCCACGTCCACCCTGGCGGTGGACCGGGTGCCCCGCAGGGCCAGCGCGACGGTCTCTCGCACGCGGTCGCCCACCTGGACGCTCTCCTTCACCGGACTGCCGCCGCGAGCGAAGGTGAGCAGCTGCTGGGTCAGACCGCGGGCGGAGGTGAGCGCCTCCTCGGCGGCGACCAGGCGCTGGACCGCCTCGGAGCCGGGTTCGCTGCGCAGCTTGGCCAGGGTGAGGTTGCCCAGCACCGAGGTCAGCAGGTTGTTGAAGTCGTGGGCGATGCCGCCGGCGAGCAGCCCCACGGCTTCCAGCTTCTCGATACGCGCCAGCTCGCGTTCGAGCCGGCGGCGCTCGGAGATGTCGCGCAGCACGAACACCACACCGCTGACCCCGGCGTGCGAGTCCTGGATCGGCGCCATGGACCAGGTGACGACCTTCTCGGTGCCGTCGCGGGACGTGAGGATGGCCGAGTCGGCCAGGTCCCACACCTCGCCCGTGTCCAGCACCATCCGCGCGAGGTTGCCGAACCACTCGCGGGTCTCCTCGCGGGACAGGCGCAGCACCACGCCCATGTTCTGGCCCAGCGCCTCGGCGCGGGGCCAGCCCGTCAGGGTCTCGGCGAGGTCGTTCATCAGCGAGACCAGCCCCTCGGTGTCCGTGGCGATGACGGCCTCGGCGATGCTGCCCAGGGTGATGTCGAGCCGCTCCTTCTCCGCGTGGAGGTCCTGCTCGTACTGCTTGCGTTGGGAGATGTCCTCGACCGTGCCCTCGTAGGCAACGATGTTGCCGTCGTCGTCGTGGATGGCCGAGGCGTTCTCGCGCACGTGGATGCGGCGGCCGTCGCGGGTGCGCCAGATGGCCTCGAAGCCGCTGACCACGCCGTCGCGCTCGAGCAGGCGCTTGTACTGCTCGCGGGCGTAGCGGGGGTGGTAGCCCTCGCGCTCGAGGTCGCGCTCGCGCAGATCGTCGAGGGATTCGTAGCCCAGCAGCTGCACGATGGCCGGGTTCGCCAGCACGATCTCGCCGTCCGGCGTGGTGCGGTAGATACCCACCTGCGCGTTCTCGAACAGGTCGCGGTAGCGCTGCTCGCTGCGCGCCACGTCCTCGAAGTGGCGCGTCAGGCGGGCCAGCGCCTCACGGAGCTGATCGGGGGTCCGATCGTCCTGCACCAGGGGGCCTCCACCACCGACCTTATCGGCTGGTGCCAGCCACGACCAGCGTGATCTCGCCGCGCACCTTGCCGGCGCCGTAGCGCTCGGCGAGGTCCGTCAGGGTGCCGCGATCGAAGGTCTCGTGCAGCTTGGTCAGCTCCCGGCACAGGCAGGCCTCCCGATCGCCGAGCCGGTCCAGGAGCATGGCCAGGGTGGCCTTGACCTTGTAGGGGGAGACGAACAACACCAGGGTCGCGGGCAGCTGAGCCACCTGGTCCAGCGCCTTGCGCGCCTTGCCGGGCTTGACCGGGAGAAACCCCAGGAAGACGAAGCGGTCGGTGGGCAGGCCGGCCCCGGACAGGGCGGCGAGCACGGCGCTGGGCCCCGGGATGGGCACCACCGCCAGCCCGGCCTCCCGCGCCGCGCGGACGATGCGGAAGCCCGGATCCGAGACCGTCGGCGTGCCGGCGTCGCTGACGACCGCGATGGACTCGCCCGCCTGCAGTCGCTCGATCAAGCCGGGTATCCGGTGCCTGGCGTTGTGGTCGTGGTAGCTGATCTGCGGCACGCGGGAACCCACGTGCTTGAGCAGGACGCCGGTGCGGCGGGTGTCCTCCGACGCGATGAGGTCCACCTCGCACAGCACCCTGGCGGCGCGGACCGTCATGTCCTCGAGGTTGCCGATGGGGGTGGCGACCAGGTAGAGGGTGCCGGCGGAGTCGTTGCTTTCGCTCATGGTCGCCCCCTCACCGCGGCGCGTCGAAGGCGTCCTCGACGAAGTCCACGGCGTAGTCCTCCCCCTCCCGGGCGACCAGGGCCACCGAGAAACAGCAGCCGTCGTGGGCGGGTGCGCCGAGGAGGTAGGCCTCGGCCGTGCGGGCTATCTTGCGGCGCTTGCTCGCGGGGACGGCGTCCCAGCCACCGCCGAAGTCGTCGCTGGAGCGGGTCTTGACCTCGACGAAGTGGAGGATGCCCCGGTGCTCGGTGATCAGATCGATCTCGCCGGCCTGGCCGCGCCAGTTGCGCTCGATCACGCGGTGACCGCGCGCCTCGAGGAACGCTGCGACCGCGCGCTCGCCGGCCTGGCCTCGAGCCAGGTGGGGCGCGTCGGGGACCACGGGCCTCAGCCGGACTTGGGCGCGCGGCTGGCCGGGATGTCCCGGATCTCGGGGATACGGGCGGCCTTGCCCGACAGCTTGCGCAGGTAGTACAGGCGGGACCGCCGGACCTTGCCGCGGCGGACGAAGTCGACGCGGTCGATGACCGGCCCGTACAGGGGGAAGATGCGCTCCACGCCGATGCCGTAGCTGACCTTGCGCACGGTCATGGTGGAGCGGATGCCGGCGTTCTTGATGGCGATGATCACACCCTCGAAGACCTGGATGCGCTCCTTCTCGCCTTCCTTGATCCGCACGTGGACCTTGACCACGTCACCGGAACGGAAGCGGCGCTCGGGGGCGTCGTGCACGCCGATGTGGGTGTGATCGACGCGGACCTGGCCGCCCACCTTGACCTCGGCATCGATCTCCTGGGCGTCGGTCAGGCGCATCTCGGTGTCCGGATCGAACTCCTTGGGGTCGTGGACGACGCGCTTGTTCTTGCCGTCCACCTTGACCTTCTGGCCGATCTTGGCGCTCGCGCGAATCTTGCGAGCCTCGGTCACGTAGATCTGCCGCTCCGGGTGGAACTCGGGCTGGTCGTCCACCACGAGGCGGAAGTCGCGAGACTCGAGCTGCTTGCGTTCGATTTCCTCGATGATGTTCATGTCATCGCTCCAGCGGGCCCCGCGGCCCGGTCATTCGTCGCGGGCGTCCCGATCCTCCAGCAGATCGGGACGCCGTGTTTGCGTCCTGCTCAGGGCCTGCTCCGCGCGCCACTGCGCGATGCGGCCGTGGTCCCCGCTGAGCAACACCTCGGGGACCGTCCGACCCCGGAACTCCCGGGGTCGCGTGTACTGCGGGTACTCCAGGAGTCCCGCCTCGAAACTCTCGTCCGCGTGGCTGGCCTCGTTGCCCAGCACGCCCGGTAGCAGGCGCGCCGTGGCGTCGATGACCGCCATCGCCGGGAGCTCGCCGCCGGTGAGGACGAAGTCTCCCATGGAGATCTCCTCGTCCACCCAGTCCACGCGCACCCGCTCGTCCACACCCTCGTACCGGCCGCACACCAGCACCACCCGCGAGTGGGCGGCGTAGCGTCGCGCCGTCGCCTGCGTGAACGGCTGGCCCTGGGGTGTCATCAGCACCACCGGGGCCGCGTCGTCCACCAGCGACCGGACCGCCTCGATGGACGCTGACAGCGGCTCGGGCTTGAGCACCATGCCCTGGCCGCCCCCAAAGGGGTAGTCGTCCACCTGTCGGTGCCGCCCCTCCGCCCAGTCGCGGATGTCGTGCAGCGCCACCTCCAGCAGTCCCGCCTCCCTGGCTCGGCCGAGGATGCTCGCCTCCAGGTAGGAGGTGAACACCCCGGGAAACAGGGTCAGGACGTCGAATCGAATACCGACCTGCATGTTCTGCCACCCGCGCTTACTGCGGGCCGCAGCCGGCCGCTTCGCGGCCTTCGGCGCCCATGCACACTGTCAGCGTCCTCGGCGTGCTCGGAGCACGCCTTCGGCCACCGCCAGTGCACCTGAGCACCGCCTGCGACTCCTCGCTACACCGCGCGTGGCAGAACATGCAAGTCAAAGCTCCATCCTGCGGACCCGAATGGTACGAGCCTGCAGGTCCACGTCCAGCACGAACTGTTCCGTGACCGGGATCAGGTGTTCACCCGATTCACCGCGGACCACGTACACGTCGTTGCCCGCCGTGGCGAAGACGTCGTGCAGGGTACCCAGGGGCGCCCCATCCGCGTCGACCACGGCCATGCCCAGGAGGTCGCGCACGTAGTACTCGTCCTCCTCGTCCAGCTCCGGCAGCCACTCCTCGGCGACGCTCAACTCCAGCCCGCGCAGGGCGTCGGCGTCCTCGATGGAGTCGATGCCTTCGAGGTGGACCACGTATCGTTTGCCCACCCAGCGCGCCGACCGTATGCCGGCCCACCTGGCCTCGACGGCCTCACCCGAGACGAAAACGGCGTCCACCCGCTCCAGCAGGTCGGACGCCTTGTTGTACAGGTGAACCGTCTGCTCGCCGCGAGTTCCCCAGGGCTTGACCAGTACGCCCAGGGGGACGCGTTGGGCTACGGGGATGATCTCGTCGTCGTCGCGCAGCGGCAGGAGGGCCTCGACCTTGTCAGGCCTCGTCTCCTCCGTCGCTGGCACGCTTCGGCCCACCGTTCTTCGCCTCGATGATCTCCAGCACAACCCGCTTGCGTTCCCGCGAGGCATGCGCCTTGAGCAGGGTCCGCAGTGCGTTGGCCGTCTTGCCCTGGCGCCCGATGACCTTCCCCACGTCCGAGGGGTGCACCTTCAGCTCCAGGATTGTCGTCCGGTCGCCTTCCACCTCGTAGAGTTCGACGTCTTCGGGGTGATCGACCAGGGCCTCCACGAGAAACCGGACCAGCTCCTTCACGACGCAGCGCCTTCCGTGCTCAGGGCCGCAGCCTGCGCCTTGGCGATCAGCTCCGACACCGTCTTGGACGGCAGCGCGCCGTGGCCCAGCCAGTAGTCCAACCGCTCGGCCTTGACGTTGATCGTCGCGGGCTCGCTGTTCGGGTCGTAAGTACCCAGGATCTCCAGGAAACGCCCGTCACGGGGCATGCGGGAGTCCGTGGCCACGATCCGATAGTGGGGCCGCTTCTTGGCGCCATGCCTCGTCAGCCTAATCCGGACAGCCATTTCAATCCTCAACAATTTCGCTAAGTTAGCTTCCATCCCGACGGGCAGAAATACCCGGCCCGCCGCGAAAAGCAACGCATAATAGGCGGCACCCCATGGCCCTGTCAAGGATAGTGAAACGCACGCACGCGAGACGTTGCCTGGTTTGACCGGCCCCAGTAACCTTCCCCCGCGGAGGAAAGCATGACTCGACCCATCGCCGCGTTCGTTGCCTGCGCGATCACGCTGCTGACGTTGCTGGCCGCCCCCGAACCCGCCGGCGGGCAGGGGCGCATCACCCTGCGCCGCCCGGTGATCGTCACGCTGGTGCCGCCGGGCATCATCACCGCCAACGGCGCGCCGCAGAGCTTGCTGTTCGTGATCACCGACGAGACGGGGGGCCTGGCGCCCGAGGCCAGCTTCCGGGGCAGCCGCGCCGACATGGGCGTGCTGGGCAACTGGATGCAGCTGGGCCCCGGGGTCTGGACGGCCACCTACACGGTGCCCCCCATCTCCGAGACCACCCAGGTGATGCTCGACGTGCAGGCCAAGGTGGGCAAGTACAAGGCGGGCAAGCAGTTCCCGGTGCTGGTCCAGCCGGCCGCGGCGCCGCGGTTCGCCATGCAGGCCACGCCCGAGTTCATCACCCTGGGCGTGGACGAGATGTCGGTGCTGACGTTCATGGCCACCGGCCCGGCGGGGGCACCCCTGGACGGCCTGGACCTGCAGCTGGGTGTGAGCATCGGCACGGTCACCGACATCCAGCCCCTCGGCGGCGGCACCTACCGCGCCGAGTACCGCCCCCCCGAGGACCAGAAGGGCCCGGCGCTGGTGCTCCTGTCGCTGGTGGAGCGCGAGATCCCCGAGACCTCCACGCAGTTCCTCTCGCTGCCCCTGGTGGGCAAGACCGAGTGGAAGGTGGAGGTGGGCGAGGAGCTGGTGCCGGTGGGCATGGAGCTCGCCGGGCAGCGCTTCGGTCCGGAGGTCACCGACGAGACCGGCGTGGCCATGGTCCCGATCATGGTACCGCCGGGGATCCGCACGGCCCTGGCCTACGAGGTGGACGCGGAGGGCAACCCGATCCAGCCGGTGCCCGTGGACCTGCGGCTGCCGCCGTTCAAGGGGATCGAGGTCGCGCCCATGGCCGAGTACATCCCCGGCAACGGCGTTGCGGGCTTCCCGGTGTACGTGTTCGTGGTGGGCCAGGACGCGGTGCCCATGGCCAACGCACCGCTGCAGCTCGAGGCGTCCCTGGGCGACTTCGTGGCCGTCCAGGCGCTCGGCCCGGGCACCTACCGCGCCACCTACGTGCCGCCATCGGTGACCGCGCCCACGGACGTGAACATCAGCGCGGTGCTGCTGGGCGAGAAGGCCAACTACGGCGACCGCATCACCGTGCAGGTGGTGCCCGGTCCGCCGGGGGCGATGTGGTTCTCCACGGACCCGGCGGTGGTATCGGGCGGGGAGCGGACCCTGACGCTCAAGGGCGAGGTCATGGTGCCCGTAGGTGAGATGGCGCCGGGCGTGGGCGTGGCCTTCGCGTCCTTGGACGGCGTGATCCCCATGGAAGTGGCCAACGGGGACGGCACCTTCGAGGCCTCCCATGCGGCCAGCTTCGACCAGCCCGTACCCCTGTCGGCCGAGGTGACCATCCCCGCCAGCGAGCGCCCCGTGAGCGCCCTGGTGGCATGGCCCGTGATGGACCAGGTGCCCGTGAACGGCCAGATGCCCGTCGTGGCCATGGCCCTGGACCGCTACGGCCTGCCCGTGTCCGGCGTGAACCTCTCCGCCACCACCCTCGACAACGTGGGATCGGTCACCGGCGACGGCCCCACCGACGCATTCGGCCGCACCGTGTTCACCTTCCAGGCCACGCCCCTGTCCGGCATGGCCGCGGTGGTGATCACCGACGGCCAGCACGCATTCGCCTGCCCCCTGTGGCAGGCCTCCAACCTGTTGCTGGGGTTCCAGTTCCCGCTCCAGGGAGGAGCCAATCAGGCCGGCATGATGAACATGTGGGGTGCCCTGCGCAGCCGTCTCGTCGTGGGCGCGGGCGCGCCGCCGCCCGTGGAGCGCCAGGCAGCGCCCGAGGCCCAGACCGCCATGGCCACGCCCGACCAGCCCGCCGAAGACGAACCCGCCGAGATCCCCACCTTCTGGGGCGACGACGGTTCGGCGGGCGGCAGCAGCGGCGGCAGCTCGGATCCCGCCAAGGTGTGGGCAGGCGAGATCCAGCAGGCGCTGTGCACCGGCGAGACCGAGACCCGCGCCCTGCGCGACGTCAGCGTCACGGCCACCGACGACGGCAAGTACGACATCGTCGTGCGCTACAGCCACGCCGCCACCGTCGTGACCGTGGCCGGCCAGAAGGTGCAGCTGAGCGTGCCCGAGTGGTTCGCCGGCTGGGCGACCCAGGTGGGCGCCTACACCCGCAGCAGCGATTTCCGGTCCCGCGACTTCCGCCTGACCAACCTCGACACGGGCAAGACCCTGGTGATGAGCACCTCCGACTGCCGCTCCCTGGCCTCCATGTCCCAGGACCGCCGCGTCTCCACCGTCGAATCCAAGGCCCGCACGGAGTGACCATGAAGATCCTGACCACAGCGTGGCTGGTCGCCGCGTTCGCACGGATCTGCCCGGCGGCCGCCTGACCTGCTCGACAACCGTGGCGACTGACGGATACCCGGCAGTCTGATATGAGTGGTCCTCCCATTCTGTAGGAGGAGGACGCGCCATGATCCGCTCACTGATGTTCCTGCTGGCCGTGCTGGCCGTGCCCACGCTGCTGATCGGCTGCCCCGACGACGGGGACGACGACGACAGCACCGCGACCGACGACGACGACGACGCCACGGCGGACGACGACGACGACGACGATGACGACGACGACGCGGGTGCTCAGGGGTACGAGGTGGCCGCCACCGGCCTCAAACGCCTCCTGCTGGAGGAGTTCACCAACACCAGCTGCGGCCCCTGCGCCGACCAGAATCCCACCATCGACGCCTTCCTCGAGGAGGTGGGCGTGGGCAACGTCGTGCCCGTGAAGGTCCATACCGACTGGCCCGGCGTGGACGACCTGTTCTACGTGACCGATCCCGACGACTGCGACGCGCGCATCGACTACTACGGCGTGGACGGCGTGCCCACCACGATCATCGAGGGCCTGTACGACCTGACCTGGCACGGGGGCAACTACTACTCGGACATCAACGCGTACTTCGCTGGCGACCTGCTCGCCGACCTGGGGCTGACGCTCTACGACAACCTCGACGGGACCTACGACCTCGACGTGCACGTCACCGCCACCGAGGCGCTCGACGAGACCCGCGAGGTGCAGCTGCGGGTCATGGCGGTCAAGCGGTACGTCGAGTACGCCACCGCGCCCGGCTCCAACGGCGAGACCGAGTTCCACGACCCGGTGATCGGCTTCCTGCCCGACGGCCAGGGGACGACGATCACCCTGGAACCCGGGTATGCCGAGACCGTGTCGCTGAGCCACGAGCGCCACGCGGACTGGGACTCCGACGAGCTGCACTTCGTGGCCTTCCTGCAGGACGACGACACCCGCGAGGTGCTCCAGGTCACCACCACCGAGACCCCGCCCCTGCACTCCTTCCGCATGGTGGAGACCGCCCCCGAGGGGGTGATCCTCGAGGTGGACGAATCCCGCTCCTTCGAGGTGCTGGTGCAGAACGTCGGACCGTTCATGGACGCGTACGACCTGTTCCTGGAGGGCGACGTCCCCCAGAGCTGGTCGGTGACCTGGACCGTGGACGGCGCGGCGATCGAGGAGGAGATGGTGACGGTTAAGCTGAGCACGGGCGACACCGCGACGGTCATCCTCGACGTGGACCCCGCCGGGAACGTCGGCTCGATGGACCTGGCGCTGCGCGCCCTCCCCCATTGCGAGGAGTGGCCCGAGATCCAGGTGGACATCGGCCTGCTGACCTACGGCGCCGACGTGTTGCTGGTGGACGCCGACGGCGGCGACGACTACGAGACCTACTTCCAGGCCGCCCTGGACGAGGCCGGCGTGACCCAGGCCACGTGGTCCAGCGACGTGGACTTCGAGACCATCGATCTCGACCGCTTCGAGACGGTCATCTGGAACGCGGGCTGGTACTTCCCCCACTTCCTCGACGACGAGAAGACCGCCCTGACCGACTACCTCGACAACGGGGGGCGTGTGTTCTTCTCCGGCCAGGACATCGGCTGGGATCTCAGCGAGGACGGCACGCACGGCGCGTCCGAGAGCCCCTGGCTCGACCAGGAGTGGTACGAGGCCACCATGCACGCCGAGTACATGGCCGACGAGGCCGACTCCTGGACCCTGTCCGGCGTGCCCGGCGATCCCATCGCCACCGGGCTGGTCTTCGACATCTCCGGCGGCGACGGCGCCGACAACCAGCAGTACCCCAGCTGGGTCGAGCCGCTGGGCCCGGACGCCGAGCCCATGCTGAACTACGACAACGACAACTGTGGCGGAGTGCGCGCCCTGCACGGCGACGGCAAGGTCGTGTACATCTCGTTCGGCTTCGAGGCCATCGCCGACGCGGACAGCCGCAACATGCTCATGGAGCGGGTGCTCGACTGGTTCGCGATGCCGTAGGGATCACGGCTCCAGCTTGATCTTCCACACCGAGTCGGACCCGCTGTTGACGGTGGAGTCCAGCACCACCTCGACCGTGCCATCCAGGCAGTACCGGCCGTGGTGGGTGTAGACGTAGTCGCCTGACGCGTCCACCTGGTCGACGATCACCCCCACGCCGTTGACGTAGAAGAGCGCACCCGACGGGTTGCGATTCTCGGTGTGGCGGCCGCCCATGTACGCGTCGTACCAGCCACGGGGCAGGTTGGAGAAGGTGAAGGTGGCCAGACCCGTGCGCGATCCGTCCGGGTCGTACTGGTTGTCGCACTCCTCGTGCTCGTCGCCGCTGGCCGTGTAGGCGTAGTCGCGGCAGTCCAGCACCCAGTTGTGCCGCTCGGAGTACACGGCCTGGGTGTAGCTCTGCTCCTGGAAGACCGGCGGGTTGTACGGATCGGTCTCGCAGCCGGTGTCGTCGTCGTCGTCGTCGCCGGTGTCGGGCCGCTCGCAGTCACACCAGTCCGAGTTGTGGCCGTTGCTCTCGCCGCACGTGAGCGGGTTGTGCGGTTCCTTCTGGCAGCCGGGCTCGCCCCCGTACCGCGCCGTGCACACCAGCCCGGCCGCCGCGCAGTAGGCCGTGCACCCCGCGCCGTCGGTGAACACGCCGTTGCAGTAGTCGTGGCCGGTCTCGCACACCTCCCAGGCGGGGTTGGCCGAGATCAACGAGCAGTCCACGGGCGCCACCGTGTCGTCGTCGTCACCAGGCGGCGTGGCGTCGTCATCGTCGCCCGGGGGCGTGGCGTCGTCGTCGGCCGCGTCGTCGTCGGTCGCCTGATCGTCGTCGTCCGCGACGGCGTCGTCGTCGCCCGCGGGGTGGGAGTCGTCGTCCGTCTCGCCCCAGCTGTCCGAGCAGCCGGCCGTCAGCCAGGGCAGCGCAAGGATCAAGAAGACGACCGCGAGCTTGGGTAGGTCGATCATGGGGCCCTCCGGCGCCCAAGATATCACCGACGCCGGGCCCCGATGACCTGGACGATGAACCGCTTCAGGAATTGCCGTCCGAGCAGCCCGTCATCAGCAGCGCGATGAGCGCCATCCACAGTCCCAGCGCGAAGGCGCCACCGAGGATCATCGACCAGATTCGGTCGCTGTGCTCCGCGAGGAGCGGCAGAGGGTAGTTCATGGTGTGTACCTCCATCCATGTACCCAGGGCGCAAGGCAAGCTGCGTGCCAGATCGGCGGCCCTGGCGACGATTCTGGATCGCAGAGACGCACGTCGATCACGGTAGAAACTGCACCACCGGAGGCGCGTGTGTCCCGGTGTGCGCGCTGTGCCACCGGTGTGCACGCTGTGCCAGGGTGTGCCACGGGCCACGGCGGTTGACCGGCGGGGCCGCGCGTAGTACCAACTCGGCTTCGCCGAGGTACAACCATGACCGAGCTGGCCGATCTCAGCCCCGCGGTGCGCGAGCTGTACCCCTGGGAGGGCAAGTACGCCACCGTCGCGGACGGTCACCGGATGCACTACCTGGACGTGGGTGAGGGGCCGCCGGTGGTGATGGTCCACGGCAACCCGACGTGGTCGTTCTACTACCGCGAGCTGATCGCGGCGCTGAGCCCGGACCACCGCTGCATCGTGCCGGACCACGTGGGCTGCGGGCTGTCGGACAAGCCCGCGGACTGGGACTACACCATCGCC
This sequence comes from uncultured Rickettsiales bacterium, assembly GCA_964558555.1. Lineage (GTDB taxonomy): Bacteria > Myxococcota_A > UBA796 > UBA9615 > CAYRNR01 > CAYRNR01. Next base: position 11,338 of record CAZLEO010000134.1, on the reverse strand, counting down.
GCGCACATCGACAACCTCGCGCGGCTGCTCGACCAGCTGCAGCTGAGCGACGCCACGCTGGTGGTGCACGACTGGGGCGGCGCCATCGGCTACTCCGCGGCGCTGAGGCACCCCGGCGTGTTCCGGCGGTTCGTGGTGTTCAACACCGCGGCATTCCTGTTGCCGTTGCCGTTCGCGCTGCGGGCGCTGCGGCTGCCCCTGTACGGACCGTTGATGATCCGCCGGCTCAACGCCTTCTTCACCATGGGGTGGCACATGGCCACGGGGCACAAGGACCGGTTCACGCCGGCGGTGAAGGAAGGCTATCTGGCGCCGTACGGATCGTACGAGGAGCGCCGCGCGATCCTGCGCTTCATCCAGGAGATCCCGCTGGAGGCGGACCACCCCACCCGCAAGCTGGTGGGCGAGCTGGAGAGGGGCCTGCCCGATCTGGTGGGGCTGCCCCACCTGGTGTGCTGGGGACTCAAGGACCCCGTGTTCCACCCGGGCTACCTCGAGGCCTGGAAGCAGTGGGTGCCCCACGGCGAGTACCACGAGTACGAGGACGTGGGGCACTGGATCGTGGACGAGGTTCCCGACCGGATCGTGCCCCTGGTTCGGGGATTCCTGGAGCGCGAGGCCGAGGGGGCGACGGAGGATTCATGAAGGCGCTGGTCACCGGCGGCGGGGGGTTCCTGGGCAAACGTGTGGTCCAGCTGCTGCGGCAGCGGGGCGACGACGTGACCTTCCTGGCTCGCGGGAGCTACCCGGAGGTGGAGGAGGAGACGGGCGCGAAGGGCGTACAGGCGGACCTGCGGGACGCCGACGCCGTGACGGTCGCCGCCCACGACATGGACGTGATCTTCCACGTGGCGTCCATGACGGGGTTCTGGGAGCGGCCGGGCACCGACGCCTTCCGCACCGTCAACGTGGACGGCACGCGCAACGTCCTCGCCGCCGCCCTCGAGGAGGGTGTGCCGAGGGTGGTGTACACCTCCACTCCATCGGTGGTGGGCTACGCCCACGACGTGGAGAACGGCGCCCAGGATCTGCCCTACGCCGAGGTGCACGAGAGCGAGTACCCCCGCACCAAGGCCGAGGCCGAGCAGATGGTGCTCGCGGCCAACGGCGGCGGACTGGCCACGGTGGCGCTGCGGCCCCACCTGATCTTCGGCCCCGGGGACAACCACCTGCTGCCGCGGCTGGTGGACCGCGCCCGCGGCGGCAAGCTGCCCGTCGTCGGGGACGGCTCGACCCGGGTGGACCTGACCTACATCGACAACGCCGCCTGGGCCCACCTGGACGCGGCCGACGCCCTGACCGGGCCGGACGCGGCCTGCGCAGCCAAGGCCTACTTCATCTCCAACGACGAGCCCGTGGTGTTCTACGAATGGCTCGGCAACGTGCTGGGCGATCTCGACGTGCCCGCCCCGAGCCGGCGCGTCTCCCTCGGCCTCGCCCGCACCCTCGGATCGGTGATCGAGTGGACCTGGAACACCTTCCCGATGAAGGGCGAACCGCGGATCACTCCGTTCATCGCCAGCGGCCTGGCCCGCCACCACTGGTACGACATGGAGCCGGCAAAACAGGACTTCGGATACCGCATCCGCGTGGGGATGGACGACGCAACGGCTGCGACCATCCCCTGGCTGCGAGGTGACGAATGACCGTGCTTGCCATTCGTGGCGAACAGGTCTAATGAACGCGTTCATACTCTACTGTCGGCGGGGGGTATGACCCCCACTGCACGACCTGAGATGGAAGACAAGATGCTCTGGGACAAGGTCTGTATCGAATCCACCGCCTACGATCTCCCCGAGAGGCGCGTCACCAGCGTCGAGATCGAGGAGATGTTCCGCGGGACCCTCGAACGCTTCGGCCTCGAGCCGGGCAGGCTCGAGTCGATCTCCGGCGTCAAGGCGCGCCGCTGGTACGAGCCCAACGAGCGGCCGTCCGCCATCGCCTCGCGCGCAGGCTCCCGTGCCCTGGAGCGGGCCGGGATCCGCGCCGATCAGCTCGACCTGCTGATCAACGCCTCGGTCACCCGCGACTACACCGAGCCCGCCACGGCCGCCATCGTCGGCGGCAACCTCGACGTGGCGCACCGCTGCCTGACCTACGACATCACCCACGCCTGCATGGGCTTCATCACCGCCATGACCTCGGCGGCCAACGCCATCGAGCTGGGTCAGGTGGAGTACGCGCTGATCACCGCCGGCGAGAACCCGGCCATGGACCGCTCCTGGCTGCCCGGCGACGACCCGACCACCCACCGGCCGTGGATGGCCACGACCATCAAGCGGCTGGCCGGGGACAACATGACCCCCGAGGAGTTCCGCACGCAGTTCGCGTCGCTGACGCTTGGCTGCGCCGGCGTCGCCGTGGTGATGTGCCGCGAAGACCTGGCGAAGAACGGCCACCAGTTCCGCGGCGCGGTGGCGCGGTCGGCCACCGAGCACAACACCCTGTGCCTCGCCTCGGAGACCGGCGAGATGCGCACCGACACCGCGGGCCTGCTGCAACACGGCGCGGCGATCCTGATCGACACCTTCCCGAAGGCGGCGAAGGAGTTCGGCTGGGTCGAGGGTGACCACAGCATCGACCGCTACATCTGCCACCAGGCCAGCATGGCCCACTTCCAGCGGGTGTTCACCGGGCTGGACCTGGACATGGGCAAGATCAAGATCACCCTGCACGAGCTGGGGAACTGCGCCGCGGCCGCCCTGCCCATCACCCTGGCCATCGCCGACGACGACGGCACCCTCAAGAGTGGCGACGAGATCTGCTTCTTCGCCGCCGGCTCCGGCCTGGGCGCCATGCTGGCGTCCGCGCGCTGGTAGAATCCGGCGCCATGTCCACCTACAACATCGCCTCGTTCCTGCGGAAGTGGGCGGCCGAGAGCCCGGACCGCGACGCCATCCGCTTCATGATCCCGCACGCCGGCCCTCAGCGCCCCCTCGGCACGGCCGTCACCTTCGCGGAGCTGGAGTCCCTGTCGGACCGCTACGCCAGCGGGTTCGCCCGGATCGGCATCCGCAAGGGGGACCGCACCCTGGTGCTGGCCAAGCCGTCGCTGGACTTCTTCGCATTCATGTTCGGCCTGTTCAAGCTCGGGGCGATCCCCGTGCTCATGGACCCGGGCATGGGGATGAAGAACCTGCTGGCCTGCATCGCCCAGATCCGCCCCAAGGTCGTCATCGCGCTGCCCATCGTCCACGCCGTACGCCAGTTCGTGCGCAAGCCGTTCGCGAACGCGGAGCTGTTCGTGACCGTGGGTCGGCGCTGGTTCTGGGGCGGACCGACCCTGGCTCAGGTGCTCGACGGCGGTGACCCCGGTCCCTACGAGATGTCCCCCTTCGAGGGCAGCGACGAGGCCTGCATCATCTTCACGTCCGGCTCCACCGGCACGCCCAAGGGGGTGTCTTTCCCCCACGAGGCTTTCGTGACGGTGACGAACAACGTCACCGAGATGTTCGGGTTCTCCCCGGAGGACGTCTGGATGGAGGCGTTCGCCTCGTTCGTGTTCTTCGACACCTGCGCCGGCATGACCACGGTGGTGCCCAAGGGCAACCTCACCAAGCTCGCCACCGTGGACCCCGCAGACGTGGTGGCGGCCCTGCAGACCCACGAATGCACCGGCGGGTTCGCCTCGCCCATCGTGTGGACGAACGTGCTGCGGTACGCCGAGGCCAACGGCACCAGGTTGCCCTCGGTGACGCGCGCCGTGACCACGGGCGCGCCCATCCAGACCGGCATGCACCGCCGCTTCCGCAAGCTCGTCAACGACGACGTCCCGCTGTACACGCCCTATGGCGCCACCGAGGCGCTCACCGTGGCCTACATCAGCTCCGAGGAGATCCTCGGCGACACCATGGCCCAGACCGTCAAGGGCGCCGGCACCTGCGTCGGCCGCGCCGTACCCGGCACCACCATCCGCATCGTGCCCATCTCCGAGGAGCCCTTCCCCACCTGGTCCGACGACCTGCAGCTGCCCGTGGGTGAGCTCGGCGAGATCGTCGCGGACACGGTGGTGGCCAGCCCCGAGTACAAGGAGAACGACCGGGCCAACGCCGAGTCCAAGATCGAGCACGAGGGCCGCATCATGCACCGCATGGGCGACATCGGAACCCTCGACGACCAGGACCGGCTGTGGTTCTGCGGCCGCAAGGCCCATCGCCTCGAGACCGCCGACGGTATCGTCCCGGCCGTGCCCGTCGAGGGCATCTTCAACGAGCACCCCGCCGTCTTCCGCACCGCCCTGGTGGGCCTCGGCCCCCGCGGCAGCGAGCTGCCCATGCTCATCGTCGAGCTGGAGGCAGGACAGTCCTGGAGCGCCGAGCTCGAGGCCGAGGTCCTCGCCCTGGCCGAGGGCACCCGCTGGGAGGGCCTCGTCCAGCGCGTCACCACCCACGACGGCTTCCCGGTGGATGCGCGACATAACTCCAAGATTCGCCGCGAGGATCTCAAGGCCTGGGCCGAGCAGCAGAACCTGCCCGCACGCACCTGAACCGACCCCCATCCGAGGAGAACGACGACATGCCCATGATCCGACTCGGGATCGACATGGGATCCGTGGCGACCCACGCCGCCGTGCTGGACGCGGACGACCAGGTGCTGTGGTCGGGGAGCAAGACCGCGGCGGGGCGCCCGATGCAGGCTCTCCAGGGCCTGCTCTCGGAGATCCCCGCGCAGCTCGTCGACGCGTCGGTGACCGTCGTCGTCACCGGCAGCGGCCGCGAGCTGGCCGCGGGCGCGCTGCCGGGCTCCCAGGCGGTCAACGGGGTCGTGGCCACGGCCCGCGGCGCGGCGTGGGCATCGCCCGATGCCCGGGGCGTGATCGAGATCGGCGGCCACATGTCGCGCTGGATCGCCCTCGAGTCCACGGGCAAGGGGGACATCGGTGACTTCTCCCTGTCCGACCTGTGCGCGGCGGGCGCCGGCGTGTTCCTCGAGCAGCAATCGGATCGTCTGCAGCTGGGGGTGGCCGAGCTGGCCGAGCTGGCCGCGGTCGCACCCCGGGGGGCGACGGTGGCGGGCCGCTGCGCCGTGTTCGCCAAGTCGGACATGATCCACCTGCAGCAGAAGGGCACACCGGTCGAGGAGATCGCCTACGGGCTGTGCCTGGCGCTGGCGCGGAGCTTCCAGGCCTCGGTATTGCGGGGCCGCGAGCTGCTCCGTCCGGCGATCCTCGTGGGCGGCGGCGCGGCCAACGCGGGCCTCGTGCGCGCCCTGTGCGAGGTCCTCCAGCTGCACGACGGCGAGCTGTTCGTACCGGACCGCAACGCCGAGATCGGCGCGCTGGGGGCCGCGCTCCTCGCGGACGAGGGCGAGGGCATGACCCTGGCCCGAATCCAGGAACGGCTCGGGGGCGCCACGCACCTGGGCGCGGGCCTGCCGACCTTCGATCCCCTTCCCGACCCGGGGGGCGAGCCCCCCCGGAGCGAGCCCCGCGGCGAGCTCGCCACCGACGAGTCCCTGCTGCTGGGGGTGGACGTGGGTTCGGTGAGCACCGACCTGGTCCTGATGACCACCGGGGGCCAGCTCGTGGACGCGGTCTACCTGCGCACCCGCGGCAGGCCGCTGACCGTGCTGCAGGAGGGGCTGGCCGAGCTCTCCGGCCGTCGCGGCGGCGACCTCGACATCTGTGGCGTGGGCACCACCGGCTCGGGGCGACACCTGGCCGGGCGCTTCCTGGGCGCGGATCTGGTGCGCAACGAGATCACGGCCCAGCTGCGCGCCGCGGCCGAGTTCATGCCGCGCATCGACACGGTCCTGGAGATCGGGGGCCAGGACTCCAAGTACATCAGCGCCCGCGACGGCCACATCGTCGACTTCACGATGAACAAGGTCTGCGCAGCGGGCACGGGGTCGTTCCTCGAAGAGCAGGCCACGCGCCTCGACCTCTCCATCATCGACGAGTTCGCCGAGCTGGCGCTGAAGGCCGAGGCCCCGGTGGACCTGGGCAGCCGCTGCACCGTCTTCATGGACACCGAGCTGGCCCACGCCCTGCAGGCGGGGGCGTCCACCGAGGATCTGACCGCCGGGCTGGCCATCGCCGTGGCCCGCAACTACCTCGACAAGGTGGTGGCCGGTCGCCCCATCGGCGACCACGTCCTGTTCCAGGGCGGCACGGCGTCCAACCGCGCCGTGGTGGCCGCCTTCCGCCAGATCCTGGGCAAGCCCGTCCAGGTCCACCCGTACAACCGCCTCTCCGGCGCCATGGGCGCGGCCCTGCTGGTGGTGGACGCCCAGCGGGCCGGGGACATCCCTGCCGACAGCGGCTTCCGGGGCGTGGACGCATGCCGTGGCGAGCTCGAGAAGAGCTTCGAGTGCACCCGCTGCGTCAACCGCTGCCAGGTCAACCGCTTCCGCTCGGGGGATCAGGTGTTCTTCTTCGGCGACACCTGCGAGCGTTTCTCGGCGCGCGGGGGCCAGCGCAAGCGCGGCGCCAACCGCGAGCACGCCCTGGCCCTGCGCCAGCGCTGGTTGCTGGAGGAGTCCGGGATCGTGCTCGGGGACGGCACCGACTACCACGCCGGCGCCCGCGTCCTGGGCATCCCCCGGGTCTCGGTCGGCCTGCAGCTGCTGCCCGTGTGGACGGCCATCGCGCGCGCCGCCGGACGTCAGCCGGTGCTCTCGCAACCCAGCTCGCCCGACGCGCTGGCCGCGGCCCAGCGCCACCTGCGGGCGGACACCTGCCTGCCGGTGAAGCTGGCTTACGGGCACGTGGAGGACCTGATCTCGCACGGTGTCGAGGACATCCTGCTGCCGTCGGTGTCCTCCCTGCCGCCCGGGCAGGCGGGCGAGACCACCTCGGTGACCTGTCCGTTCACCCAGCACCTGGCCTCCATGGTGCGGGGGCAGGGCTGGCCCGAGCTGATCACCCCCGAGCTCGCGCTCCACGAGGCCCCCGGGGAACAGATCGTGGCCCCGGAGGCGCTGGCAGAGCGCCTGGAGATCCCCGTCGGGGAGCTCCACCGCGCCGTCCGAACCGGCCTGGATCGGGTGCGGCACTGGCAGGATCGGCTGCGCCTGCTCGGCGAGGCGATCCTCGAGCGGGCCGGGGACCGGGTCCTGGTCCTGCTGGGGCGCTCGTACACCCTCGCGGATCCGTTCCTCAACATGGATCTGGGGCGCCACCTGGAGCGGCTCGGGCTGCCGTTCTTGTCCCTGGACTCGCTGCCGCTGGACGAGGTGGCCCTGGACGAGAAGTGGAATCCCCTGGTGTGGTCGTCCAACCGCGACTACATCCGCGCCGCGCTGCTCGTGCGACGCGATCCCCGGCTGTTCCCGGTGGTCCTGTCCAGCTTCGGCTGCGGCCCCGACGGGTTCACCCTCAAGCACATGGAGGAGCTGCTGGTGGAGCGGCCCCGCCTCTTCCTGGAGCTGGACGAGCACCGCGGCGAGGCGGGCTTCGTCACCCGGCTCGAGGCGTTCGCGGACGAGATCGACGCGCACCTGCGAACGAAGAAGGCGGCACCTGCAGACGACCGCGAGCTCTCCGACATCGTGGCGCCCTCCCCTCCCGCGCGCGCTTCGGGCCGCCTGGTCGTCCCCTATTTCAGCGACCACGCCTACGCCTTCGTCGGCGCCCTCGGCCGCGGTGATCGCGAGGTCGTGCTGCTGCCGCCGCCCGCCACCGAGAGCCGGCTGCTGGGTGAGTCCCTCACCTCGGGGCGCGAGTGCCACCCCTTCGCGTTGCTGGCCGGCGACCTGGCCCACGCCGTCGAGACGGGGCTGCTGCGCGACGGCGACTCCTACTTCTTCCCGGGCGGGATCAACGCCTGCCTGTACTCCCAGTACCCCGACGGCCTCCGCCACGCGCTGCGGCGCCTGGGCGCGGACGGCGTCGAGATCGTCACCCCCGACCTGTCCGGGATGCGCGACGAGATGGGCTACCTGACCGGCGTCCACCTCTGGGAGGGCGTGGTGACGGTGGACATGCTGATCCGGATGTGCTGCGAGAGGCGCCCCTACGAGCTCCACCGCGGTGAGGTCGACGCCATCCACGAGCTGAATCTCGAGGAGCTGGCCGAGGCCGTACAGGTCGGCGAGGTCATGGACTTCCTCCCCGTGGCCGTGTCCCGCATGGAGGCCATCGAGCGACGGCAGGGCGAGCAGCGCCCGCGCATCGGCGTGGCCGGCGACGTCTACACCCGGATCAACCCCTTTGCCAGCGGCGACCTCTTCACGCGGCTGGAGAACCTGGGCTGCGAGGTCTGGCCCGCGCCGTTCATGGTGGACAACGCGGCGTTCAACCTCACCCGGCGCATCCGCGAAGCCGCCCGCCGCTGGGACATCGGCGAGTTCCTCTCCCAGGGGCTGCTCAACACGTTCAAGGAGTTCGGGAGCTGGCGGATCGGCCAGACCAAGCCCGACCTGGCCGAGCGGTACACCGAGCCCGAGTTCGACGAGGTCATGGAGCTGAGCGCCCCCTACGTGGGCCCCGGCGCCAGCCCCCTGGTCCAGCTCAACCTCGCCAAGATGGTCCACTTCGCCCGCAACGGCGCGTCCGGCATCCTCAACGCCATCTGCTTCGGGTGTATGGTTGGCGGCGTATCGGCGGCCATCGTGGACCGCATCCGCACCGACAACGGCAACGTCCCCATGGCCACGCTGACCTTTGGAGGGACCGAGGGCGCCGACGACAACCCCCGCCTCGAGGCGTTCGTCCACCAGGCGCACCGCTTCCATCAACGGCAGAGGTAACGGATCGAATGGGACACCTGAACCGAAGGGGTCACTCGAAGCTGGCCGAGCGCCTCGGCCAGTACGTCCCCGGAGCCTTCGTCTCCGAGGTGCTCGTGGAGATCCTCGAGCACCTGGTCGACGAGGAGGAGGCCCACCTGTGCTCGTTGATGCCCCTGCGCATGGTCCCGGCCAGGACCATGGCCCGGACGTGGGGCGTGAGTCCCGACGAGGCCTCCGAGAACCTGGTCCGGCTCGCCCGCAAGGGGGTCGTGGTGGAGTACGAGAAGGACGGCGAGTTCCAGTACGTGCTGGCGCCGCCGGTGCTCGGCTTCGTCGAGTTCTCGCTGATGCGTACCCGCGAGGATCTCGACGCCAAGGAGCTCTCCAAGCTCTACTACCAGTACTGCCAGGTCGAGAGTGAGTTCATCGAACAGATGGGCTCCGGACACCCGGCCATGACCCGCGTGTTCCCGGGCGAGGACATGCTCGAGGACGTGTCCTCGGAGGTGCTCGACTACGACCGCGTCAGCGCGGGCATCGACGGCGCGACCTGCATCACGGTGGGGATGTGCTACTGCCGCCACAAGATGGAGCACATGGGCATGGCCTGCGACGCGCCCATGGACGCCTGCCTGACGTTCAACGACGTCGCCGGCTACCTCTCCAGGCACGGCATCGCCCGGGAGATCGACAAGGAGGAGGCCCACCGCATCGTCCGCGAGTGCATGGACCAGGGGCTGATGCAGATCGGCGACAACACCCGCGAGGGCCTGTCCATCATCTGCAACTGCTGCAGCTGCTGTTGCGACCTCCTGCTGGGCTATCAGCGGTTCGGCGGCACGGGGCTGGTGGCCGCCTCGGCCTTTGCCGCCCGCATCGACGCCGAGGAATGCAACAACTGCGGCGAATGCGTCGAGCGCTGCCCGGTGGACGCGATCCGCGCAGGCGATCCCGCACCGACCGTGGACCCGGACGTATGCCTGGGCTGTGGCGTGTGCCCACGCTTCTGCTCCGAAGGCGCGTGCACGATGTACGGCCGAGACGAGCGGCTCTACACCCCGCGGAACTTCCCCGAGAAGACCGTGCTGGCGTCCATCGACACCGCCAAGTTCGGCAACTACCTGTTCAGCGACCAGACCAGCCGCGTACACGCCACGTTCCGGCCGCTGGTCAACGCCGCGCTGCGCGTCCCGGCGATCAAACGGGTCATGCAGTCGGGCCCTGCCGAGAAGACGATCATCCGACTCATGGACCGCTATTGGGGGGACCCATGAGCGACCGCACCCGGTCGCTGCTGGCCCTGCTGCTGGTCGCCCCCGCGCCCACCGTGGGCGTGTTCATGGCCTACTACGCCGCGCCGGGGGACGTGGGAGCCGCGGCCTACACCGTGAGCAAGGCCATCCTGTACGGCTTCCCCCTGGTGTGGCTGCTGTGGATCGAGCGATCGCGGCTCAGCCGGTCGCCCATGCGGCGCGGGGGTGCGGTCGCTGGCCTGGTGTCCGGCCTGATCATCGCCGGCCTGATCCTCGGGGCCTGGCAGCTCGCCGGACCGCTGGACGGCGCGGCCATGCGCAAGGCCCTGGCGCCGCTGGGCTTCAACGATCCGCTGAAGTTCCTGGGCCTGGCCGCCTGGATGAGCCTGGCCAACGCCCTGCTCGAGGAGTACGCCTTCCGCTGGTTCGTGTTCTCCCGCGTGCGCGCCCTGCTGCCCGCGATCCCGGCCGTGGCCGCGACCGGCCTGATCTTCACGGCCCACCACGTGCTGGTGCTCAAGGCGTTCTTCGACTGGCCCATCGTGTGGGTCTCCTCCGCCGGTGTGCTGGTCGGCGGCCTGACCTGGAGCGCCCTGTACGCCCGCTATGGCTCGATCTGGCCCGCGTGGATCAGCCACCTCTGCGCGGACGTGGCGATCTTCACCATCGGGTACGTGGAGATCTTCGGGTACCGACTCCCCTTCGGCTGAACCTCTCTCGGCCCGTGATGGCTCCTGTACCTGTGGATACGGATCGCGGCCTTCCCGCCGCAGAGGAGACGACACGATGACCGACCTGCTGGACGTCACGCAGAATGCACGGCACTCCCTCACCGACCTGATCGCGGCGGACGCGCAGAAGAGGACCCATGTCCGGGTCTTCGTCCAGGGCTTCGGGTGAGGCGGGCCCCGCATGGGGTTGGCTCTGGATGAGCCCAAGGACACCGACAAGACCTTCGACGTGGACGGACTGAACTTCGTCATGGACGAGCGCGAGGCCGGCGACATGCTGCGCCACGGCGCCCTGCGGATCGACTTTCAGCGGGGCTGGTACGGCCAGTCGTTCACGGTCCAGCCCACCTACGGCCAGGCCTGCTGCTAGCGACGCCGGCGCAGCCCCAGCCAGCCGAGGGCGACCAGCAGGCACAGTGACGTGCCCATGAGGCCCTCTCGACTCCCACCGCTGCTGCACTCGCACCCGCCCTCTTCGTCGTCGACGTTCTGGCCGCCGAGGGGGCCGCAGTGTGTGCCGTCGTCGGCCTTGCCGCTGCAGTTGTCGTCCACGCCGTCGCAGTCGTCGTCGAGGGCGTCGGGATGGATCCCGGGATCGGTGTCGTCGCAGTCGCCGCCGAGCTCGGTGTAGCCGTCGCCGTCGTCGTCGTAGGCCTCGGTGCCCTCGTCCACGATCCCGTCGCA
>CAZLEO010000133.1:0-24907 GCA_964558555.1 uncultured Rickettsiales bacterium | reverse complement strand
CCTCCTCCTCGCCCACCGCCGCGTCGCAGTCGTTGTCCTCGCCGTCGCACAGCTCCGGGGCGCCGAAGTAGGTGTCCGGATCCTCGTCGTCGCAGTCGCCGGCGCAGGGCGCCTGGCCGTCGCCGTCGCCGTCCACCTCGTCGTCGGGCACGATGCCGTCGCAGTCGTTGTCGAGCCCGTCACACAGCTCGTCCGCGCCCTCGTAGACGGACAGGTCGGTGTCGTCGCAGTCGCCCTCGCACTCCGACGTGCCGTCCCCGTCGTCGTCGATCTCGTCGGTCGGGACCACGTGGTCGCAGTCGTTGTCGAGGCCGTCGCAGATCTCGTCGGCGCCGGGGTAGGTGAGGGGATCCCCGTCGTCGCAGTCCTCCTCGGAGTCGTAGCCGTCGTTGTCGGCGTCCTCGAAGGGGGATCCGGTGGTGTCGGCGTCGTCGTCCCCCTCGTCCGGGCAGCCGGGCAGCAGGACAGACGACAGCAGCAGGCACAGGATCCACAGCAGGTTCGACGTGGCGATCTTGGTCATGGTCTTACCACCCTCTTCAATCAATGCGCGTTGCGGGAGCGTAGATATATCCCAGGCGCGCGTACAGCACCAGCCGCGGGCGCGCGCAACTTGATTCGGCGAACGCCGATCCAGCGGCTACAATCCCGGTGGGATAGGGAAACGAATCGAGGGGAGCCGACGTGTCCCACGCGGTCCTGCTGGCCCAGCTGCCCATGTTCAAGGACGTGCCCCGGGCCGACCTGCACAAGCTCGTGGCCATGACCCAGCCGACCCAGTTCGACAAGGACGCGCTGGTGATGAAGCAGGGGGAGCCGGCGAACATGGCCCTGCTGCTGGTGGAAGGGCGCCTGCGCAGCTACGTGCTGGCCGGCGGCACCCTGCGGCCCCTGGGCAGCATCCGCCCCGGCGAGATCGTCGGCGAGGAGGCCCTGTTCGACGACCGTACCCCGCGCAGCTCCACCGTACTGGCCGTGGCCCACAGCGAGTGCCTGCTGTTCAACGCGGACCTGCTGGCGCGCGGCAGCGACAACCGCGCCGTGATCGCCGTCGAGCGGCACATGCTGCGGGTCATGTCCCGCCGCATCCAGCGCACCAACAAGAACATCAAGCAGGCCTGGCAAGAGGCGCGCCGCGCCCAGGCCGAGGGCGCCCAGGGGCCCAGCCTGCGCGACCGCCTGCAGGGCATCTTCAGGGGGCGCAAGTGAGCACCGGCGACTGGCTGCACACTCGCGCGGCGGAGCTCATGCTCTACCACCACCTCCCCGGCGTGACCGTGGAGGACGTGGAGGACCTGCTGGCCCAGGGGGCCCGCACGGAGGTGCCGGCGGAGACGGTCATCGGCGGTGAGGGCGAGGCCTCCAACGCCCTGTTCATCATCCTGGAGGGCCGCATCCAGGTGCTGCTGCGCGACTCCGCGGGTCAGGACCGGGAGCTGGCCTCCCTCGAGGCCCCGGCCCTGGTGGGCCACGTGGGGCTGCTCGAGGGTGCCCACCGCAGCGCCACGTATGTGGCGGAGCTGCCCACCACCTTCGTGGCCTTCGACCGGACCCTGTACGAGCAGCTCATCCGCTGGACCGACCGCGGGGGCACCACGTTCCGCCGGCTGCTGCTGTCGTCGATGACGCGCCAGCTCTCGGCGCGCAACGACCGCCTCCGGTCGGTGATGGGCCGCATCGCCCGCGACGAGGTTGCGGCCTCCGTCTCGCCCGCCCCCAAGGCCTCCAGGAAGAAAGGCTGGTCTCAGCTCCGCGGGAAGAAGCTCGTGGGCGACGAGACCGAGGTGGACGTGCTCGAGCTCGCCGGCCTGGCCGAGGGCTGGAACGTGGACACGGCCGGCATGGATCGCATCTCGGTGGTGGAGGACGAGGACCAGAAGCGCAACAAGCCCAGGAGCTGGCGGAAGCGGTAGCTCAGGGCACGTAGTCCGCGCACCGCTTGAGCGCGATCGCGTCTGCCGCGCTGCCGGCCGAGTCCGCGGTGCCGCTGGCCAGCAGGTTGCCGTCCCCGTCCAGCGTCAGGCTGTTGATCTCGCCCCAGCTGCCGGCCTCCTGGCCCAGCTCCGTCCACGCGGCGTCGCCGGTCCGGCCGTCCAGCCGGTGCAGGAAGTAACGCGCCCCGTCCGGTCCGGTGAGGGAGCCCGACAGGGTGAGCCGCCCCTCCCCGTCCACCACCAGGTCCATGGGCATGCAGTCGTGATCGGGCAGGCGCATGAACTTGTCCCACACGAGGTCGCCCTGGGCGTCGTGGTGGTGGGTCACGCACTGGGAAGTGGAGCCGTCGGCCGGCTCTGAGAGGGCCCAGTAGACGCCGCCCGCGTCGTCGGCGGCCAGCGACACCTTCCGCGCGCCACCGGCCCAGCCCGCGTCGCGCTCGATGGACCACCGCATCTTGCCGTCGGGGTCCAGCGCGGAGATCCGCACCACGAAGGGACCGTCCTCGTCCCTCGACGAGCTCGCGTGGAAGACCGTGCCGTCGGGCCCGAGGGCGAAGAGGGCGTCCCCCACGTCCGCCCCTCCACCCGGGAGGGCGTGCCACCAGACGGTCCGGCCGTCCTCGGCCACGCGCGCGGCCCAGACGTTCATGCCGGTAGGCCCGGGATCCAGCTGTCCGGTGACCCAGGCGTCTCCCTCGCCGCTGACGACCATGTTGTACGGCAGCGCCGAGTACGCCTCTCCCTCGACGGGATCGACGTCGCGGACCTCCTCGCCGTCGTGGTCGAGCACGAAGGTGAAGGGGGTGGCCGGGGTCTCGTCGGTGGTCCGGCTGAGGCCGACCACGTGCAGCCGGCCCCGGTCATCCAGGCCGCTGTGCTTGCACATGTCCATGCCGGCGCCGGGCTGGCTGGAGAAGGTGACCGTCCACAGCTCGTCGCCGGACTCCATGTGGTAGGCGACGACCACGCAGTCCATGTCCAGGTCCTGCTTGAGCACACTCTCGCCCACGACGTAGACCACGCCGTGCGTCTCGTCGATGTCGAGGTCCTTGGGCACGTCCAGCAGGTCACCCTCGGCCAGCGACATCCGGGTGGACCACAGCCTCTGGCCGTCCACGTCATAGGCTGACGTGACGAAGTCGCAGTCGCCATCCACGCTGCGCGCGGTCACGTACGCGCGGCCGCGAGAATCCATCTCGCCGTCCGAGCCCAGGTCGTTCTCGCCGATGCCGTGGTCGTAGCGTGCAGACCAGCTCACGCACGGCTGCGCGATGCCGTCGAGGGTGTCGTCGTCGTCGTCGGCCGGCGTGGGTGTCAGGACGTCGTCACCGCCACACCCGGCCAGGAGCAGCGCCAGCGCGCCGCAACAGAGGAACTTGCCGTCGGTCACGCCCGGTCTCCCGGGCCCGCCTCTCCTTCATCTCATGCGGCAGGGTCGCTGCCGTAGGCAAGGCTGTCAAGGCGTCGTGCGCCACGGGGTAAGCAGCTGCAGGCGGGACGGCTCAGCCGGGGATGATGTTGAGGATGCGGTCGGGGATGTGGATGACCTTGCGCAGCGCGTCGCGGGCCCCTGCGTACTCGGCCAGGCGCGCGTCCGCATAGACCTGATCCAGCAGCGTCTCGGTGTCGGTGCCGCGGGGTACGGTGAGCTTGCCGCGCACCTTGCCCTTGATCTGCACGGCCATGGTCACCGTGTCCTCCACGCAGGCGGCCTCGTCGAACGCCGGCCAGCCGCCGTCGAAGACCGTGCCCTCGCCGCCGAGCAGGGACCACAGCTCCTCGCCCAGGTGCGGCGCGAACGGCGCGACCAGCTGCGCGAAGGTCCCGGCCACGTGCACATCCGCCAGGCTGTCGGTCTGCCCGTCGCCGGCGACGTTGAGCAGCTCCATCAGCGCGGCGATGGCGGTGTTGAACTGGATGCGGTCCAGGTCGCCGGTGACCTTGCGGGTGGTCTGGTGCAGCTTGCGCAGCAGCGGCTTCTCCGCGTCGGTCGCGCCGCCGAAGGGGTAGGCCGGCACCGTACCGTCCGGCATCCGCCCGCCCGCGGCGACGGTCCGCTCCACCAGGCCGGCGGCGCGGCTGAGGAAGCGCTTGGCCCCGATCATGCCCTCGTCGACCCAGCTGACGGCCGTGTCCGGCGGCGCCAGGAACAGCATGGCCGTGCGCGGGATGTCCACGCCCCACTCCCGGATCAGCGCCACCGGGCTGATGGCGTTGCCCTTGGACTTGGACATCTTGTCGCCGTGCGCGTCGTGCACCATGCCGTGGTGGAACAGCTGCGTCACCGGCTCGTCCACCGCGCTCAGGCCCGCGTCGTGCAGCACCTTGGTGAAGAAGCGGAAGTACAGCAGGTGGCCCGTGGCGTGCTCGGTGCCGCCGATGTACAGGTCCACCGGCAGCCAGGTCTTGAGCGCGTCGAGGTCCCACAGGGCCTGGTCGTTGGTGGGATCGGCGTAGCGCAGCTGGTACCACGACGAGCACACGAACGTGTCCATGGTGTCCGCGTCCCGCTCGGCGGGCTTGCCGCACGTCGGACACGGGGTCTGGATGAACTCGTCCACGTCCGCCAGGGGCGACCGGCCCTTGGGCAGGAAGTCCTTCACGTCGGGCAGCAGCACCGGCAGCTGGTCCTCGGGCACGGGCACCACGCCGCAGTCCGCGCAGTGGACCACCGGGATGGGCGCGCCCCAGTAGCGCTGCCGGGAGATCAACCAGTCGCGCAGCTTGAACTGCACCGTGGCCTTGCCGAACCCCTGCCCGTCGGCGAACGCGGCCACCTCGGCGATACCCCCGCGGTTGGGGGTGCCGTCGAACGGGCCGGAGTCGTGCATCACGCCGTCGCGGACGTACGCGGCGTCCATCTCGTCGGGGACCAGCGGGGCCGAGTCTGCGGGACGGATCACCGTGCGGATGTCGATGCCGTACTTGCGCGCGAACTCGAAGTCGCGCTGATCGTGGGCCGGCACGGCCATCACCGCGCCCGAGCCGTACCCCGCGAGCACGTAGTCGGCCACGAACAGGGGCACCTCGTCGCCGTTGAACGGGTTGCGCACGTGCAGGCCGGTGTCCACGCCGTCCTTGTCGCGGTCCTCGGCCGTGGGGTCGATCTCCGACCGCAGCGACGCCTGAACGATGTACTCCTCGACCGCCGCGCGGTTGGGGCAGACGTCCACGAGCTTGCGCATCAGCTTGGCGTCCGGCGCGATGGCCATGAACGTCACGCCGTACACCGTGTCGGGGCGCGTGGTGAAGATGGGCAGCGGGTCGTCGGTCTCGACGACGCCGAAGTCGATCTCCGCGCCGGTGGAGCGCCCGATCCAGTGGCGCTGCTTGGCCACGGTGGACTCGGGCCAGGTCTTCTCCAGGTCGTCCAGCGAGTCCAGCAGCTGCTGGGCGTACTCGGTGATGCGGAAGTACCACTGCTTGAGGTAGCGCCGCTCCACCTTGGTGTCCATGTGGCGCCAGCAGGTGCCGTCCGACTCCACCTGGGCGTTGGCCAGGGCGGTGTTGCACTCGGGGCACCAGTTGACGCTGCCCTCGTCCTGGTAGGCGAGGCCGCGCTCGAGCATCTTCAGGAAGATCCACTGGGTCCAGCGGTAGTAGTCGGGCCGGCAGGTGACCACCTCGCGGTCCCAGTCGTAGCTGATGCCCAGGCTCTCCAGGGTCTTGCGGCCCGTGGCGATGTTGCCCTCGGTCCACTCGGAGGGGTGGATCTCGCGCTGGATCGCCGCCTGCTCGGCGGGCAGGCCGAACGCGTCCCAGCCGAACGGGTGCAGCAGGTGCTTGCCCTGCATCCGCTTGTACCGCCACATCACGTCGCCGAGGCTGTAGTTGCGGAAGTGCCCCATGTGGATGTCGCCGCTGGGGTAGGCGAACATCTCCAGCAGGTAGCACTTGCGGTCCGGGTCGGGGTTCGCGGGGGTGCGGTACAGGCCTCCCTCGCTCCAGCTGTGCTGCCACTTCTGTTCGATGGCCTTGAAGTCCACGATCGCCTCCACTCCTCGGCTTACAGCCGAGGGACGGCCCAGGATAAGGACGGGGCCCGTTTCGTGCAACGGAGGAGGGGATTGTCGACGGTCGGCAGTTGACGGTCGACGGTTCTGGTCGACGGCTAGGGAGTCGACGGTTCTGGGGGAGGACTGCGTGGGACCGTCGTTGTCAGAGCCGTCGACCGATGAACCGTGAATCCGAACCGTCGACTGTCGACCGTCGACCGTCGACTCGATTCAATCAGCGAGGGCCTCGAGGATGGCGTGGCCGGCCGGGCCGGGGAGCGTGGCGTCCACGCGGATCGACGCCCCCACAGGGGGCGGCGTGAACTCGTGCAGCAGCCCGTCGCGGAAGTAGACCCAGCGCAGGCGGTCCGACTCCAGCGGCTCGTCGAAGGTGAACGCCACCTCGGCCGGGCGGCCGTCGGCGGTGATCTCCAGGACCTCGGCGGTGAAGTCGGGCATGTCGAAGACGTCGCCGGCGGCGAAGGGCACCGACGCGTCGCGCAGCAGCCCGTCTCCGGCGTGGGACAGGAAGCCGTCGTCGGGGCGGATGTGCAGGGTGCGGTCGTCCATCCGCTCCACCCGGGAGGGCTCGAACATGGAGCTCAGCAGGGCGATGCGCCCGGGCACCGGGCCCCCGTCCACCATGCGGGTCATGGGCACGTACATGGTCAGCAGGTCCACGCCGTTGAGGAACACCAGGGTCTGGTCGGTCACCGCCTCGTCGGCGGGCGCGAGGTCCGACACCCGGTGCGCCTCCGAGCCGATCAGCACGATGGTCTGGGTGCGCAGCGGCAGGGCCACGGCGGCCCAGGCCACGTGCAACAGCAACAGCAACAGGACGACCCCCTTGAGGACGCGGCCTGCCGGCTCTCCCGCCCGGCCCGGCTCCACGTCGTCGTCGTCCAGCCACCCCACCCGCCGGACCAGCAGCGCCAGCAGGCCGAACGCGCCGATGCCCACGAACAGCAGCAGCCGGTCCATGGGGAAGGACGCGCAGATGGGCACCAGCGCGCCGAGCATGCCCAGGACGAAGAAGCGCGCGCGGCGGCTGTGGCGGATCAGGTCGCCCAGGACCACGGCCAGGGCCATGGCGGTGACATACCCCGCGGCGGTCAGCGCGATCTGGGCCGTGCGCGGCAGGAACATCCACGCGTCCATGGGCAGCTGGGACCACTGGCTCATCAGCAGCAGCGGCGCCCGCTCCACCAGGGCCAGGGCAAAGCTCAGCGGTTCGCGGCCCGGATCCACGTACAGCGTCGACCCCGTGGCGCCGTACCCCAGGCCGCTGTAGACGGCCCGCCAGGCGACCACCAGGGCCGCGTGGGGAACCAGGGCGAGCAACCGCCGGGACCAGCTCCCGCGCGCCAGGGTCAGCTGCCAGGCGACGATGTACGCCACCGCGCCCAGGGCCGCCTCGGCGCTGAGCAGCCCGGTGACCAGGGCGGCCAGGGAGAAGCCGAACCAGCGCCGCCGGCCCGTCTGGCTCCACCGCACGTGCGACAGCACCGCCATCGCGCCCAGCGCCAGCGCGATCACGCCGTTGCGGTTGGCCAGCCACGACGCGGCCATGGCGTGGGCATCGTCGATGGCGAACAGGACTCCGGCGAGGCCCGCCGCCGCCGTGGCGCCCATCACCCGGCGGTACAGCAGCGCCACCGCGGCCACCGCCAGCGCGTACCACATCAGGCTGTGGGCGTGCTGCGCCGCAAAGGAGTCGGGCCACAGGGCGTAGTCGAGCATGTGGGTCGCCGCGGACAGGGGCCGCAGGAAGTCCGCGCGCAGGTCCTCGTGCACCCACCAGGGCAGGAAGCCGCCCTCGAACAGCCACTGCCGCGCCTCGGGGATGTCGGGCAGGAACGAGAACAGCGTCCACAGGGGGCTGTCGCTGCGCGCGGGCACGATCTGCCCCGAGAGGATGCACCGCTGGATGTAGTCGTCCACGGCCAGCCCCGTCCAAAGGGCGGGCAGGCACAGGGCCACGCCGAGCAGCGCGGCGATCCACGGGAGGTGGGGGTGCGCGAGCAGACCCGACAGGCGGCCCCTCACCGGGGGTCCACCACGATGTGGCGGTAGCGCAGGGTGTCGTTGACGTAGGCCATGTGGATGTCCCCGTGGGCGTCCGTGGTCATGACACAGGTGATGCCGGGCGCCACCTCCACGGGGTCGCCCACCTCGCCGTCGGGCAGCACGTGCATCACGCGGATGATCCCGTCCCCGCCGGTCCAGCACATGAACGCCCCGTGCCCCGGCGCCGGCGTGAACTGGGGGCCGAAGCGCTCCGTCCCGGAGCCGTGGTGCGCAGGGTCGGGATCGATCACCGGCAGGGCCGCCGGGTCGAACACCAGTCCGGCGCCGTCCCAGACGTTGAGCACGACCCCCGCGGAGTACCCGATGGCCATGTAGGCCACGTGCGGGTCCACCCCGTCGAGGCCGAGGCCCGGGTGCAGCATGTCCTCGCCCATGTCGTCGTACGTGCTGTGCAGGGCCCACGCCACCCGCTCGGCCATGTCCGAGTTGCGGTACTTGGCGTCCTCCTTGCTGTACCCGCTCATCACCGCGTGCCACACGCCGGCCTGGCCGTCCCGGGGACGGATGCGGAAGCGGAGCTTCTCGCCGCTGGCGCCGATGTCGAGCCGGCCGCTGTCGCCGGTGTAGCCATTCTCGTCCCAGACCTGCCAGTACCCGTACCGCGCCATCACCACCGCGCGGCCCGGGTCGAACGGGTCGAGGGCCAGGTTGCCGTTCTTGGTGCCGGAGTTGGCCAGCCCCAGGAAGCGCGAGGAAGGCGCGCCAGTCACGTCGGTGACCAGCCACACCCCCTGGCCAGCCATGGTGCCGCCGTCCTTGATGCCCAGCCACGCCGAGACCCAGGCCCGGTCCGAGGCGTCGATCTCCACGTGGGGCAGGTACACGCGGGAGGCGTCGACCTCTGCGGTCCACTCGGCGAACAGCTCCTCGCGCCACTCGCCGCCGAGCTTGTGCAGGGCCCACACCTGCGGGTTGCCCTTGTCCGCGAAGATGTGCGGGGCCCCCAGGGAGTCCAGCGCGATGCTCGGGCGGGACAGGCCGGTGACCGTTCCAGCCACCTCCTCGACGCCCAGGGTCAATGTGAAGGCGCTGGCGGGCGCGGCGTCGTCGTCGCCGACGCTGTCGTCGTCTCCTGCGGCGCTGTCGTCGTCGTCGGTCGTGGCGCTGTCGTCGTCCGGGACGGGGGTCCCAGGGTCGCCGCAGCCCAGCAGCAGCGCGCCGAGCAGGAACAGCCGGGCGGCGCCGGTCACCGCCGGCTCTCCACGACGCCGCGGATCACGTCGAGGATGCGCTCCGCGGCGTTCTTGGGATCGGCGAGGCGGGTGCGGGCCGTGCGGTGGGTCGCGCGCCGGGCCTCGAGGGTCACGCTCTGGCGCAGGGCGGCGCCGACCTCGTCGCGGTCCACCACGGTCTGCGCCAGCTCGAGGGCTGCCAGGGGGTGGTGGTCCAGCCCGGTCCAGCTGCGGTACAGATCGCGGATCTCCGGATCGACGTGCAGGTGCAGGGCCGTGCCCAGGGGCTCGTCGGAGACGCGGTGCAGGTGGACCAGGTCGGTGGAGCAGGTGGAGAAGGCCGACGTCACCACGTGACAGCCCGTCAGGAACGTCTCCACCTCGCCCGCCGCGTCGCGGGAGCAAGGGCGGTGGTGGCGCTGCAGCGTCTGCATGACGTGGTCTTGCAGCTCCGGGGACTCCTTGGGGTGGGGCCGATACGCCAGGTGCGCGTGGGGCAGGTCCGCGGCCACGGCCTCGGCGAGGGCGGCGACGGTGGCGAGGTAGCCGGGGTAGTCCCCCAGGGGCTGGCCGCAGAACCCCACGACGACCTCGGACGGATCGGGGTGTCTCAGCTCCAGGCGCGCGTAGTGCGCGTAGCGCGGCGCGCCCACGACCACCGTGTCCACGCCATAGACCTCCTCGGACAGCCGGGCCGCCTCGTCGTCGATGACGAGGTAGGTGTCCGCGGCCACGCCGAACATCAGGTTCACGTCCCCCCAGAAGTCCTGGAACGCCAGCGTCGGGAGGTCTCCGCGCACCTCCAGCAACGCCTCGTCGAGCCCGGCGCCGGGACCGGACAGCCCCACCAGGATCACGTCCGGCTCCACCTTTTGCAGGATCCTCCTGGCCATGTCGCGCAGGGACGCGGCTTCCATGGTCCTCGACGAGGCCACGACGATCTCGGGCGTCTCGATCACCGGCAGGATGGTGGCCGATCGCATCGCAGCGGCCGCCGCGGGGCCCGCGTGGGGGAGGACCACCAGGTCCGGGGCCTCGAGGGCGCGCTGGACCACCACGGACAGGTGCGCCGCGGCGCCGGGATCGCGGGCGTTCACCAGCAGGGTGATGTGGCGGGTCACGGCGCCACCAGCCCGGCGAGGGTGGACGTGCTGCGTTCCGCGAGATCGGCGAGGAAGGTGAACTTGTCCCACTCGGCGGGGGCGACGAAGCGGCCGGCCGCCTCCAGCGCCGATAGCAGGACCAGGGCGCGCACCGACAGCGCCGCGAGCACGGGGGCGTAGGCGTCGGACGGGAACCCCGCCGGCGCGACCGAGGCGTAGCCGGCGAGCAGGTGCTGGCCTTTCTGTACGGCCTCCGCGCCGCTGTCGGCGTTCACCAGGACGAAGCGCTCCAGGGCCATGGCCACGTCCACCAGCGGCGGATGCCAGCTGTGTGCGGCGTCCTCCAGGTCCACGAACATCGGCGGACCTCCGTGGACCGGGAACAGAACGTTGGCCGCGTTCAGATCGCCGTGGATCACCTGGGGCTTGGGGCCGGCCGGCAGTCGCGTGGAGGTCCGGTAGACGATCCTCAGGATGTCCAGCGGCAGGCCGTGGCCCTCGATCACGCGCTGGCGCAGCTCCTCGAGGTAGACATCCCGCGTCTGGCTGCGTTCGGTGACCTCATCGGCGAACGGCGCGTCGGCGAGGGCCCGGTGCAACCGCGCCAGTCCCGCGCCGACGGCGAACAGATCCGCGGCGCCGGCGTCTGCGAACCGCACCTCCTCGAAGGGGAAGGCGAACAGGGCGTGATCGTCGTCCAGGGACACGGGGAAGCCGTCCAGGGCCTCGTTCGTGGGCACGCCGCGCGAGGCCACGTGCCGGGCGATGTCGTTCGCCCGCTCCTGACGCTCGAGGTGGTCGGTGGGCACGACCTTGAGGAAGAGCGGATCCAGGACGTCGAGGCGGTAGAACCCGGCGATCTCCATCGCGTCGGTGCCCATCTTCCACAGCGCGCCGGGCTCGCCCACCGCGTCGCAGAGTCTCCCGTGACGAGCGTCGGTGACCGGCGAGAACGTGGGCGTGGCCGGGTGCAGCGACGACCACGCGGGGGTGCGGGGGAGGAAGCCCATCCCCAGCAGTGTATCTCAGCGCTTTTGGACCTGTCCCCAGCCGATCACGCCGCCGCGCCGGATCTCGGTCGTCACGACCCACCCACCCACCTCGTCCCAGTGCTGCACGCCGATGCCGCGGCACGGGAACGCGAAGGTGACGTGGTCGCGATCGATGGGATCGCCGGGCCGCAGATCGCGCGCGGCGACCAGGCCCATGCGGGCCGAGGTGCCGAGCCTGGCGATGGGGCGGTCGAGATCTCGCGTGCCGCTGCCCAGGGCCTGCCAGGCGGCGAAGATGGCCCGGGCGGCGGGCACGAGGCGATCCAGCCCCATGGCGTGGGAGGCGTCCTGCTCCAGGGCGTCGGGATCGAAGGTGACCCCCTTCTCCACCAGGGAGGCGCCCAGCGCGATGGAGAGCACCAGCATCTCCTCGCCGTCGTGGTGATCGGACAGCCCCACCGGCGCGTCGAAGGCGCGGGCCAGGGTCTGCAGCATGCGCAGGTTGTGGTTGCTCGGCAGCGCCGGGTGGCCGTCCGGGCTGTGCTCGAGCAGCAGCTGGTCGCAGCCGGCGCCGCGGGCGGTGTCCACGGCGTGGGCGACGTCGGCGAGGGTGGAGCGGCCCGTGTCGAGGATCAGCGGCAGACCGATCCGCGCCGCGTGCCGGATCAGGGGTACGTGGGTGATGTTGGACGAGGCGATCTTGAGGCCCACCGCCCCCTCGGCCGCGGCAAAGTCCGCGCCTTCGGCGTCGTACACCGACAGCACGAACGGCAGGTCGGGGCACAGGCCGAAGATGGCCCGGTAGTGGTCCAGGGGGACCACCTTGCGCTCGATGAGGTCTCGGTATCGCTCGCTGCGCGAGCCGCCGGCGCTGGAGTGGTAGGTCTCGACCGCGTCGTCGTCGAGGCAGATCTCGGCGGAGTGCAGCACCTCGCCCTTGAGCAGGATCGGCGCGCCCGTGTCCGCCGCGCGGGCGTCGCGGATGGCGCGCACCATGGCCTGCGCCTGATCGAGGTCCTGGTTGAACAGGGTGCCGATCTCGGCCAGCAGCACGGGCGGCGAGTCGGGGCCGACGGGCGTGTCGCCCAGCCGCAGGATCTCACCCATGGATGAACCGCTCCAGGATACGCAGGCCCACCGGGCCGCTCTTCTCGGGGTGGAACTGGCAGCCCAGCACGTTGTCCAGCGCCACGGCCGCGCCCAGCACGTGGCCGCCGTAGTGACAGTCGGCCAGGCGGTGTCGGGGTTGCTCCGGGTCGGCGGCGAAGGAGTGGACGAAGTACACCGCGTCACCGTCGCGCACGTCCCGCAGCGGGGTGTCGTCCCACAGCCCGTCGGCGGGGCTGTGTAGCGCGTTCCAGCCCACCTGGGGCACCTTCAGCCGGCGCCCGTCCGCGTCCGTGTCGGGGATCGCCCGTACGGCGCCGGGGATCAGCCCCAGCCCCTCGTGCGTGCCGAACTCCTCGCTGGTGTCCAGCAGCATCTGCATGCCCAGGCAGATGCCCAGGAAGGGCCGTCCGCTGCGGGCGATCTCACGCAGCACCGGCACCAGATCTCGGCGCCGTAGCTCGGCCATGGCGTCGCCGAACGCGCCCACCCCGGGCAGGATCAGCGGCCCGCCGCCGCGCACGCCGCGGGGATCGTCGGCCAGCTCGGGCACGCCGCCGCAGTGCTCCACGGCGCGGCTGACGCTGTAGAGGTTGCCCATGCCGTAGTCGACGATCGTGACCTTCATACGCGCCTCACCGGCAGCCCCGCGTCCAGGGCGTGGCCGCGCAGGGTGGGGAGATCGTACCGCTGGTAGTGCAGGGCGTCGGCCACGGCCACCGCGTCGGCGTGCCCGGCCCGCACCGCCTCGACCAGGTCCGCCGGGCGGCCGACCCCGCCGCTGGCGATGACCGGGATGGGAACCGCGTCCGCCACGGCGCGGATCAGCTCCACGTCCATGCCCTCGCGGGTGCCCTCCTGGTCCACCGAGGTCAGCAGGATCTCACCCGCGCCGAGCTCGTACCCGCGCCGGGCCCACTCGACCACGTCCAGGCCGGTGTGTTCGCGGCCGTTGTCCGTGTACGCCTCCCAGCGCGTGTCGGCGGTGCCGTCGTAGTACCCCACCTCGTAGCCGCCGCGCGCGCGCTTGGCCTCGATGGACAGCACCATACACTGGGAGCCGAAGCGCTGGGACACGTCGGTGATCAGCTCCGGCCGGGCCACGGCCGCGGTGTTGACGGCCACCTTGTCCGCGCCGGCCCGCAACATCGTCTTGACGTCGTCCACGCTGCGGATGCCTCCGGCCACGGTCAGGGGCACGAAGAGGTTGGCCGCGGTGTGGCGCACGATGTCCACGAGGTTGTTGCGGCCGTACAGGCTCGCGACGATGTCCACGTACAGCAGCTCGTCCGCGCCGTGGCCGTAGTAGCGGGTCGCGTGCTCCTCGGGATCGCCGATCACCCGCAGCCCCTCCAGGTGAATCCCCTTGATCAGGTTGGGGCCCTTGATGTCGAGGCGAGCGATGAGGCGGACGTTCTCCACGGGCTATTCGTCGTCCCAGATGGTCCGGCGAAGTTGCCAGCCGCCGCCCTCGCGGGTCCACAGGTGCGGCGATCGGAAGCGGTCGGCCAGCGCCAGGAAGCGATCGCGGTCGAGGATGGGCTCGTCGAACTGCTGCGACGCCTCGGGGAACTCGTCGGCCGGGATGCTCAGGTAGCGGAAGACCTCTTCGGCGAAGCGGTTGGGGAACTCGCCGTCGAAGCGGCGCACCAGGGCCACGCCCTCCTCGCGGGTGATGTCGCCCGACCGCACCTCCTGCGACGCGTCGTACGTGGCGCGGCCGATGCCGAACTTCACGTGGGTCGTCCAGTAGTGGAAGTCGTCGATCTTGTCGTCGATGCTGTTGTACTTGCTGTACGTGCCCGGCGTGCGCTCCGGGGACGCCTGGAAGCCGCCGTGCTCCACCGAGTAGTAGTACGCGCTCTGGGGGTGCCACTTGAGGTAGTAGCCCAGGTAGTGCACGTCCACGCCGGTGTCCTCGATCTGCTGCGGGTCGGCCGGCAGGTAGGGCAGCAGGTCCTGCTGGACCAGCCCGTAGCGGTCGAGCAGCTCCTCCACCGATACGCCGGACAGGAAGATCTTCGACGGGTCCGTGCTGGTGAAGTACTTCCAGCTGCGCCGCGCCGACTCCGTGTCCACCCGCGGGTTGCCGTACTCGGCCTCGTTCTCGCCGTAGAACACCAGCTCGAGGCCGTGCTGGACCGCCACCTTGGGGGCCAGGGCCTTCTGCCCGATGATGAACGGCTGGAACGGGTGGAACAGGTTCTGCACCGCCAGGCGGGTCAGCAGGCGATGCACGCGGCCGTTGGGGGTGTACAGGATGTTGTCGAAGCCCGCGTGGATCCACGACTGGAAGTTCTTCCAGCCCCACGGCGTGTACATGTGCGGCGACCAGGTCACCGTCAGCGGGTGCATGCCGTACTTCGTCTTGAGGAGGTGCGACGCGTAGAAGCTGTCCTTGCCCCCCGAGCCGGGCAGCAGGCAGTCGTAGGAGCCGTCGCGGCTGCGGTAGCGATCGCACAGGTCCTGCAGCTGCGCCTCTCTCGCATCCCAGTCGATGTCCTTCTTCTCCTCGGCCACGCGGCAGGCGTCGCAGACGCCATCCTCGTCGAAGTGGATGGTCTGCTTGCGGCTGGCCGACGTGTGCTGGTACTCCACCGCCGAGTTGGGGCGCTGATTGGAGATCACGCACTTGCGGCAGAAGCGGACATCGGCGGGGAGGCCGTACTTGATCTCGAGGCCGTCGGGCGTGGTGCGGGGGCCTTGATCGGTCATGGCGGCTCCTTCCTGGATCCAACTATGCCATCGGACGTTTTCGCGAATCCTGGAGCAAGACGGCCTGGTTGAAGAGGGTACCAGAACGCGCTATGTGGATGAGGACGTGGGAGGTGACATGGGCCAGGGCAAGCAGGCAGTGGCGCGGGTGGGGCAACCGGCGCCGGCGTTCGACCTGCGATGTACGCTCGCCGAGGACTATCAGGCGGCCCGCGCGCGGTCGGGCGACTTCCGGGGCCAGTGGCTGCTGCTGGTGTTCTACCCACGCGACTTCTCGTTCGTGTGCCCCACCGAGCTCACGGCGCTGAGCGCCCGGCACGCCGAGTTCGCCGACCGCGGGTGCCGCGTCGTGGCCGTGAGCGTGGATCCCATCGAGATCCACGAGGAGTGGATCGAGGCCCCGCCCGAATCCGGCGGCGTCGGGCCGCTGCGCTTCCCCCTGGCCAGCGACGTGGACGGCGCCGTGGCCCGGGCCTACGGCGTGTACGTGGAGGACAGGCGGGTCGCCACGCGCGGCGCGTTCCTCGTGGATCCCGACGGCGCGATCCAGTACCAGCTGGTGCACGCCCTGGGGGTGGGGCGCAGCGTGGACGAGCTGCTGCGGGTGCTCGACGCGCTGCAGTCCGGCCAGCTGTGTCCCGTGAGCTGGACCCTGGGCGACGGCACCATCGACCCGTCCCTGGAGCTGCACGACGGTCGCATCCTCGGTCGCTACCGGATCGTGCGCGAGCTCGGCGTGGGCGGGCTCGGGCAGGTCTTCGAGGCCCTCGATCTGTGGCTCCAGCGGCGCGTGGCCATCAAGGTGCTGCGGCCGGGGCACCAGGCAGACCTGGACTTCGTGCTGTCCGAAGCGCGCGCTGCGGCGGCCCTCAACCACCCCAACGTCTGCGCGGTCTACGACGTGGCGCGGGAGGAGGGCCTGCCCGTGCTGTCCATGGAGCTGCTGACCGGGGAGACCCTGTCGCAGCGGTTGATGCGGGGACCCATGGAGCCCGCCGAGGTGCTGGCCGTGGCGCGGCAGCTGGCTGACGGGCTCGCCGCGTCCCACGCCGCGGGGGTGGTGCACGGCGATCTCAAGCCCGGCAACGTGATGGTCGGCGGCGACGGGGTGGTCAAGGTGCTCGACTTCGGCATTGCACGCCGCCTCCTGCCTCCCGGGCTGGACGGCACGGTGGAGGCGGCGGAGTCCCCTCCAGAGTCGGACGACGACGACGGCATGGTGCGCGTCACCGGCACCCTGTCCTACCTGTCCCCCGAGCGCCTCGACGGCCGGCCCGCTGGTCTGCCGTCCGACGTGTTCTCCTTCGGCCTGCTGCTGTGGGAGATGCTGCTGCACGAGCGCGCGCTGCTGGGCGACAACTTCGCCCTGCTGATCTTCCAGCTCAGGAACCTCGACCCCGGCAAGAAGTGCGCGGAGCTGCCCGCCGCATTCCGGCCGCTGGTGGAGGCCTGTCTCGCCCCCGATCCCGCCGGCCGACCCCGCATGGCCGAGGTCGTCGAGCAGCTGGCCGCCCTTGTTTCGCCGCCCGAAGCACATTAGGGTGGCCGGAACCAACACCACACCACAGGAGAAGCACATGGCCAATCCGACGGCTGTCTTCGAGACCACGATGGGAACCTTCAAGGCCGAGATCTTCAAGGATCAGATGCCCATCACCGCCCAGAACTTCATCGACCTGGCCAACGACGGCTTCTACGACGGCCTGCACTTCCACCGGGTCATCGCCAACTTCATGATCCAGTTCGGCTGCCCCTTCTCCAAGGACGCGAACAGCCCCCGCGCCGGCACCGGCGGCCCGCCCCACGGCCGCATCCAGGACGAGCACCCGGCCGACGCCAAGATCTCCAACGAGCCCGGCACCCTGTCCATGGCCAACACCGGCCAGCCCAACAGCGGCGGCTCCCAGTTCTTCATCAACACGGTGCACAACCACTACCTGGACTGGTTCACCCCCGGGCAGTCCAAGCACCCCGTGTTCGGCCGCATCAACGAGGGCATGGACATCGTCAACCAGATCGGGACCACCCGCACCGGCCCCCGGGACAACCCCCTGACCCCGGTCCAGGTCACCAAGATCTCGATCGTCGAGTAGGGGAGCCCCCCCGGCTCAGGATTCGACGCAGATCCCCCCGCTGCACGCCCAGTCCGGGTGCTCGCATTCGCGGAAGTAGTACCGGCAGATGTCCACCGGCGCCTCGGACTGCGCCAGGGCGCCGTCACACTCCTCGCCCAGCTGCACGTACTCCACGCACAGCTCCTCGGCGCAGCCGCCCACGGTGACGGCGGCCCCACATTCGCCCAGCCGGCCGCACGCGTCGTCGCACTCTTCCCAGCACTCCACCAGGTCGTTCGTCGGCGCGAAGATCCGCTCGGGCACCGGGTCGCACCCCTCGCACTCGCACTCGCAGCATTCGTCCCACCAGGGCGCGACGTAGTGGCAGGTGGCCAGGAACACGCCGCTGGTGATGACCAGGGCGGCGGCGAACAGGAGGAGGGGGGCGCGGCGCATGGGGGCATGGTAGCCTCTGTCGGCGGAGGAGGCCACGTGTCGATACGTACCAAGATCGTCGCCACCTTGGGACCGGCCACCGCGGATCGCGACTCGATCCGGGCGCTGGCCGAGGTCGGGTGCGACGTGTTCCGCATCAACTTCTCCCACGGGGACGAGGAGGGGAGGGGAGCCCTGCTCGCGGCGGTGCGCGAGGTGGAGGAAGCCATCGGCCAGCCCCTGGCGGTGATGGCGGACCTGTGCGGTCCCAAGATCCGCGTGGGGCTGATGGCCGACGGCGGCGCCGACCTCGTACGCGGCGAGTCGCTGGTGATCCAGCGCGAGCCGGTGGAGGGGACCGCGGAGCGGATCAGTACCACCTTGCCCGAGCTGGTGGACGCGGTGCGGCCGGGCGAGCCGCTGATGCTCGACGACGGGCGGCTGCGGCTGGAGGTGGAGGAGACCGGCGTGGACGAGGCGGTGTGCCGCGTGGTGCACGGCGGCCGGCTGACCAGCGGCAAGGGGGTCAACCTGCCCCGCACGGCGCTGCAGCTCTCCGCGCTGACCGAGAAGGACCGCGCCGACGTGGACTGGATCGTCGAGCAGGACGCGGCGCTGGGGGTGGACTTCGTGGCCCTGTCCTTCGTGCGCTCGGCCGACGACATCGACGAGCTGCGGCGCATGCTGTCCGTGGGCGGCTGCCGCGCCCACATCGTCGCCAAGGTGGAGAAACCCCAGGCCGTGGACGCCATCGAGGCGGTGGTGGACGCCGCGGACGCCATCATGGTGGCGCGCGGCGACCTCGGCGTGGAGATGGACCTGCCCGCCGTACCCGTGGCCCAGAAGCGCATCGCTGCGCTGTGCCAGGCCGCGGGCAAGCCGTGCATCATCGCCACGCAGATGCTCGACTCCATGACCCACGCGCCCCAGCCCACCCGGGCCGAGGTCTCGGACGTGGCCAACGCCGTGCTCGACCGCGCCGACGCCGTGATGCTGTCCGGCGAGACCGCCGTCGGCGACTACGCCGTCGAGGCCGTCCAGATGATGAACCGCATCGTGATGCGGGCCCAGGAATGCGAGCAGGGGGTCGCCCCGGCCGTGCGCCACTCCGGCGCCCGCACCTCCGCCGCCCTGGCCGGCGCCGTGCGATCCCTGGTCCAGGAGCTGCCCATCGGCGCGGTCGGCGTGTTCACCGCGTCGGGGACCACGGCCCGCATGTTCTCCAAGATCCGCCTGCCCGTGCCGGTCCTGGCCATGTCCCCCAACCGCGCCGCCGTCCGCCGCATGTGCCTGTACTACGGCGTCCAGACCGCCCTCGAGCCCGCGCCCGAGCACACCCGCCAGGTCCTCGCCCGCGCCGCCGCCCTGGCCGTCGAGCGCGACCTCGCCCGGCCCGGCGACGACCTCGTGGTGATCTCCGGCCGCCCCATCGGCGAGCCCGGCGCCACCAACACCCTCGTCGTGCACACCATCCCCGAGGCGTGAGGGGATGAAACCCATCGACGTCGGCCGCGATCAGGTCCACCTGCAGGGCCGGCAGCTGATCGTCGACGCCGCCCGCGACATGCCCGACTGGGAGGTCCGCAAGGCCCGCCGCGCGGCCATCCAGTACCGCGGCAAGGTCTACTTCGTCGCCCAGCGCGAGCCTCGGCAAGGCGGCCGCGTGCGCTACGTGCTCGAACCCTGGCCCGACCGCAGCGCCGACGTCCCGGGGCAGCGGTTGCTCTACGACGAGGACTACGTGCGGACGCGCGACGCGGACGCGGGCATGGCCGTGCTCGGTGCTGTCGCGACCCCCGTCGCCATCGTGCTGACGCCCCTGGTCGGTTTCCTCCCCTCTCGCGTCAAGAAGGACCTCCACCACCGGCTTGGGATCCACCCCGTCACGGCGACCCGCTGGTCGGTTCGCATCGAGTGGGTCGCAGCCATCCTCCTGGGAGTGCACCTCGGCGTGGCCGGCTTCGCCTCGATCGTCTACGGGACGTCCAAGGGAAGCGAGGTGGCGCAGGTCCTGACCTTGACCAAGACGGACGCCCTCATCGAGCTGGTGCTCGTGATCGACGTGCTCTTCCGCACCTCGTCCTTCGTGCGCAACCGCATGGACCAGGACGGCTTCTACGAGTGGCTCCTGCGCCCCGTGGTTCGCCTGTTCCGCCGCCGATAGCGGGCGTTCACCATCGAGGTCATCGAGCCGCCCCCCACTCCCGGTAAACTGGTCGCGTGCGCACCCTCACCCGACTCCCCCTGCTGATCCTGCTCACCCTCGGCCTCGCCTGCCCCACCGACGACTGGGGCAACGGCGGCGACGACGACACGTCCCCCACCGGCGACGACGACGCGGCCGACGACGACGACCAGGACGCCTGCGACGGGGCCATCCCCGCCGAGGGCGGCACCCCCGACGACACCTGCACCTCCGTCGAGCCCTACGAGCAGTTCGACCCGCAGATGGAGATGCTGTGGCAGTGGACCGACCCGGTGGACGAGCCCGACCACTTCCAGGTGCTGAGCATCCCCGTGGTCATCGACCTGAACCTCGACGGCGTACCCGACGTGGTGTTCTTCGGCATGGCCAACGAATGCCACAACTGCAACGGCCTGCTGCGCGCGGCCAGCGGCGTGGACGGCAGCGAGCTGTGGTACGACACCTCCCTGACCGAGATGCCCAGCGGCGGCGCCCCGGCCGCCGCAGAGCTCGTCGCCTCCTCCCCCGGCCCCGAGATCGTCGCCAAGAGCGTCGCCCACGACGTGGTCTGCTACTCGGCCGCCGGTGAGATCCTCTGGACCACCCCCATCGACACCACCGTGGCCAAGGGCGCCATGGCCATCCACGACATGGACCACGACGGCGAGCCCGAGGTGATCTTCGGCAACGTCATCCTCGGCGCCGACGGCACCGTGCACGGGGTGGGCGAGTACGGCTTCGGCCGGTCCGCGAGCTCCCAGGCCATCAGCTACGCCGTGGACCTCGACGGCGACCTCGCCCTCGAGGTCGTCGTGGGCAACGCCGCCTATCGCAAGGACGGGTCGGCGCTGTGGTACAACGGCGAGGCCGACGGCACCACCGCGGTGGGCGACTTCGACGCCGACCCCGAGGCCGAGATCGTCGTGTCCGGCGGCGGCACCCTGCGACTACAGGAGCACACCGGCGAGGTCATCTGGTCCGTGGACACCCTCGGCGAGTCCTCCAACGGCGCTCCCCCCACCGTCGCCGACTTCGACGGCGACGGCGAGCCCGAGATCGGCGTCGCCGACAAGTACTACTACCAGCTCTACGACACCGACGGCTCCCTGCTGTGGTCCCACGAGACCACCGAGACCTCGTCCGGCATCACCGGCTCCACCGTCTTCGACTTCAACGGCGACGGCACCGCCGAGGTCGTCTACGGCGACGAGGAGCACTTCTACATCTTCGAGGGCTCCACCGGCGCCATCCTCTTCGACGAGCCCAACCACTCCAGTCGCACCCAGATCGAGTACCCCGTCATCGTCGACGTCGACGCCGACGGCTCCGCCGACATCGTCCTCCCCTCCAACACCGTCTTCGAAGAGGACGGCTGGGACGGCATCACCGCCCTGACCGGCATCAACGAGACCGGCTGGTGGGCCACCCGCCGCATCTGGAACCAGCACGCCTACTTCGTCAACAACGTCGAGGACGACGGCACCATCCCCCAGTACCAGACCAACCCCTGGGAGGATCACAACTCCTTCCGCCAGGCCCGCCCCGCCACCGGCTGGAACGGCTACCCCGTCGCCGACCTCATCCCCACCGTCGACGACGTCTGCACCGACGGCTGCCCCACCGAGCTCACCCTGCTCGTCCGCGTCCGCAACCAGGGAGCCCTCGACGCTTCAGCGGGCTTGCCGGTATCGCTGTGGGACGACCACCTGAACTACCTGCTCGCGTCCACCTACGTCCCCGACGCCATCCCCGCCGGCTGGACCTCCGCCAGCTTCGAGGTCACCTTCGATCCCCACGAAGTACCCGCCGGGGCGGTGATGCTCCGGGCGGATCGCTTCAGTACGGGCGACGACATCCAGCTGGAGTGCGACGAGGGCAACAACGACGTGGTGCTGACGGGGGTGTACTGCCCCTAGATTCCCGCGCCCGCACCCGCACCCGCACCCGATTCCGCACCCGATTCCGCACCCGCACCCGATTCCGGATCCTCGTTCCCACGGTCCCCGTGGGAACGTCTTCTTGGGCGCTCCGCGCCCTTCCCCTTCCCCTCCCCCTGTCCTCGTTCCCACGGTCCCCCGTCCGCGTGCGGCCCAGGGAACGTCTTCTTGGGCGCTCTGCGCCCTTCCTCCATCGGGGATCAGATCGTTGGCGGCTGTCGCCGATTGTCCGTCGGGGATCTGGGGGCGACACGGGGCGGTCCGGCGCACCGGCACACGTGAACTTGCTCAGGGGCTTGGTTCGTGGCTCGATGCTTCGGGGCGACCAAGTTACGTATGCCCCCGTTTGGGGGGCTGCTCGGGGCCTGGTTCTCGACACATGGAAGGTCCGTTGGCCTACCCCGTCCAGAAATCCACCATCCGCTGGCTCTCCACGTCCACGATCCCCTGGTCCGTGATCCGGATCGAGGGAATCACCGCGAGCTGCACGAAGCTCAGGGTCATGAAGATGTCGCGCTCGGCCCCCAGCATCTCGAGCGCCTCGCGGATCTGCTTGTACGTCTCGGCGACCTCGAACAGATCCCGATTCGACATCAGCCCGGCCAGGGGTAGCGCCAGCGACGCCAGCACGCGCCCGTCGAGCACCACGGCGATCCCACCGTTCATGTCCTGCACGTGCCACGCCGCACACAGCATGTCGGTGTCGTTCATACCCGCGGCGCACAGGTTGTGCGCGTCGTGCCCCACGGACGTGGCCACGGCCCCTCGATCGATCCCCAACCCCTTGATCAGGCCCTTGGCGAAGCTCTTGCCCTCGTGCCGGTCGAACACCGCCACCTTGGCCAGGTCCCGGCCCGGGTCGGCGACGACGCAGCCGTCGGCGATGCGCGGCTCCACCAGGACCTCCTGCGTCATCAGGCTGCCGTCGAACACCTCGATGGCGCGGGCCTTGCCCTCGCCCGCGGGGATGCACAGGTCCCCCGCCTCGAGCTCGGGCAGCCGCACGTGGCCCAGGGACTCCGGCACGTCCTGGTAGACCCCCTCGATGGACTCCACCAGCCGGCCGTCGCGCACCACGACGCGGCCGTCCTTGATGACCATGCGGATGTTCATCTGCTCGAGATCGTCCACGAAGACCATGTCGGCCTTGTACCCCGGCGCCAGGGCACCCATGGACCGCAGGTTGAAGTAGCGCGCGGTGTTGATGGTGGCCATCCGGATCGCCACCAGTGGGTCCACCCCGCGCTTGATGGCGGTGCGCACCAGGTGGTCGATGTGCCCCTCGGTCAGGATCTCGAGCGGATCGCGGTCGTCGGTGCAGAACGAGAAGAAGTGGTGGTTTTGCAGCGTCACCGCCTCGATCAGCGCGTCGAGGTTGCGCGCGGCGCTGCCCTCGCGGATGAACACCTGCATGCCGCGGCCCACCTTCTCCAGCGCCTCGGGGGCCGACGTGCACTCGTGGTCCGACCGGATGAACGAGCACAGGTACGCGTTGAGCCGCCGTCCGGACAGGCCGGGCGCGTGCCCGTCGATCTTCTTGTAGCGGTGCCGCAGGATCTCGATCTTGGTGACCAGCTCGCGGTCGCGGGCCAGCACGCCGGGGTAGTTCATCACCTCGCCCAGCGCGATCACCCGCTTGGGGTATCGATCGACCACGTCGATCATGTCGTCCGTACCCACGTACGCCCCGGACGTCTCCAACCGCGTCGCCGGCACCGCCGAGGGGATGCCGATGTACACGTTCAGCGGGATACCCTCGGTGGACTGGATGATGTAGTCGATGCCCTCGGTGCCCAGCACGTTCGCGATCTCGTGCGGGTCCGCCACCACCGTCGTGGTCCCCCGCAGCAGGATCGCCTTGGCGAACTGCCGCGGCACCAGCATCGAGCTCTCGATGTGCAGGTGCGCGTCGATGAACCCCGGCAGCGCGTACAGCCCCTCGGCGTCGATGGTCTCGTGGCCGTCCGTGTAGTCGCCGATCCCGGCGATCCGCTTGCGGAAGATGGCGATGTTCCCCGACTCGATCTCGCCGCTGAACACGTTGACGATCTTGGCGTTGCTGACGATGGCGCGGGCGGTCTCGTCGCCCAGGGCGACGGGGATGATGTCTCGAATTTTCATGGGATCTCCAGCTGCGCCAACCTTGGG
Source organism: uncultured Rickettsiales bacterium (assembly GCA_964558555.1). Taxonomy (GTDB): domain Bacteria; phylum Myxococcota_A; class UBA796; order UBA9615; family CAYRNR01; genus CAYRNR01. The sequence goes on along the minus strand of CAZLEO010000133.1, from coordinate 1,039 downwards.
GGCGCCGACGGGGCCAGGATAGCCTGAGCTTGGTTGAAGGTCGAAGGTTGAAGGTCGAAGGTTGAATATGGGAATACGGATCTTGTCCGACCCTCAACCTTCAACTTTCAACTTTGAACCTTCAACCTTCCCCCTCCTCAGAACTGGAACGCGGTGAACTCCGCCTCGAACGACCACGCATCCAGCGTCCCGTCCCCGTCCACGTCCGAGTCCAGCGAGCGGTAGGTGCCGATGAGGTCGGCCATGGACTGGCTCGGATCGAGCGGATTCTGGATCGCCGCGGCGTCCACCTCGCGGATCTCGCCGTACAGGATGCCGCTGGAGATGGTGGTCATGCCGCCGGTGAACTCGCCCTCGAGGTAGCCGCTGTAGGCGGTGAGCGTGCCGATGCCGGGCAGCGCGAAGCTCAGCGTCAGGCTGGCGCCGGTGGTGTCGAACACCGTCCCGGACAGGTTGACCGAGAACTCGATGGGCACGGCGATGGACGGGTCCCAGATGTAGGTGCCGAACTGGGATTGCCCGCCGCCTCCGCGCGCGCTGAACACGGGCGCCTGGGGCCCGGTGGTGGGGTCGAAGATGATGATCAGCTGGTCGTCCGACGGCGGCATGTACGTGGGCACCATCGAGTTGATCAGCGCGTCGAACACGGCGCTGCCGGTGAGCAGCGTGAAGTACAGGTCGTCGAACACGTAGGCCGGGGGGCTGATGACCAGGGGGAAGCAGCCCTCGTCGGTCTGACCGTCGCAGTCGTTGTCGAGGCCGTCCGCGGGGATGGCGCAGCCGTCCTCGACCACGTCGGGGCTGATGGACGCGTCGGCGTCGTCGCAGTCGCCGTCGCAGGTGGTCACGCCGTCGCCGTCGTCGTCGCTGCCGTCGTCCACGAGGCCGTCGCAGTCGTTGTCCACCCCGTCGAAGCAATCCTCGAAGGCGCCGGGGTAGGTGTCCGCGTCCGTGTCGTCGCAGTCCGCGCACGCGTCGAAGCCGTCGCCGTCCCCGTCCTGCGCCGCCTCCACGGCGCCGGCGCAGTCGTGGGCGGGGC
>CAZLEO010000132.1:0-24918 GCA_964558555.1 uncultured Rickettsiales bacterium | reverse complement strand
CAACGACGCCGACGACGGGGTCGCCCCGGATCTCGCCGAGGTCCAGGACGGGGTGGACAACGACTGCGACGGCCTCGTGGACGAGGGCCTCGACAACTCCGACGACGACGGCGACGGCTACACCGAGGCAGGCGGCGACTGCGACGACGACGACGCGGGTGTCTACCCCGGCGCCGAGGAGACCGCCGACGGGGTGGACGAGGACTGCGACGGCGTCGTCGACGAGGGCACCACCGCCCACGACGACGACGGCGACGGCTGGCCCGAGAGCGGCGGCGACTGCGACGACACCAACCCCTTCGTCTCGCCGGACTCCGACGAGGAGTGCAACGACATGCTCGACAACGACTGCGACGGCGTCGTGGACGAGGACTGCGGCGAGGAGGGTGACGACGACGTCATCGGCGACATACCCGGCACGGGGGACTGCGAGTGCTCGGCCGGCACGAGGTCCTTGCCCGGGGGGACCACAGCCGTCCTCCTGCTCCTCCTGCTCGGGGTTGTCAGCCGTCGAATCCGCTGAAGCGGCCGCCCGGTGGCCGAGCTGCTGAACAGCCTGGCGCGGGACCCCTCCATCCAGTGGACCGTCCGCGATCACCTCCCCGCGGCCATCGACGACCACTGCGACACGGTGGTGCTGGGTGACTGGGACGATGACGACGTGCCCAACTTCGTCGACAACTGCCCGCAGACCTCGAACTTCTGCCAGTGGGACAGCGACGGCGACGGTATCGGCGACGCCTGCGACGACTAGCCCCCGTCACGTTTTCACGGCTCGCCCACATGGGATGGGACAGAGCCATGGAAAAAGACACTCTCTACTGCAACGTGTGCGGCTGGGCCTCCGAGGGGACGGCGTGCGAGGTGTGCGGCGCCCTGCCCGACGAGGTCCCCGAGGCCCGCGATCATGAGAACCTCTCGTTGCTCGCCGGCCCCCAGCCCGAGAGCTATCCCCACCTGCGGACCGCCTTCGCCGCGTGGCGCCACCAGGACTGGAACCGCATGGTGGGGCAGTGCCTCGAGGTGCTGGAGGTGGAGGCGCTGACCGTCTCGCGCCGCGACGCCGGTCCCTGCTGGACCTTCGTGCAGGATTCCGCCGCGGTGTACATGCACATCGACGAGTCCACCGCCGTGATGACCATGGAATCCCCCATCGTGTGGATGCCGGCGACCCAGGGGATCCCCCTGATGCGCGCGTTGCTGGAGCTCAACGCCTATGCGCTGGGTAGTTCGCGGTTCTGCCTGCGGGGGGACCGCGTCGTGCTGCGCTTCGAGGACTCGCTGGCCAACCTCAACCCGCCGAAGATCATCGACGCCGTCTGCGAGGTCGCCGTGTTGGCAGACGACTACGACGACCAGCTGTCGTCCATGTTCGGGGCGCGGATGATCGGGCCGGTGGCCCAGGCCGAGGGACTGGACTGGGATTTCCTGGGACGGCCGCGCCGCCTGACGTTCCCGACCCCGGTCGAGCGGTCCAGCCGTCCGTCCTGGAACCGACCGAGCGAGGAGACGTCCACGTCGTCCTCGCCGCTGCCGATCCCGCCTCCGTCGTCACCCACGCCACGCAACGGCTCCGTGACCAAGGTGGGGGTCGAGGATCGCCTGCTGGCCGCGGAGGAGCTGTGCGACCTGCTGCGGGAGTCGCAGCAGATCAACCTCGCGCTGGGCTTCAAGGCCGACGGCGAGGAGGTCCACACGGTGATGGTGCAGCGGTCGTTGCTGTACCGCGCCTACCGCGAGTTCTCCGAGACCTGCCCCGGCGCCGTGGCCCAGCTCGCGGCCAAGGCGGGCCGCGTGCTCTCGCCCCTGTTCCAGGCCAGGGACGGCCGCCCCCTGGGTCCGCTGAGCCTCGCCATGGACGAGAACGCCGAGATGGCCATGCCCGCGGCCCTGGCCATGGCCGAGACCTGCGACTCCCTGCTGGCCATGGGCGGACACTCCGACTTCGGCGAACCCCCGGACCTCGAGCCCTTTGCCACGCGCCTGGACGCGGTGCGCCACTTCCGCGGCGCCATGGCGGCGGTGGAAGACGGCCCGGAAGACGACACCTTCGTCCACTTCGTGTTGCTGGGCATGCTCGCCGAGATCATCCTGCGCGCGCCCTTGCCGCCGCGGCTCAACGAGACCGCCGACCGGGCGCTGCGGCTGGCCAGCGGCCGAGGACCGGAGCCCGACCAGACGCGCCAGCTGCGTGAGCTCATGGAGAGGCTGATCGCATGAACACCGCACGACGCGAATTCTGGAAACAGGTGCGATCGGCCGTCGTCGGCATCGGCGCCGGCGCCGGCTTCGGCACGGGGTTCACGGCCATGCCCAACGGCCTTTTGGTCACCAACGCCCACGTGGTGGGCTACCACCCGCGCGTGACCCTGCGCACGTTCGACGGCACCGAGGCCACGGGCAAGGTGGTGTACAGCGACGTGCGCCTCGATATCGCCTTCGTCATGCCGACGCAGACCATCCCCACCCGCGCCCTGCCCCTGGCCCACGACACCGAACCCTCGGTGGGCCAGCAGGTGGCGGCCGTGGGTCACCCGCAGGGCCTGTCGTTCTCGGTCACCCGGGGCATCCTGTCTGCCGTGGACCGGGAGGTGCGCGGCGTGCCCTGCCTGCAGACCGACGCGGCGCTGAGCCCGGGCAATAGCGGCGGCCCGCTGGTGGACGCGCGGGTCAGGGTCGTGGGGGTGAACTCCTTCATCCGTCGCGACGGCCAGAACCTCGGCTTTGCCGTGCCCGTGCTGGCGTTCGTCGAGGCCCTGCGCCAGTACGTGGGCACGCCGAGGGAGATCCTGGCCCGGCGGCCGGTGTACTGCTGCCCCGAATGTGGGGCGCGCTACCCGGCCAAGGAGCCGCGCTGCCTCGGGTGCGGGGCCCTGTTGCCCTTCATGAGTCCGGGCCTGGACCGCGGCCAGCAATTTGCCGCGGGGGAGCGCCGCATCGCCCTGCTGCTGTCCACCATGGGATTCAACCCGGGATCGTCGCGGGTGGACGACGGGCGCTGGCGCCTGGAGCAGGACGACGGCGAGATCTGGGTCCGCCTCGATCCCACGGGGCGCGTGGTGTTCTTCGTGGCCGACCTCGTGCGGCTGCCCCGCCGCAACCACGAACCCCTCTACCGGCTCCTGCTCACCGCCAACGACCTGACCACGGGCAGCTGCGCGCTGGCCCTGGACGGCGACGTGATCACCCTGTCCCTGGCGGAGTACACGGCGTTCCTCGACGGTCGGGAGGCGCGGGCCGCGCTGACCCGCCTGATCGACATGAGCGCCCGCCTGCGCGCCGTGCTCGTCGAGCGGTACGACGCGCGGCCGGCGCCCACAGGCCTCGACCGTGTCTTCGTCACCTGACGTCTAGAGGTAGGACAGCCACCACCACTCGCGCTTGCTGCGTTTGAGGCGCCGCCAGGCCCAGCACAGGGGCCACAGCGCGGCCAGCAGCGCGATCCAGGCCGCGTAGATCAGCAGCAGGGACAGGGGTTCGTCGCGCGGGATGTGGTTCTCGCCGTAGCGCAGGCGCGCGTGGACGACGCCCGCGGCGTGGATGGCCGGCAGGTGCAGCAGGTAGAAGAACATCGGCACCTGGCCGAAGACCAGCAACGCCTCGGACGACCGACCCCTCCAGCGCGCCAGCAGCGGGATCAGCGGCAGCGCCAGCCCCAGCGTCAAGAGCTGGAACATCAACGACGGCGGGTACTTGGAGGGGCTGATGAAGGCCGCGAACGTGGCCCAGTCGCCCCGCTCCTGGATTGCCCAGGCCGTGGGATCGCCAAACCCGTTGAGGGCGCGCAGGCCGGCGAAGGCGACCACCAGCACCGCGCCGATCCACAGCAGGTGGCGCCGCTTGGCGGGTTCGGCCAGCCAGTCTGCGAAGCCGAATCCGCAGGCCATGACGCCGAACCACGCCACGATGGAGTAGCTGACGTGGAACGTGTGCCCGAACAGCTCGATCGTCTTGGGCTGGCACAGCAGCCCGATCACGGGCAGGTCCGCGGACACGGGGAAGACGTGCAACAGCAGCGTCAGCCCCAGCCCCAGCACCCCCACGGCGCGGCGCGGCATCCAGCTCACCGCGCCCAGCAGCACCATGGCGCCGCCGATGGCCCACAGCACGCCCAGGTGGGTGAAGTCGAAGTCGAAGTACCAGCTGAAGCTCACCCAGGTGCCCTCGAGCACCATCAGCCACAGGCCGCGGGTGACCAGGAAGCGCACGGCCTCGGTGCGCGGCCGGCGCGCCGAGTACAGGGCCACGGCCACACCGGCGAGGAACACGAAGGAGGGGGCGCAGAAGTGCGACACCCAGCGCATGACGAAGAACCCGGCGGTGGTGGTGTCGAGGTTCTCCGGGGCGGCGCCGAGGGGCTGGAAGAAGTCCCGCGTGTGGTCCAGCGCCATCAGCGCGATGACGCCGCCGCGCAGCAGGTCGATGGCCGCCACGCGCGAGGTGCGCGGTCCGTCGTCGGCCTGGGGACGCTGCCCCCCCGCGGGCGTGGCGCTGTCCAGTCGGTCCTTCCCTTCGGTCGGTCGTCGATGGGGTTGTCGGTGCGCCTAGCGCCGGCCCTTGCCCAACCGGTCGAGCAGGGCGTCCATGCGGGTGCGAAGGTCGCCGAGGTCGTCCATGTCGTCGGCTGCGGCCTCGGTCCCGGGCTGCTCGGGCTGTGGTTCCTCGGCGGGCGCCGCGTCCGGGGTCGCGGTCGCGCCGCCCGCGGCGGGCCAGCCCTCGAACATGGCGTTCATCTGTCGCTGCCAGACGCTGCCCGACGCGTGGAACTGCTTCATGGCCATGGACAGGAACGACGCGAACGGCCCCTGGAGCATGGTGCCCTGCACCTTGATGATGTGGTGCAGCATCTCCACAGGGATCATGTCCAGCCGATCCTGCTCCTCGAGGAGGACCTGGGTCAGCACCTGACGCGTCAGGTCGTCGCCGCTGTTGGCGTCCACCACCTTGACCGTGTTGCCCGTGCGGATCATGCGGGCGAGATCGTCGAGGGTGATGTACTTGCTGCGCCGCGTGTCGTAGAGCCGGCGGTTGGCGTACTTCTTGATGAGGACGGGGTCGTCGCTCGCACCTGCAACGGGCGCCATCGTGTGGGTCCTTTCGTGATCGCGAAGAAAGTACCTTTCATGGGCGACCAAGGCAACATCCAAGTTTTGTTGCAGTGCAAAATAGACGTTGCCCTGAGGGGGGCGTTCGGCTAGGGTTGGGGCGGTTCTTGATGTTGCAAGTGCGAAGAGGAGGGCTGGCGATGCTGGACGGCAGTGGAGGTTTCGGGCCCCAGGCGATGATGGGCTTCGGCCGACAGGCCCTGGACGCCTGGTGGGACATGCTGCTGGAGAACCGCGAGCGCCTCGAGCAGCTCTCCCAGCGCCTGCAGGGTGTGTCCGGCGGCGGCGGCGACGACGGCGTGGCCAGCCAGGACCTGGCCTCGGTGGTGGAGGCGCTGACCCTGGTGGAGACGCGCCTCGACGCCCTCGACGAGCAGGTCACCACCCTGGCCGAGGGGATGGCCGACGTGGTGCGCGTACTCGAACAGATGCAGCCGGAGCGCCGTTCCGGTGACGAATAGACGCGCGCTGCTGACCGCCGTGGTCGCGCTGACCGCGGCCCTGCCGTGGCCTGCGGCCGGCACGGACGACTTCGATCCCACGGTCGCGGACGCCACCTGGGATGCCGCGTCCACCGTGGCCCAGGACCTCGACGGCATGCCGGTGTGGGACCGGGTCGAGCGGCTGGTGGACGGCGACACGGTGCTGTTCCAGCAGGAGGACTTCGCCCCGGGCTGGACCTGGGACGACGCCTCCCCTGTCTCGCCCCACATCGCCACGGCGTTTGGATCGACCACGCCCCACTCGGGTACGTTCCTGCTGCACTACGCGCCGGGCTGGTCGATGGCGGATCGCCCCCGCCCCGTGTTGCTGGTGCCCGGCGCCGGCGCGGCGGCCACCGGCGTGTTCCCCCCCCTGGCCCGACAGCTCGCCGCGCGCGGCTGGTCGGTGTTCGCCATCACCTTCGCCCACCCCCATGGCGACAACTACCAGCAGGCCGAACAGGTGGCCAACGCCGTGGCGCGCATTCGAGAGGTCACCGGCGCCGAGCAGGTGGACCTGCTGGGCCACAGCAAGGGCGCGATCCCGGCGGCGATCTACCTCAGCCACACCGCGTCGCAGGACTGGAGCGGCGACGGCGACGACCGTGGCTCCCGGTACACCCAGCGCGGTACGCCGTTCCGCGGCGACGTCCAGCGGTTCGTCGCCGCGGGCGCCCCCCTGGGCGGCGCCGACACGCCCTTCCGCTGGACCTCGGCCCACATGGCCACCGGCTGGGGGAGCGATCCCCTGTCGCCGTGCCCCTGGCAGACCTTCTACCCCTACACCACCGGCAACCTCTTCGTGACCGAGGATCTGCGTCCCGTGGACCTGTGGCCCGACGACGGCGACGCGTTCCCCGGGCAAGCCCAGCTCCTCGCGGCCTGGGACGGCGTGCACCCGCTGCCCGGCTCCGACCCGTTGCTGGGCGTTTACGCGCTGCAGCAGGACTGGTGGACGACCTACGAAGGTGGGCTGGGCTTCTACAGCTCGGCCCTGGGCATCGACGACGCCATGGACGAGGCGGGCGGCCTGCTGGACAAGCTGCATGGTGCGGGGATCGATCCGTCGGTGCAGATCGCCGTGGTCGCCGGCACCAACCCCCTGATCTGGATCGAGGGCCGCGAGGTCTTCGTGGACGCCTTTGGCGAGGACATCGCCGACTTCCTCGGCCGGTCGTCGTCCTTCTACGCCACCTTCCTCGTCGACGTGATCACCCCGCGCTTCCCCGGCTTCGAGCTCGACGACGACGAGCTCGCCGGCGTGACCAGCGGGCAGCTGATGTTCGGCGAGATCTCCGGGCAGTCCGACGGCGTGATCTTCACCGCCTCGGCCCTGGACCACGCCGGGCTGCTCGCGCGCGGTGCCTCGATGATGGAATCCCGCGAGGTGGACCTGGCGCACATGGACCTGCTGTTCGCCGGCGAGGAGATGGGCCAGTGGCTGGTGGACCAGGGCAACAACGATCCTGCGAACCACGCGTTCATGCGGTCGCTGGGCGAGCGGTACCTCGCCGAGGACACGTTCTCGTGGTACGAGGCGATGCTCGCCGACGACGATGACGACGACGACTCTGCCGGCGATGACGACGACACGTCCGCCGGCGACGACGATGACGACGACTCGGCGGGCGCGGCCGACGACGACGTGCCCGGCGACGACGACGACGATCCCTGGGGCGACGGCTGCGAGTGCGCGACGGGCGGGCGGGCGATCCCCGGCCCAGCGGTCGCGCTGCTGGTCGCGCTGCTGGGGTTGCGACGGAGATCCCCATGACTCCAGCCGTGGAGCTGATCCGGCGCCAGCGCCGGTTCCTCGACGCCTCGATCCTCAGGCGCAATCCGGGCCCCAGCTGGCACACCCCACACCGGGTGGTGGTGGAGGAGGACGCCTACCGCCTGCGCGTCTTCGAGCCCGCCGCAGCCATCTCGGACGTGCCGCTGTTGATCGTGCCCCCCGAGGTCAACCGCTCCCACATCGTCGACTTCGGCCCCGGCCAGAGCCTGGTGGCCGCTTGCCTCGCCGCAGGCTTCCCACGCGTCGGTGTGGTGGACTGGCGCAGCGTCCGCGGCCGGGCCCGCCACCGCACCGTGGACGACTCGCTCGGCACCATCCTCGACGCGGTGGAGGCGATGGGCGGGCTCGCCCACCTCGTCGGCCTGTGCCAGGGCGGCTGGGAGTCGGCCATGGTCACCGCCCGCGTGCCCGACGCGGTCGCCTCGCTGACCCTGGTCGCCGCCCCCATCGACTTCCACGCCGGCGACGGCATCCTCAAGCACGTGGCCGCCTCCATGCCGATGGCCGCGTATGCGGCCCTGGTCGCCGGGGGTGGCGGCGCCATGCGCGGCGAGCTCATCTCCACCGGCTTCGACAACCTGTTGCCGCTGGAGCGCTACGGGCTCAAGTGGTGGCGCGTCTGGCAGCAGCTCGACGACGACGAGGCCATGGCCCGCTTCCACCGCCTCGAGGACTGGTACCGCTGCCCCAAGGACCTCCCCGGTCCCATGTACCTGCGCGCCGTGCGCGACCTGTTCAAGCACAACCTCCTCGTCCAGGGCCGCTTCACCGCCCTGGGCGCCCCGGTCCAGCTCTCCGAGATCCGCTGTCCCCTCGCCCTGGTCATGGGTACCCGCGATCACATCACCCCTCCCGCCCAGACCCGCGCGATCCTCGACCACGCCTGTTCCGAGCGCGTGCTCGAGATCGAGATCCCAGCCGGCCACGTGGGCACGTTCATGGCCAAGGGGCCCCTGCGGGACCACTGGCCCGGGGTGCTGGCGTGGGTGGCGGACACCTAGCCGCCCCCTGGTGTGGCACGGGGGTTGCACGGTCGTCGTCGCAACAATGAGGAGCGACCGATGACCAGCACTTTTCGAATCATCTCCATCCTGACCACCCTCGCCGCCCTGATCGCCTTTTCGGGTTGTGACGAGGAAGACCCCAACCTGGCCGAGGATGCCGGCGCCTTCTGCGAGGAGACGCCCACGGTGATCACCCTGGACGAGGTCACCGCCCTGGGCTTCTCGGCCCAGGAGGTGATCGACGCGGTGGTGTTCCCCTACCTCACCGATCTCGAGTACGCCGACGGCAGCCTCGCGGCGCTGTCGATGTACCTGGTGTACGACGCCGGCGAGTTGCGCTACGTGGACTCCGTCGCCGTGTACCCCGAGGGAGACGACCAGGCCGAGCTCGGCGCGATCCTGTGCGATCCTTACGTCGAGATCGACATCACCGCCGCCATCGCCACCGACGACGGCATCTTCGACGAGTCCTGGGAGCTGCCCCTGGTGGCCACGGCCGCCGACGCCGCGAGCTTCTGGCTGAACGACCTGACCCCCGACGACTTCACCGGCGACTACGACTACATGGCCTTCGACCCGGCGGACTACGACGAGGTCACCACCTCCATCTACGCGGCCTTCGACTCGGCCGGCCCCCGCGGCGAGATCGCCGAGATGGCGACCTCCGAGTCCGACGATGGCGGCGGCGAGGGCGTGGCCTCGGCCGAGAACCAGGCGGTGGCCTTCTGGGAGGGCGAGGCGCTGAACTGAGCCCAGCCCGCCTCCGTCTCACCCACCTCGCCGCCTCACCCCGCCACCCACCAGACCTGTTGTATCCTGATCGCCTTCCTTGGGGAGATCGATGGACCAGGGTTCGAGCGGAAAGTCCGTGGGGATCGCCGTGGGCGGCTGCGCCCTTGGGGGCTGCCTGGTCCTGGTGATGATCCTCGGCTGGGCTACGGTCTACTCGGTGTCCGAGTACAACGAGATGATCCAGCGGGCGAAGCGCTCGGAGGCGCCGGCCAACCTCGAGGCGATCCGGACCGCGGAGCTGGCCTACCACGCCCTGTTCGACACCTACACGGCGATACCGCCGACCTACCCGACGATCCCGGAGCAGCTCAGCCATGTCGATCCCGCGGCTGAACCCGCGCTGATCGCCCTGGGTTGGATGCCCGACGGCATGGTGAGGTGCCGATACGCGGTGACGCTGGTGTCGGGCGGGACGGGGGAGCATGGGGACTTCGGGGCCACGGCCGAATGTGATCTGGATGGCGACGGGAGCCCCTGTTTGTACACCGCGAGCGCCGAGGAGGCGCCGTGGCTGGTCACGGACCCGGACGAGTACTGAAGCGGTGGCGGAATCCTTTCGCGCGCGCGGGGGTTTGGACCAGCGATGAGCCCTCCACGATCCCTGGTGTTCCTCCTGTTCGCGCTGCTGGCGCCCGCGGCGATCCTCGGCTGCTACCGCACGGCCACCAAGGCGCCGCCGCGGCCTGAACTGCCGAGCGGCCTGCTGGTCCACGACCCGGATACGGGTCGAACGTGGACGTCGCTGAGCCCCACGCACATGGGCTGGGACCATGCGCAGACCTACTGCGGCCAGCTGCCCCCCACGGGCCAGTGGCGGCTGCCGCTGCGTCCCGAGCTGGAGGCGCAGTTCGGCGCGGAGGGGCTACGCGCGCCGTTCCTGCCGGCACCCGACTCCGTGCTGTTCTCGGGTGAGGTGGTGCCGGGGCGCGAGTCCAACCACATCTGGGTGGCCAACCCGGTCAACGGGCACGTGTTCAACGGCCAGGGGCGGGAGGGCTACGTGCGCTGTGTCCGCGCCGCCGATCCGTACACCGAGCAGCAGCTGGCCCAGGAGGCCGCGGACCGCTGGAAGGCTGGGGTGGAGACGGCGGACACGTCGTCGCTGACCACGGTCAACGCCCACGTGATGGGTCGCGAGAATGCGCCGGTCACGGTCTGGTACTTCTACGACTTCTCGTGCCCCTACTGCGCCCGCGCCCACGTGACCATGCAGGACCTGGTCGAGGGCAACCGGCAGGTCCGCGTGGTCTACAAGGCCGCGCCCATCCTCACCTTCCACCCCAACTCGGAGCAGGCGCACTGGGCCGCCTTTGCCGCGGGCCGTCAGGGTCGCTACTGGGAGATGACCGAGCTGCTGTTCGAGCACATCCGCCGCTTCCAGTCGGAGCCCGACGCGGTGGCGGCTGAGCTCGCCGCGCAGCTGGGGCTGGACCAGGGCCGGTTCGAGACCGACTACTACTCCGCCGAGGTCGCCGCGCAGGTCGCCAGCGAGCTGGCCGAGACCCGGTCCGTGGGGATCAAGGCCCTGCCCACCACCTTCGTGGGCGACCAGATCATCTCGGGGTCGCGGCCGCTGGAGGACTTCCAGGCGGCCGTGGACGCGGCTGGTAAGTAGCTGGTAACCGGTTTGCCCTGTCTTTCGCGCGCGAACCCGATACCATGGGCGGGCGCGCAGAGGAGACCGACAGCCAGGGGATGACGATGGGACCTGAGGTCAGACCACGCGCGATCCTGCCCGTCTTGTTGCTGTTCGTCACGGTCGGACCGGCGTGCAACTACGCGCGCCCGGTCAACCCGATGCAGACGTACCACTCCGGCGACGTGCGGCTGGCCCTGCAGCAGCAGCAGGAGCGCGTGGTGATGGAGGACGTGGACCGGGCGCTGGAGAACCTGCGTCTGGCGTCCATGGCCGCGTCCGTGGCCGAGTGGGAGCTGGCCGAGCGGGCGCTGCTGAGCGCCACGTCGCAGATGACCAACTTCCAGGCCGACGGCGAGTACGCGGCGCTGATGTTCTCGGAGTCGGACAAGGAGTGGAAGGGCGAGCCCTACGAGAAGATGGCCGCCTTCGTGGAGCTGGGCATGCTGCTGTGGCGGCGCGGCGAGGAGGGCAACGCCCTGGCCGCGTTCAAGCAGGCCCTGCTGGCGGACACGGGCACCGCCCAGGAGCGGTTCCTGTCGGACTTCATCCCCGGCTGGATCCTCCAGGCGATGATCTACGAGGAGGTGGGTGAGCCCACCAACGCCCGCCAGGCCATGGACCGGGGCATCGACTCGGTGTGGAGCCGGTCCACGGTCAACGTGCTGTCCGACGTGCTGTGGGAGACCCCCATCGAGGGGCTGGGCGAGGACGAGGCCAACGAGGCCAAGGGGGTGCTGGCGTCGGGCATCGGCGCGGGCGTCTCGGCCCACCCGCGGGACCCCAAGGAGGCGGTCCGCGTGGCCGTGGACCACGCCTCGAACCTGCTGCTGTCCCAGCAACAGCTGAAGAAGGCCGACCGCATGGGCCTGTTCGAGCCGTGGTCGAAGAAGGACTTCGAGCGGGTGGGCACGGTGATGCCGGCGGTGGCCGACGCGTGGCGGGAGCAGACCTTCGCGTTGCCCGAAGAGGTCACGCTGCAGGGCCAGGGGTTTGCGCGATCCATGGCCACGCTGATGGCCGATCCCCCCAACCTCGTGGTGCTGGTGGAGTGGGGCCCCGGGCCGATGAAGACGCGCACCGGCGAGTACGGCCACCTGCTGACCATCGTGCAGCCCGACGACGTGACGCCGCCGATGAGCACCGATCTGCTGGTGGACGGCGGGATCGCGGACGTGGCCTGGATGGACAGCCTGACGTACCAGGCCACGACACGCGGCGGTCGCCGCGTGGACGCGTACCTGCGCGGCAAGGCGGTGTACAAGGACGTGTCGCTGGGGCTGGGGTACGCCTTCCTGATCATGGGCGATCACGCCCTCCACGCGGCCGCCCACAGCGGCGACGAGGGTGCAGGCGTGCTCGGCGCCATCCTCGTGGGCATCGGTATCGCGGCCGCCGCGTCGAGCGCCGCGGCCAACCCCGAGGCCGACGTCCGCGCCTGGGGGTTCGTCCCCGAGGAGTACTACCTGATCACGGCCAACCTGCCCCCGGGCGACCACGTCGTCGAGGTGGCGGGGGTGCCGTATCCGATCACCGTGCCCGAGCACGGCCGCGCCGTGGAGCTGATCACGCTCGACGCCGGCCGCTTCGGGCCCGAGGCCGGCGGCTGGTACATGCCGCCCCCGGTCGCCGAGTCCCAGCCATGATCCGGAGGATCGATGTCGTGCGATCCCCGGGAGGAGGAGCCATGCGCCTAGCCGCAATCCTGATGACGTGCTTGATCTTCGGGTGCGCCACCACCCGCCCCACCACCTACGTGGATCCCGACGCGTACGGCGCCGTCGAGGGCACCGGCATCGAGGCCCGCGACGCCCGCGCCGTGGCCTCGGAGATGGCCCGCGAGCTCGTGGACAGCCAGGTCATCGGCAGCTTCAAGGGGGTGCCGCGCATCGCCGTGCTGCCGGTGGAGAACCGCTCGTCGCAGATCTTCGACGCGGAGATCCTCACCGCGCTGATCACCGACACGTTGATCAACAACGCCGCGGGCAAGATGGCCTTCCTCAACCGCGACGACATCGACGAGATCATGCGCGAGCGCGACATGAAGCGCAGCGGCATGGTCGATTCGGCCGGGACCACGGCCCTCGCCGGCGCCGACTTCTTCCTCACCGGCGAGGTCCGCAGCCTGTCGGCCACCACGTACGAGGCGCGCAGCGACTACTTCGTCATCCGCTTCCAGCTCACCGACGCCGAGTCCAGCATCGTCCACTGGTCCAACTCGTACGAGTTCAAGAAGGAGGGGTCATGGGGCGTCATGTACCAGTGATCCTGGCCGCCGCGCTGCTCGCCTCGGCGGCGATGGGCTGCGGCACCTGGCGACCGATCCCGGCCCAGGGCCTGCCCGGCGTGCAGACCGGCGACGACGTGCTGGCGCTCGACCCCGACGCCCACGGCACCGTGGCCCTGCGAGCCAAGCAGGTCACCTACAAGGCGGACGGCCGCATCATCGTGGAGCTGGACATCGCCAACGTCGATCCGTCCTGGGGCACGGTCACCGTGCAGGTCCAGACGCGATTCCTGGATGAGGCCGGGGTGTATTCGGGGGACGAGAGCCCCATGGAGATGCTGGTGTTGTCGCCGGACTCGACCGTGCACTACGAGTGCGCCAGTCTGCGGCCGGCGGCCAGTTACGTCGTCCACATCAAGACGCCGTACTGAGAGGGTGTCCCCATATTCCACTCCCGTCGTCAGAGCCTCGATCCATCATCGCTGGACGGGTCGCTATCGCTCCCCTCTGCGGGCCTCATCGGTCACAGGCAAAAAGCCTGCTCCCTCTTCAGCCCTCGCCAGCGGGGCGTCTCACGACTCTGGACTCGGTCCGGGGATAATTTCACAATCTCTGAGGGGTTCGATCACTCGCTGAACGTATCGAAGAGACGATCCGTCTCGCTCTTGCTCACCTCGATGGCCCGCTTGTGCAGGTCGAAGCCCGCCGCCTGCATCTCCTGGCCGGCCTTGCGCCACGGCTCCATCCACGCGTCGAGCTCGCCGAGGGAGTGATCCCAGGCCTTCTCGGCCATCTTGCGGGTCTCCTCGTGCACCTGCAGCGCGCCGTCGAACGCGGCCGTCGCGGCCTGGCGCTGCAGCTTCATCACCTGGGCGGGATCCATCATCGGGTTGAACAGCTCGGTCATGGTTGCGTTCTCCTGCGTCCCGTTCGGGGTCTTGGTGGTCTTCGTGTTCTTCTTGGCGGTAGCCATCGTTTTGCCTCTCGCGTTCCCCTCGCCCCACGTTCGAACCCAACCTATGTGCGGTTGCACAATGTGTCAAGGGGGAAAATTGTGCAACGCAACAAAAACCGGGATAAGTGTCGAGAATCTTTATGATGCGTCGCCGAAGAAGAGCAGGGTCAGTGACCAGCCCTCGGCCGCCAGGTCCCGGACCCGGGCCTCGTGGGCATCTGCGTCAGCTCGGCGGCGGCCGGGACCACGTCGGGTTCGGCGTCGTAGACGTGCCACGAGCCCCCCGACGCGGATAGGTACCCCGCGTGCAGGAAGGTGTCGGCGACGTCGGTGGCGGATGCGGCGAAGATCTTCATGGTGCCCCTCCATGCGCTCACCCCGATCCAACGTTCCGACGACCCGGTCGGTCACGCTGTTGTAGGCTTGACCCATGGATCGCAGGAGGCTCTTCGCCGCTGCCGCCGGGGCCGATGTGCTCGCCAGGCTGCGGCCCGCGGCGGTCGTCGTCGCCACGGCCGCGGTCTTCCTCGTCGTCAGGCTGTACACCCTGCGCAACGACGTCAGCCTGCACACCATCGAGATGTGCGATTTCGGCCTGTGGCCGGCCCACCTCAACACCGGCCTCCTCGGACCTCCGGCCGCCTACATGGCGCTCGTGCGCGAGGGCGGCAACCTGATCTTCGGCCTCGTCGCGGCGCCGGTGTACGCCCTGCTGGGTCCCAGCTTCTACGCGCTGCGCGTGTCCAATGTGGTGTGGCACGCGGGGACCGCAGTGGTGTTCGGCGCGCTGGCGTGGCGCGTCGCGCGCTGGCGCGGCGTCCTGCTGTTCGGCGCCCTGTGGACCCTGGCGCCGCCGGCGCTGATCAAGCTGCAGCAGACCGGCTGGGCCAACCACCTGGAGACGACGCTGATTGGCGGACTCGCCTTGCTGTCGTTGTCCATGGCGCTCGACGCCCGTGGGACCTTCGCCCGCATCGCCTGGCCCATCGCCGCGGGCTTCTTCGGCGGCCTCGCGGTGTTCTTCACCTACGCCGGCCTGAGCATGGCCGGCGGCCTGGTCGTCGCCGCGCTGGCCGCTCACCTGTGGCGCCGCGGCTGGTCCGCAGTGCTGTTCACCGCGGCCGGCCTCGGCATCGGGCTGATCCCCCTCGTCGTCGCCCGCTCGGTCTGGTACGACCCGCCGTCTACTGGGACCTCGCCGACGGCAACCTCATCACCTTCCTGCTCGGCGGCCGCGAGCACACCCGCGTGGCCGACGCGGGCGGGCCCCTCTGGCGCGCCTGGCAGCTGATCTTCGGGCGCCTGCCCGATGTCCTGGCCTTCGACGGCGCGCCACACCGGGCGCGACTGTTCGCCGGCACCTCTCTGCTGGCCCTCGTCGTCCTGATCGGCATGGGCCTCTCGTGGCTGCTGCGACGCCGCCACGGCGACGCGCCCCCGAGGTCCGATCGGGCCGCGACCGCCCCACTCATCGGCGCCGCCGCGGTGATCGGTCTTCACCTTCTGCTGTGCGTGTTCTCCGACTTCGACGTCCACGCCTTGCAGGACCGCTACCTCATGCCCGCCGCGCCCTTCGCCTTCCTCCTGGCGTGCACCGCCGGCAGCATCCCTCTGCGTCCTGACCGGGGCCGCTGGCGGATCCCCCTCGCCCTGGCCGCCGCCGCCCTGAGCCTCGGCCTCTGCGCGACGCAGCTCGCGCGCTTCTCCGTCCCCAGCGGTCCCCTCCACGTCGAATCCCTGCTCGAGGGCTCCCGCTTCACCCCGCCCCTGCGCAGCCACCTCGAGTCCCTGTCCCCGGAACAGCGCGTCGAACTCGCCGAGGACCACCCCCACGACAGGTTCGACATCCTCCGCACTCACGGGGAGGCCGCCTCCGTATCCGCCCTCTCCGGCGACCCGGGCGCCTGGGCGAGATCCCTCCAGGCCCGCTCGGTCGACGTCCATCCGCCGGCACGCGCCCCCTTCTGGGAGGGCGCCGGCCGCTTCCTGCATTCCGAGCTCTTCCTCCCGGGCCTCGTCTCCGTCGGGTCCTACGTCGACCCCGGCCCGTCCGACCCACAGCACCGCATTCACCTCCTCTTCGGCCTCGGCGACGGCACCCTGGACCACGCCCCCGGTGAGCTCACCAGCACCTTGATCCTCGTCGCCCGCCAGCTCCCCGACGAGGACCTCCCCTACGTCTGCGCCGGCGTCGGCGCCCGCCTCATGCACCACCGCTACTCGCTGCTCGAGCAGCCGCCGCCGTTTTTTGTGCTGGAGAGGTGCCGCGAGGACTGGCTGGCCGTGGGGATGGGGATGCAGCTCGCGCGTGAGACCTTGCCCGGCACGGCCTGGCCGCCCGATGAGCCGAGGCTGGACTGGTGGGTGCCGCAGGACGTGGCATCGATAGCTCAGGACGCGTTCGTGTGCGGGTACGAGAGGGAGCGGTGGGGGCTCGTGGCGATCGCGGACGAGGGGTGGGGGGAGGGGGACGAGCCGAGGTCGGCGCTGGTGGTGTGTCTGGAGGGGTAGGAGCGGTCACCTCGCTCGCGCCGGGGAAGACATCAGGGCAGCGTGGCGAGCTCGGCTTCGACGGCCGCGGTGCGCTGGTCGATGAAGGTGCGTAGCGTGGCGTTGTTGGAGTCGAGGCGGCCGCGGTCGGTGTCGGAGAGGTGGGGGTAGACGAGGTCGGTGAGGTCGTCGAGGCGCTGGTGGAGGTAGCCGGCGGACAGGATGGTCTGGGAGAGCTCGCGGTAGCGGTCGATGTAGGCCTGCTCCTCGCCGGGCAGGACGATCATGCGGCGGACGAGGGGGCGGTCGGTGCCCTCCTCGGCGTGCGGCGGCGGGTAGTCGGACTGGGCGAGGTTGAACAGGATGGGGCACGAGGGGCCCATCTGGTTCCAGGTGTCGTCCCAGTTGGGGTTGAAGGAGAGGTCGAGGTCCCACGGCACGAAGGCGATGCGGTTGGCGCGCAGATCCTGGTAGAGCCAGAAGTTCTTCGGGCGCTGGGGGTAGGCGTCCCAGTTGGAGATGAAGTTGGACACGGCCAGGTAGGAGCGGAAGGGGTCGAGGGCGAAGTCGTCGGCGAAGAAGTCGGGGAGGTCGGCCTCGGGGAGGTGGTTGAGGGCGTCGACGAAAACCACCAGTGACGTGTAGTCGTCCGGGGCCACGGTGGTGTTGGTCTTCTTGGTGTAGTGGCAGCGGTAGTCGGCCGAGTCCGGGCCGAGGTAGGTGAGGTTGGCGAAACACTGGGGCTGGTAGGGGATGTCGAAGGCGCCCTTGTACAGGTCGCCGTCGTCGTGGCCGAACTGTTCGAACAGCCAGCCCTTGTCGTCGGGGTCCTCGTAGAGCAGGTACATGCCCTGGTAGGCGCCATTGACGTGCAGCACGACGTGGCGGGCGCCTGGAACGGGCACGCCGGCGAAGCGCAGGAGGTCCATGGCGAGCTTCTGGATGAAGTGGGGCTCGTAGTTGAGGTTCCACTCGCGCTTGCCGAGGTAGGCGTCGCCGGGGTCGAGCTTGACCTTCCAGTTGCGCAGGCCGTAGCCGTTGATGACGTTGAGCAGTTGATAGGCGCCACGGTAGTTGATGTCCGCGTCGTGGACGACGCCGTCACCGTCGATGAAGACCCCGCGCTCGTCTGCGGCGGCGAAGGGATCGGCGTCGAGGCGGGCCATGGCTTCGCCGTCGATCTCGATGTACAGCGCGGGCACGCCGTCGGGCAGGTCGTAGGGATCGTACTCGGGGGCGGACCAGGCGTCGGGGATGTGCTCCAGCGGTGGGCCGGTGTCGTCGTCGTCGTCGATCACGTGCACGGCGTCATCATCGTCGGAGGGGCCGACGGAGCCGTCGCCACAGGCGACCAGGAGCAGCAGGGGGAGCAGTCCGAGGCCGCGGCCCACCTTCACTTCGCGCACCGCAGATCGATGATCGCCGTCCCGTCCACCTGGTTGGTCCACGCCTCGACGACGATGCCGTCGAGCTCGCCGCCAGCCTGCATGGCGTCGATGGCGCGCATGGAGAGCTGGACGACCATGCGCACGCCCGCGCCGATATCCACGGTGCCGGTGCGGTCCTCGACGACGCGCATGACGGCGGTGCGGTTGGAGGGGTCGATGACCTGCTCGGCGCTGATGAGCGTGACGTCGGGGTCGCGGAGGCGCTCGGCTTCCATGTAGCTGGCGACACGATCATACGAGGGCAGGACGACCTCGTGGCGTTGTTTGGCGATCTCGAAGATGGCGCGCACCGAGCTGAACGGGCCCTCGAGGTGGACGACGAGACGGTGACCCTCGGGGGTCAGGTGGGCGTGCTTCTCGGTCATCTGGCCGATGCACTCGTCGTCGGTGAGGTCGGGGTCACACATGTCCTCGACGGTCAGCTTCTCGATCTCGACGGTGCGCTGGACCGCGGAGGGCATCTGCACGCGGGAGATGACCTCGCCGAAGGGCGGGTCGAGGCGCTGGAGCAGCTCGGCGTCGCAGGCGGACGCGGGCGACGCGGCAGCGGTCAGCGCCAGGGCGGTGATCAGGGGGAGGATGGCGCGGCGCACGGGATCACGGAGACAGGGGGCCGGAGTAGCTCTCGAGCTCGCGCAAGATGTACTGGCCGTTCTCGTTGGGGCGCTGCTCGTCCCACTTGACCAGGCCGAGGCCGTCCACGAAGTAGGTGTCCAGCGTGCCGCCGTGCTCGCCGAGCTGGTCCTCGGAGGAGTAGTCGGCGTGGATGTGCACGGCGTTGTAGGTGCCGGCGGGCACGGTCACGGACTCCATGCCCACGACCTCCCAGTGCCAGTTGACGTTGTAAGGGGTGGAGTCGGACTCACCGCCGCCCTCCATGGACACGGTCTGGGTGTAGTTGGTGTTCCAGGTGTGTCCGATCATCGTGTCGGGGTCGTAGGGCAGGTACAGCACGCCGATGTCGTTGGCCGTGGTGACGCTGCCGTTGCCGCCGGCGTCGGCGAGGTAGGAGCCGTAGTCCACGTTGCCCTCGACGCCGCACTGGTCGTAGCCCGACCAGTTCATGGTGGCCTGGGAGCCGGTGAAGGTGCCGGTGCGCTCCTCGACGTTGTGGCCCTCGAAGGTGGTGGCGCCACCCGGCGAGACGCTCTCGGTGCCCGTGTCCTCGACCACCTCGCCGTCGTAGTGGAAGTGGTAGCTCGACGTGTAGGTCCAGCTGGCGTTCGGCAGGTCGATGGGATCCCAGCGGTTGCACGAGGTGTCCACGTCGTCGTCGCCCACCGTGTCGTCGTCGTCGCCCACGGCGTCGTCGTCGTCGCCCACGGCGTCGTCGTCGTCGCCCACGGCGTCGTCATCGTCGCCCACGGCGTCGTCGTCGTCCGAGGACGCGTCGTCATCGTCGCCGACGAAGTCGTCGTCGTCCTCACCATAGGTGTCATCGTCGTCTCCCCCCGAGCCAGAATCCTGGCAACCGAGAGCCAGGAGGCCGAACGACGCGATCAGAACCAGCAGCATGTACCTGGAATCCATGGAACCCTCCTCAGGAGGGCCACCATACTCCTCACGCGCGCGATTCTCCAAGGGAAACTCTGTGTGCGATCGGGGTCCGTGATATGCCTTGGGGTGGACGAGGAGGACAGCATGGGACGACGCGCCCTCGTGTGGATGACCGCCGCCGCGCTGGCGGTGCTGGGTTGTGACAACGCAGGTGACGACGACACGGGCTTCGACGAGCTCGAGGACCTCGACGGCGACGGGTTCAACGAGCTCGACGACTGCGACGACACCGACGCGGCGGTGTACCCGGGCGCCGAGGAGGCCTGCAACGGCATCGACGACGACTGCGACGGCGTGGCCCTGCCCGACGAGATCGACGTGGACGGCGACGGCGTCATGGTCTGCGGCGGCGACTGCGACGACGAGGATCCCCTGCGCTTCCCGGGCAACGAGGAGGCGTGCGATGGCATCGACAACGATTGCAGTGGCGATCCCGACGAGGACGAGGTGGACGAGGACGGCGACGGCGTCATGATCTGCGCCGGCGACTGTGACGACCTCGATCCAGTGACCCACGAGGGCGCCGAGGAGCTGTGCGACGAGAAGGACAACGACTGTGACGGGTCGCCCGGCGACGACGAGGTGGACGCGGACGGGGACGGCTACCGCGGCTGCGACGGCGACTGTGACGACACCAACGACACGGTCTACCCCGGCGCGTTCGAGGCGTGCGACGGGGTGGACAACGACTGCGATCCGGCCACGGACGAGGACGCGGACGGCGACTCGGACGGGTTCCGCGTGTGCGACGGGGACTGCGACGACGGCGACGGCGCGGTGAACCCCGACGCCGAGGAGGTGTGCGGCAACCTCGTGGACGACAACTGCAACGGCGAGGACGACGGCTGCGGGTACCACGGTACGTTCAGCCTGGCCGACGCCGGCGCCAAGCTCGTCGGCGAGGCGGCCGGTGACGGGGTCGGGCCGGTGGCGGCGGCGGGCGACGTGGACGGCGACGGGCTCGGCGACGTGCTGGTGGGCGCCAAGTACAACGACGGCGGCGGCACCGACTCGGGCGCCGCCTACCTGCTCCACGGGGGCGGCCTCAACGGCACGGTGCTGCTGGGCTACGCCGACGCGAAGCTGGCCGGCGAGGAGGCGGGCGACTGGGCCGGCGCGGGCGTGGCGTCCGCGGGCGACGTGGATGGCGACGGCCTCGGCGACTTGCTGGTGGGGGCCCTGGGCGAGTCCACCAACGGCGAGGCCGCCGGCGCGGTGTACCTGCTGTACGGCGCGTCGATCAGCGGCGACATGAGCCTCGCCGATGCGGACGTCAAGCTCCTGGGCGAGGGTCCGGACAACTACGCCGGCCGCGTGGCCTCCGCGGGCGACGTGGATGGCGACGGCCACGACGACGTCCTGATCGGCGCGTACCACGAGTCCACCAACGGCCAGTACTCGGGCGCGGCCTACCTGCTGTACGGGGGCGCCCTCTCCGGCGAGATCGACCTCGCGGACGCCGACGCCAAGCTGCTGGGCGAGGACACCACCGAGTACGCCGGGTGTTCCGTGGACGGGGCCGGGGACGTCAACGGCGACGGCCTCGGCGACCTGATCATCGGCGCCTACCGCAACAGCGAGGGCGGCTCCAACGCGGGCGCCGCCTACCTCGTCCTCGGCCCGGTGGTGGGCCAGATAGAGCTGTCCAGCGCGCCCGCCAAGTACCTCGGCGAGGCCGCCCACGATCTCGCCGGCTGGTCCGTCTCCGGCGCTGGCGACATCGACGGCGACGGCCTCGATGACGTCCTCGTAGGCGCGTACGAACACACCGGCGGCGGCGATCACGCGGGCGCCGCCTACCTCATCCACGGCCCCGGCCAGTGGTCCTCGGATCTGTCCGACTCCGACGGCAAGTACCTCGGCGAGGAGACCTGGGACTACGCCGGCATCGCCGTGTCCGACGCCGGCGACGTCAACGCCGACGGCCACGCCGACTTCCTCATCGGCGCCAAGTACGACACCGGCGGCCCCGGCGCCGGTGCCGCCTACCTCGTGTACGGCCCCAGCTTCGGCATCATCGACATGTCCGCCCTGACCAAGTTCACCGGCGAGGTCCTGCTGGACGAGGCGGGGCGTTACGTGTCGGGGGCCGGTGACGTCAACGGCGACGGGTACGACGACTTCCTCGTCGGCGCGCCGGCGAACGGATCAGGGGGAGCGGAAGCCGGGGCGGCCTACCTGGTGTACGGGCAAGGGCTGTAGGGGCTGGCTGACGGGCGGGCCTAGCGGCGGCGCAGTCCGAACAGGGCGGCGAGCGCGAGCAGGGCCCACGGCGCGGCGGCGCCGCGATCACCCACGGAGCAGATGACGACCTCGCCCTGGCCGGGACCGGAGGCCATGGAGAAGGGGGTGGAGCCGGCGGGGGTGTCGGTGTCGAGGTCGAGATCGAGGTCGGAGTCCTCTTCCTGGACCGGGTTCTCGGGGCGGTTCACCTCGGGCCACTCCTCGGCGAGGGCCTCCTCGATGGCGGAGTCCTGGGCGGGGCTGCCGCCGCCGTAGATGTGGGTCATGTCGCGGCCCACGAGGGCGTAGTAGGGGATGTCCCAGCCCATGCCCATGGTCTTGGAGGCGGTGGTCTCCGGGTCGTTGAGCACGGGCATGGTCAGGCCGTAGTAGCTGGCGTAACCCTCGACGGGATCGGGGCTGCCCCCGACCGACGCATCGACCATCAGGATGATGGTGACGAAGCCCTGGTCCTTGTACTGCTGGTACTGCTGTTCCGCCATACTGGCGAACTCGGCGCAGCTGCCTCACGTGTCGGCTGTGGCGACGATCTGCACCACGTTGCCGTAGAAGCTGTACAGGTTGACCAGCTGTTGCCAGCGGTCGGGCTGGGCGAAGTACTCGGCGATGTCGCCGTAGCCGCTGCCCTCACCCTCGATGTCGAGGGGGTAGGGGTAGTGCTCCCAGATCACCGCGCCGCTGCCGTCGAGGTACTCGTAGTCCTCCGGGTCGATCGGGTCGGTGTACAGCTCCCACTCCTCGGCGTCGGTGTAGCCGTCGCCGTCCGTGTCCTCGAGCTCGGGATCGGTGGTGATCTCCTCCTCGAACACGTCGTAGAGGCCGTCGCCGTCGGTGTCGATCAGGGGCTCGGAGTCCTCACCGCCGCCGCCGCCGGTGCCGGAGCCGCAACCCGGTCCGAGCAGCAGCGCCAGCGCTGCCAGGAGGCTCAAGGGAGTACATCGAAGCACGGTCGTGGTCATCGTAAGCTCCTATGGGTCACGTACCACAGTACCCGCGCGCGTGGGGAGGGTCAACGACGTTCGCGTCAGCGTCCCGTCAAGGATGGCGCGACCGGCGTCCGACGCATCATTTCCCCACAGCCGTGACCTGTGTCATCCTGCGCGCGAGAACATGTTCCTCACAGGCCTCACGCACCGCCGCAGGCTCTACAACGTGGTCATGCGGTGGCTCACGGATCGCCCCCGCCCTGGCGACGCCCGGACGGTGACGGAGATCTTCACCTACGACGGGGTGATCTCCATCGCCGAGGCGCGCTCGTTCATGGGCATGCTGTACGAGGACGTGTTCGGCGCGCCCCTGTCGGCGCACCGCATCCACTACAAGCACGAGCTGCGCGAGCTGGCCCTCGAGGCCATCGGCACGCCCACGACGCGGCACTACCAGATGATGGAGGCGTACCACTCCAACCCGGAGGCGTTCTTCCGCCGCATGCCCATCGACGGGGTGCTGGTGTCCGCGGCCGACGCGAGGCTGATCGGCGGCTACCGCATCAAGCGGCCCCGCCGCGTGGCCGAGAAGGCGTCACGCCGGGTGGCCGACCACCTCGGCGGGCTGATCCGTGCCCGCGCCGAGGAGCTGGCGTCGCGGCGGGCCAGCTCCCGCGGCATGACCCTGAACGAGATGACCTCGTCACCGGAGCAGGAGCGCAGCGACTTCCTCGCCGCGGAGGCGTGGCTCTCCGAGCGTTTCCGCAAGGGGTCCATCCGTATCCCCACCGACGCCCTGCCCATCGACGACGTGATCGGGTTCAAGATCATCGGCACCCCCGAGGAGCTGGCCCGCACCGAGGCGTTCATCGACGAATCCGCCGGGGCCACGGTGTTCGAGCGGGAGGAGCACCGCGGGGAGTACAACGCGGTGAACATCCTGGTGGACCTGGAGCTGCCGTCCCCGGACCGGATCATCGAGCAGTACACCGAGCTGGACTGGACGTTCGCCACGGGCCGCGGCCTGACGCCGGAGCAGCTCGCCCAGGGCTTCCCCGACTTCGTCCGGGGCTCGGCCCGGTCCATCCGCCTCGAGCTGATCCTCACCACCTTCGACGAGTTCCTCGAGTCCGAGCTCGGCCGCTGCATGCACGAGTACCGCATCCTCGAGCAGCGTGAACGCCGCGACTACCGCGGGCGGATGGCCAAGAACGCAGAATTCATCATCGAGTACCTGCTGGCCGTGGCCTACGCCCCCGTCACCGAGATCCAGGAGATCCCGGTCAAGATGTGGGGCCAGTACCTGCCCGAGACCCTGTCCTACGCCAGCCGCAAGCTCGTCGGCGCCCACCAGGTGGGGCTGATCGTCTCGACGCCCCACACCAGCGCCGCATTTCCCTGAAGCGGCGCGGCAGCCCTCACGCACGCGAACTCGCGCACACCCGCGCTCCCCGAAGAGCAGCTTTGCTTGCGCTGAATACCCCGTTTGTGTATACCGCCCCCCCAGCCTCCCCGTAGGGGAGCGTACTAGACAAAGCACGTGGTGCCGTGGGCACCGCGATCGAAGGAAAAAGACAGGAATTCGAACCCCTTACCGGAGGACATGACCGTGGAAAACTGGATTGTCTACGCCATCCCGGCTTCGGCTGTTTTGGCCCTGGCGTTCGCCCTGTGGCGCGCCCTGTGGGTCAAGAGCAAGGACCCGGGTACCGACAGGATGAAAGAAATCGGTGGATACATCGCCGACGGTGCAATGGCCTTCCTCGGTCGTGAGTATCGCGTGCTGGCCATCTTCGTGGTGGTCGTCGCGATCCTGCTGGCGGTCGCCAACGAGAGCAAGCAGGTCCAGGACTCCAGCTGGCTGATCGCCGTCTCGTTCGTCTGCGGTGCCATCGCGTCGGGTCTGGCGGGCTTCTTCGGCATGAAGGTCGCCACCCTGGCCAACATCCGCACCACCCACGCCGCGCGCAGCAGCCTCAACGAGGCCCTGGCCGTCGCCTTCAACGGCGGCGCCGTGATGGGCATGTGTGTGGTCGGCCTCGCCGTGCTCGGTCTGGGCACGCTGTACATCGTCTACACGGCCATGTGGCCGGAGAACACCACTCAGGCGCTGAACGTCCTCACGGGCTTCTCCCTGGGTGCGTCCTCCATCGCGCTGTTCGCCCGCGTGGGCGGCGGCATCTTCACCAAGGCCGCCGACGGCGGCGCCGACCTGGTCGGCAAGGTCGAGGCCGGTATCCCCGAGGACGACCCCCGC
>CAZLEO010000131.1:5758-25368 GCA_964558555.1 uncultured Rickettsiales bacterium | reverse complement strand
TGCTGCTCAACGTGTTCCTGCTGATCGTCGGCTGCCTGATGGACATCTTCTCGGCCATCGTCGTGGTGGTGCCGCTGATCATCCCCATCGGCCTGGCCTTCGGCATCGATCCGCTCCACCTGGGCATCCTGTTCCTGGCCAACCTCGAGCTGGGCTACCTCACCCCGCCGGTGGGCATGAACCTGTTCCTCGCCTCGTATCGGTTCGAGACCGCCCTGACGGCGATCTACCGCATGGCCCTGCCCTTCCTGGGCATCCTCGCCGTGGGCGTGCTGCTCATCGCCTACTTCCCCAAGATGACCACCTGGCACCTGGACGGTTCTTCCAGCCAGCCGGAGATCAACTGGGACGAGGTGGAGCCTGCCACGCCGGGCGGCAGCCTGGAGATCCCCGACAACGTGGATCTGATGCAGGAGCTGATGGCCGCCGCCGACGACGACGCCACCGAGACGGAGGAGGAACCCACCGATACGTCGGACCGCGAGGCCGCGCCCCGGGTCCTGGAGATCCCCGAAGGGGCCAACCTCCTCGACGAGCTCAATTCGGACGACGGCGGTTGAGCCGACCATGAACGCGTCCGACCGCTACACGGGCGACGAACACCGCTCCCACCACCCCTCGTGGCACCGCGAGGATTCCGCCTGGAAGGCCACCCAGATCACCCACATGATGGACCGCTTCGGGTTGCGGCCCGTCACGGTGCTCGACGTGGGCTGCGGCCGGGGAGGTGTGCTCGACGCCTTGGCCCCGAAGCTGCCCATGGCCACGCGGCTGCTGGGTTGCGATCCGTCGCCCCACGCCATCGACGGTGGTCGCGCGATCCGCGATCCCCGGGTCGAGCTGATCCAGGGAGGTCCTCCCGCGGGCGAGGTCTTCGATCTGCTGCTGTGCATCGACGTGCTCGAGCACGTGGAGGACTACATCGGCTTCCTGCGCGACCTGCGCGGCCGCGCCGAGCACACGATCCTCCACATCCCCCTGGACACCTCGGCCCAGTCCGTGGTCCGCGCCGAGCCCCTGCTGGACCTTCGCCGCCGCAGCGGCCACCTGCACTACTTCACCCGCGACACGGCCCTGGCCACCCTCGAGACCGCCGGATACGAGGTGGAGGGCGCCTTCTACACCCGAGGCTCCCTCGAGCGGCCGCCCCAATCCGCCCTGGCGATGCTCGCGCGCTGGCCGCGCCGTGCCCTGTTCTCCGCCGACCCCGATCTGGCGTCGCGGCTGCTGGGCGGATTCTCGCTGCTGGTGCTGGCGCGCTGAGGGAGCGAGATTGCCCGCCGAACTGCGGCGAAACTTGCATTAAGATCAGGGCTCGAGAACCGGGAGGGCGAACACCATGGACCCCCGAAGACGAACCCCTCTGCTCGCCGCGACCCTGGTCGTGTTCCTGGCGATGCCGGGCCTGCTGCGCGGCGTGACCAACATGGACCGGCGGGCGGTCTGGACCGATTCGTGGACCGGCGGCGGCTGCAGCTGCACCAGCGTCGACGAGACCGAGCGCCGTTGCCTCGTGTCGGCCGACGACGCCCTCGCCTGGGCCTGGGAGCCCGTGGTGGTCGACGGTTGGTACGACGGTACGAGCGGCGGCTTCGCCCTGTTCGCCTCGCCCCACTCCGTCGACCCGGACGACGTGCGGGACTGCCGGTACGACGACTGGTACGGCATGGAGCCCGGCGACTACCACGACGACCTGGGCTTCCTGATCGTCAGGGACGCGTTCCTGGCACCGGACCAGCGAGAGATCCGGATGGCCATGCCCCACGCGGGTGAGAAGCTGTGCAAGCGCGGCGAGTACCACCTCGTCTCCTACCAGGAGGCGGGCGATCACGGCTGGGACCTCGACGTCCACTTCGAGGTGCAGTACGAGGAGGATCCGTGTGGCGGTTGCGCGGCGTTCTGCTGCTCGTCCAGCGGCGATCCCGCGAACATTCGCGACGACGACGACTTCATGGACGACGACGACGACGACGTGCTCGACGATGACGATGACGTACTCGACGACGACGACGTGCTCGACGACGATGACGATGATGACGCGGGTGACGACGACTCGGCCGGTGGGGACGACGACTCCACCGGTGGCGATGACGACGACTCCGCCGGCGACGACGACTCCGCCTGATCAGCTCCGGCCCCACCCCTCCAGGGATCTCCCCAGCAGCTGACGCAGCGCCTCCACCTCCACCGAGAGCTCCCGACGCAGGTCGGCAGGCACTTCGGGGGCGGCGACGGCGTCGGTGGTGTTGGCCCGCTGGAACACGGCGGACAGGGCGCTGCGTGCCCGTCCGGGGACGGCCCCGGCGAGGGCCTCCACCGGAGCGGGTGGGTGCTTGAGCCAGCGCTGGGCGGTGGCGGAGCGGGCGCGCTTGCGGGGGTTGATGACGTCGAATCGCGGGGTGATGCCGGGATCCACGTCGAGGAAACGCAGGACGGCCTCGAAGGTCGGCTGCGGCCGGTCGCGCAGGTCGTCGAGGAGGGCGACGTGGACCTGTTCCGGGCCGAACCGGTCGAGGTACCGCTGGATCTGCTCGGCGAACCGCACCGCTTCCCGGTAGATGTACGGCGCGCCCTTGTGCGAGAGGATGAGGTCGCGGGCCCCGCGCTGGATGCGCAGGGCCTCGCCGAGATCGTCGTGCTCGGCCTCACATTCGTACACGAGCTGCTGGTGCAGCGACGCGATCACGGCGGCAGGATCGCGGAGCATGACGAGGATCCGGGCGTCCGGGACCGCACGATGGATGGATGGCGGGGCGGCGCGGGAGGCCAGGTAGGAGACCGAGGCCTCGCCGACCCGCCGGGCGCCGCCCACGTCGTCGAACAGGGCGGCGTACTCCACCGGATTGCGGATCGCGCCGGGGACGCGGATGTCCGCGGAGAAGAAGTGGGGTTCCTTGCGGTCGGGCATGAACACCTGCGGGTGCTGGCGCAGGTAGTGGAACAGGGCCGTGGTGCCGCACTTGGGCGCGCCGACGATGAAGAAGTCGGGGTACGTCACGGCCGCCTCCCGCGCAGGAGGCGGCGGATCAGCCGGCCGGGGTTCCGGGCGAAGTAGCGCACCCGGCCGCGGCGGTTGAGGCGATCGGCCAGGCCGGACAGGCGCTCGGTGGCCGCCTGGAGCTGGTCGTCGCTCAGGTTGGGCGAGTACGAGCGGCCAGGGCTGGTGTGGGAGATGCGGCCGGGGTCGTGGTCGGCCGGGATGCGCCCTTCGCGCTGCAGATCGTCGAACAGCGCGGTCCCGGGGTAGGGCGTGAAGGCGCTGAGCACGTTGAGGTGGGCGCCGGCGTCCCGCATCAGGCGCTCCGTCCGCTCCAGGCTCTGGTCGGACTCCCCGGGCAGCCCGACCATGTAGTAGGCGAGCAGCCGGACGCCGCCGGCCTGGACGACACGCGCCGCCTCGAGCCCCTGGGCCGCGGTGCTCGCCTTGCCCAGGGCGCGCAGCAGCTCGTCGCTGCCCGTCTCCAGGCCCAGCGAGATCATGGTGCAGCCGGCAGACGCCATCGTCTCCACGGTCGCGGCGTCCACCCGGGACGGATGGAGCTGCGCCGACCACTGCACGTCCGTCGCGTGCAGGGCGCCACACAGGCTCTGCAGGCCCTCTCCCGCCAGCGAGAACGTGTCGTCACGGATCACCAGCTCGTCCAGTCCGAACCGCGACCGCAGTCCCCGCACCTCGGCCGCCACGTCGCCGGCCGACCGGCGCCGGACCTTCCGGCCCCAGATGGACTCGCTGCCGCAGTAGCGGCACCGGTGGGGGCAGCCTCGCGAGGTGATGATGGAAGAAAACGCCTCGGCCCCGAACCGCTCGCGATGGACCAGCACGTCGTCCAGCACACCCGCCGGCCGCGGCAGCCCGTCCAGGTCGTCCACCGGCGGCGGCATCGGCTCGATCCACACCGCGCTCCCGTCCCGCCCGGCCACGCCTTCGACGCCCCGGCCGTCGGCGCCGCCGTCCAGGGCTTCGAGCAGACGCGGCAACGTCCCCTCCCCTTCCCCGATCACGCATAGATCCGCGGTCCCGCCGTCCAGCAGGGACAACGGATCCAGGCTCGCGTGCGCCCCACCGGCCACGATCACCACGTCCGGCACCGCCGACCGCACGATCTTCGCCACCGCCTTCGCCGACGCCGTCAGCGGGCTCGTCACCGAGATCCCCACCACGCCGGGTTGCACCTGTTCGACGACCCGTCGTACCTCCTGCCAGACCTCCGCCCGGGGATCGTCCAGCGAATCCAGGAACCTGCGGTGCCCCTCCCCCATCAACCACCGGCTCCCCGGCGGCGCCCCCATCACCTCCCCCTGGTCGGCGACGTAGACCGCCACCTCCCAGTCCGTCTCCTCCCGCACCACCCCGGCCAGATACCCCAGCCCCAGGGGTACCTCGTCCAGCGACCAGTCCTCGCGGTGGAGGCGATAGAAGGGGGGCTGGATGAGGAGGAGTCGGCGTTTCATGCGTTGCTGAGAAGGTATCGCGGGGTTGGGGGGGAGGGGAAGTGGAGGATTCGCCCCGAATTCACCCCCAGTCCGCATCCAGCCGCTCGCGCAACTCTGCCAGGGTCTCCTCGACGCGGGCGCCGAACGTGGCGTGGTGGGGGCAAGACCACGGTCCCTCCAGACAAAAAAAAGGGCCCCCGATGGGAGCCCTGAGCGTTCGAAGGATGGTGCGAAAGGGGGGACTCGAACCCCCACGGGCGCACGCCCACTGGACCCTGAACCCAGCGCGTCTACCAATTCCGCCACTTTCGCACCAGCGGAGTGCCGGGTGAAATAGCACAGGTGTTGGAGGTGATCAAGCGGTCAGGTGAGAGAACTCACCATTCGATATCTGCGTCCGTGTCGGCCTTGTCCACGTCGGTCCAGTCGATGTCGCCCTCGGTGGCCTCCTCCTCCTCGGCCTTCTTCTCCTCTTCGGCCTTCTTGCGCTCCTCCTCGAGCTCGACCTCGCGGGTGTCCTCGTGGAGGGGATCGTCGGCCCACATGTCGTAGTTGAAGATGTCGTCGTCGCGCTTCTCGGAGCGGGCGGGGGCCTCGACGTCGTAGTTGACCTCGCCGGGGGTCCACCCCTCGGGGCGGCACAGGTCGATGGTGTAGGAGAACTTCACCGCATCGATCTCGTTGGACATCTGCCGGGCGAAGACCTCCCACTGGTCGCTGGGATCGTCGTAGGTGTGCTTGCTGCGCTGGGCCTTGAGCTCCTCGCCGTTGGGCCCGAACTGGGCGTTGGCCACCGTCTCGGACGTGCCGGCGCCGAGCATGTCGTTGAGCTGGCTCACCACGTCCTCCCAGGCGGAGGCCTCGCGGAACATGCGGAACTCGACCTCCACGAGGGTGGTCAGGCTGCCCCACTCCTCGAAGCGGACCGTGTAGTTGCCGCGGTGGCCCCACATCATGCCCGTGACGAGGTACTCGCCATCGGAGCGATAGGCGTGGCCGGTCTCGCTGGTGTCGGTGATGCCGAGCTTGCCGGCCACGGACTCCAGTGACTCGCACCACTGGAGCTCGGCAGGCAGGACGAGGGGGGACTCCACGGCCTCGGTCTCCTCGGTCTCCTCGGTCTCCTCGGCGACCGCGGTGCCCACGAGGTTCACCGCCAGCAACAGCGTCAGCAGGGTCAGCACTCTCATGTTTCGACCTCCGTTCCTCGCGCGCGTCCGAATACAACAGACCTGCGTATAGCCTGTCAATTCATGCAGCGCCCCCACCGGGCATGAAAGTGCCCGATCGAAGGAGCCCTCCGGGCCGACAGCGACATCCGTGTCCCGGAGTCGTTTGCGGTCCCCTGACCGCCGGGGAGCCGGCCCGAGCCCCGTGGTTTCCAACGCCTGGATATCACAACGGTTTCGAAAAAGAAGTGAAAAACGTGCCGATATTGGCACGGCCCTTGAAGACTATACCGAAGCAATCAGGCCCCTCGAAACGGACAGCCCGGTTCCCCTCGAGGTTTAACGTGCCCCTCCTCGAGGGGGACCGAGGCTGTCCAAACCTGGGGTGTCGATCGGGCCGCGCTTGCGGCCCTATTTTTTTGCCCGCGCCGTTTACATAAGTCGTTGAAATCGGGAATGAAACTGCCCTACTCTGGGAACCCGTGCCGGGAGATGATCACCTCGATCGGGTACGGATTCCCGGGGGCACCAGGAGGAGCGATGAGAACAACCACCTTGCTGCCATGGCTGGCAGTGTTCTTCCTGCCGGCGGGTCAGCTGCTGGGCGCATGCGCCGACAGCTACCTGGCGTCAGAGGCGGGCGGCGCCGACGAGGACTGGGGCGACGACGACGCCGCCTCGGCCGACGACGACGACGCCTGGGCAGGCGACGACGACGACGACGACGGAGGCCCACCCGAGCAGGAGGACGACTTCATCTCGGTTCCCCCGTCCGCGGGGGACGTGTACGTCTTCGTGGTCAACCCCAGCCGCGACTCGGTGACCAAGGTGGACGTGGTGACGCGCCAGATCACCACCATCGACGTGGGCGACGAGCCCAGCCAGGTCGTGGTGACCGCGGACTACTCGCGCGCCGTGGTGTTCAACGACGGCGAGGACTCGGTGTCCGTGGTGGACCCGGACACGGACGAGGTCCAGACCGTTCCCGTGCGCGAGGACTTCAACTACCTCACCCTCAGCCCCAACGGCCTGCACGCGGTGTGCTTCCTCAACGTGGCGCTGATGGAGGGGAGCGGCTCGTTCAACGGCGTGCTTTCCTACACCGAGGTGTCGGTGGTGGACCTGGACGGCCTGGTCAGCCACGACTTCTCCGTGGGGTTCAATCCCAAGCAGGTCAAGTTCGTCCTGGACGAGGATCTCGGCGTGTACCTCGCGGTGATCATCTCCGACGAGTACCTCACCGTGATCGATCTGAGCGAGGGGGACGTGGAGCCCGAGATGATCGATCTCGAGGCCGATCCCTTCGATCCCCCCACCGCCGCGGAGGTGGAGATCGAGCCCACCGGTGAGTACGCGTTCATCCGCTACAACGGTGACGACCTGATCCAGGTGGTGGACCTCCGCACCGGCGAGCTGAGCTGGCTGGTGGTGGGGGACGAGCCCACGGACATGGACCTGTCCCCGGACGGCACCGAGCTGATGGTGGTCAGCCGCGGCGCCGGCGAGCTGCGCACCTTCGACGCCGCCGCCCCCGAGGCCGACCCCCGGCCGTGCTTCGAGGCGGACAACTGCATGGAGCTGCCGTCCACCGAGACCATCGGCAGCCTCGCCATGGCGCCGGAGGGAGACATGGCGCTGCTGTACACCACCGCCGCGCTGACCGACCGGGTCACGGTCTGGGATCGGACCAGCGACGACCTGACCGTGCGCCGGCTGGAGAAGCCGGTGGAGCAGGTGATCATGGCGCCCAACGGGGAGTCGATGGTGGTGGTCCACTCCATCGAGGACGTGCCCGACGAGGACGACATCTACTCCAGCCACCACGTCATCACCATCGTCACCATCGACAACGGCGCCTTCGTGCCCAACGCGGTGCTGCTCGAGGACGAGCTGGACTCCCTGGCCAACTTCGACGACGGCGACAAGGCCGTGTTCATGATGGCCGACAACCGCAACGTGGGCATCATCGACTACCCGTCGCGGCTCGTGGACGACATCCTGGTGCCGTCGTACCCGGTCTACGTGGGCGTGATGCCCGAAGAGGAGGGGCTGCCCGACCCGGTGGCCTGGATCTCCCAGGACCACCCGCTGGGTCGGATGAGCTTCGCCGATCCCGAGACCCTCGACGTCCAGACCGTCACCGGCTTCGAGCTGAACTCGGGCATCGAGTGAGGAGGCGCACCATGACTCGTTTCTTCATCCCCTCCCTGTTCGTCGCCGCCAGCCTGCTGATCTCCGCGTGCAGCGTGGAGGAGGACTGGTGGGACATCCCCGAGGACCTCGTGACCACCGACACCGTGGCCATCGAGGGCAAGGTCTACGCCCTGGCGCCGTACAGCGACCGCGTCGTGCAGATCGACCGTGAGTCGCGCTCGGTGGCGTCCATCCCGGTGGGCCGCTACCCGCTGGTGATGACCGCCAACGAGGATGCGGACGGCAACCACCGTATCTACACCATCAACCACGACGACCACTCCATGTCGATCATCGACGTGGACGCCTTCGAGGCCCAGCCCGACGAGTACGCGGCCGAGGAGCTGGCCCTCAAGCCGTTCTTCGACCAGCTGGTGTTCTCCCCACGCGGTGATCTGGTGCTGAGCTACATCGGCGGCAGCGTGGCCGAGGACGACCTGGTCGGCCACGGTTCGGTCAACCCCAACGAGGTGGCCGTCATCGACGTGACCGCCGCGGATCCGGTCGTCACCTTCATCACGCTGGAGTCCCGCCCCACCGGAGTCGTCTTCGCCGACGATGGGGACAAGGCGCTGATCTCCACCCGCACGGGCGTGGAGATGCTCCCCCTGGACGGCAGCCCGCTGGACACCACCTCTTACCCGTTCACCACCGACCCGGCGTACCCCATCGGGCCCAACCTGATGCGGGTGCACCCCGACGGGGAGCTGGCGTTCGCCGCCGCGCCGGGCAGCGACGTGGTCTACGTCCTCGACCTGGTCCACCCGAGCTTCAACCTGGTGGGCACGAACTTCACGCCGTCCGACATCGCCGTGACCGAGGACGGCGCCATCACCACGGCCGCCGGCGGCACGGGCCAGGTGGCGTACTTCGACACCCTCGATCCGGAGACCCACTGGCTCGAGACCGGCACGCCGGTGGACACCCTGGTGATGGCCGAGTCGGGGGGCTACCCCCTGCTCATCGCGTACAACAGCACGTCGCTGCAGCGCAGCTTCTGCACCATCGAGTTCGACGACGGGGAGCCCGAGGTGGAGACCTACGCCACCGACGACGCCATCACCCGCATCGAGCTCGACCCCACGGGCCAGACCCTGGTCATCTTCCACGCCGAGACCGGCTGGGGGAGCGGCCGGCTGAGCATGTTCAACCTCACCACGCGGCTTCCCTCGACCATCCTGCTGGAGTCGCCGCCGCACGACATGACGTTCTTGCAGTCGGACGACGGGGAGGCGGAGCCCATCGGGTACGTGCTGGTGGTGCTCAAGGACGCCGACAAGCTGGTGCGGTACTCGCTGACCTCGTACGAGGCCGCGGTCATCCACGTGGCCGACCGTCCCCATTCGGTGCACGGTCTCGAGGATCCCGAGGAGCCGCAGTTCGTGTACCTGGTGCACGACCAGCCCCTGGGGCAGGTGACCTTCTTCAACCCCTATCTGCCGCTGTCGTTGCCCGGGGGATACCCCACCGTGTTCGGCTACGGCCTCACCGACATCCTGGATTAGGAGGGTACGACCATGAAGCGCCTGACCTTGATCTTCGTCCTCGCCCTCCTCGCCCTGCCGGGACGCGCCGTCGCCGGAGGCTTCCCCGAGATGGACCTCAGCCTGCGCTGGTCCACGGTGGGAGCGTTCGAGTCCGAGTTCAGCTTCTTTGCGGAGCGGCACTACAACGACCGGGTCAACCCCGAGTTCGGCATCCACCTGTTGCCGTTCATGACGGTGACCGGGGAGTACGCATTCTCGCTGATGAAGCGATCCACGCAGCTGGAGCAATACGACTCCTCGGCCTCTTCCATGGACTCCATGCTGCGCACCCACACCGTGGCGGTGGGTGTGCGGTTCCACCCCAACTGGCGCGGCGCGCTCTTGCCGTTCGTGCACATCAGCGGCGGGATCTCCAACGCGTCGGTGACCTTCGACGCCTCCGAGGGGGGCGCCTACGGGTACTGGGCCGAGTCGGCCACTCGCCCCGAGCTCACCCTCTCCGGCGGCACCGAGTTGCTGTTCCCGCGCGGCGTGCGCGCCCGCAGCAGCGAGGCCCTGGCCGGCAAGGCCTCGCGCGCGACCCAGAACGGCACCATCGGCCTGGTACTCGAGGCCGGCCACGTGTTCGCCCCGGACTACGACCTGGGCATGCTGGGTAACCTCGGCATCGGCGAGTTCACCTTCGAACTGGGCTTCATCGTTCACTTCTAGGGGTTGAAGGTTGAAGGTCGAAGGTTGAAGGGTGCGGCGTTGACAGCCGTCTTGCTGGCCGCTAGCGTCCGTACGTGTCGTCTCGCTTCCCCGCAGGCTTGCTTCTCGCCTCCCTGACGCTGCTGTCGTGCTCCGGCAAGGGACCGCAGTCCGACCAGGTGTTCCGGTACGCGGACACGGAGCCGGAGTACCTGGACCCGACGATGTGCGCGGAGATCTCGGGGCTGCGCATCGTGATGAACCTGTTCGAGGGGCTGACGTGCTTCCCGCCGGACGACGGGGAGGCGCGGGCGGCCATGGCGACCCACTGGGAGGTGGACGACAGCGGCACATTGTGGACGTTCCACCTGCGCGAGGACGCGGTGTGGAGCGACGGGACGCCGCTGACCGCCGAGGACTTCGTGTATGCCTGGCGGCGGGCCGTGGATCCCGCCAACAGCAGCAAGGTGGCGCAGTACCTGTGGTACGTGCGCAACGGCCGGTCCATCACGTCGGGGCGGCTGCCGCCGACCAAGCTCGGCGTCACCGCGCTGAACGACCACACGCTGATGGTGGAGCTGGAAGAGCCCACACCCTACCTGCTCGACCTGCTGGCCTTCCCGGGCTTCGCGCCCGTGCCGCGCCACGTGGTCGGCGCCAAGGGCGCCCGCTGGGTCCGCCCCGAGAACATGGTGACCAACGGCCCGTACACCCTGGCGGAGTGGGCGCCGCTGGACCACATCACGCTGCGCAAGAACCCCAAGTACTTCGCCGCGGACGAGGTGGCGCTGGACGAGGTGACCGTGTTCATCTCCGATGACTCGGCCACCCGGTACAAGATGTACGTGGCCGGCGAGATCGACTGGCTCTTCCAGCTGCCGGCGGCCTACATCCCCTCGCTC
Organism: uncultured Rickettsiales bacterium; assembly: GCA_964558555.1. Taxonomy (GTDB): domain Bacteria; phylum Myxococcota_A; class UBA796; order UBA9615; family CAYRNR01; genus CAYRNR01. The sequence continues at coordinate 14,493 of CAZLEO010000131.1, read as the reverse complement.
AAGCAGAAGCGCACGGACTTCCACGTGGCGCCGTACCTCGCCACCTACTTCTACACCTGCAACCTGTCGCGGCCGCCCCTGGACGACCCCAAGGTGCGCAAGGCGCTGAACCTGGCCATCGACAAGGAGGCCATCGTCCGCTACGTGACCAAGGCGGACGAGACGCCGGCCACCTCGCTGGTGCCGCCCATGCCCAGCTACACGGGCCCCGTGGGCGGCGCCTTCGATCCGGATCAGGCGCGGCGACTGCTCGCCGACGCGGGCTACCCCAACGGCGTGGGTTTCCCCACCATCCAGATGTCCTTCAACGCCATGGACGTGCACGAGCTGGTGGCCCAGGTGATCCAGGAGATGTGGAAGAAGCACCTCAACGTGGAGGTGGAGCTGCGCAGCATGCAGTGGAAGGTCTTCCTCCAGCGGGTGCAGGTGGGGGACTTCGACCTGGCGCGGTCCGGCTGGATCGGCGACTACCCCGACCCGATGGCCTTCCTCGAGACCTTCGACTGTGGCGCGAGCAACAACAACGCCCAGTACTGCAGCCGCGAGTTCGAGGCGCTGCTCAACCAGGTCCGCTCCGAGGAGGACGCCACGCGTCGCCGCAGGTTGCTGTACGACGCCGAGGAGATCCTGATCCAGGATCTACCCCTGATCCCCATCTTCCACTACACGATGCCTTACCTGCTGCGCGAGGACATCGAGGGGTTCGAGGAGAACACCCGGGACTTCCACCTCGCCAAGTACCTGAGCCGCTCGACCTGAAGATCCGGACCATGACATGGATGTCCGGGATTGCCTCCCGACCGGGAGCGCTGCGATCGCGACCTCGGGCGCGTGTTTTCGCGTCGCAGATCGTTTTCACGCGTAATTCCGTGTAGTTACCAGGTTATTCCCACCGGCGCGCCAACCCTGGCACCCGCCTTGCATGGTTTCTGGGACGACAGCGGGCAGAACGATGCCCTGCCACCCAGGCAAACCACGGGGCACACTGATAAGCCCCGAACTCGTTCGGGAGGAACGATGGCCAAGGCAATGCCGGTATTCGAGCGACGCAAGATCTACCAGCCCGACGCCGACGTGGCGGCCCAGGAAGCGAAGATCGTCTTCGCGCTGCTGGGCATGGCTGCCGATCTGGTCCTGGACCTGGACATGACGGTCGCGCGCGCCAAGGAGCTGTTCACCCTGGCCATGTACCAGCGCGCCGAGGCCCGGTTCAAGACGTCCACGCGCATCTCGCTGGCGTTCGACACGGCCTTGCGAACGGTCAAGAAGATCAAGAAGAAGTACCGCGAGAATGCGGTGGAGGACGCGGCCGGGCAGGACTACAACCTGCGCAAGAAGGTCTACCTGATGATCATGGACCGCGAGATGGAGCTCGACGAGATCGCCCGCGAGCTGCCCATCAACTACGAGGTCAACTACGCACGGCTCGCCGTCGAGACGCTCATGGAGATGGGGCTGTGCGAGGAGAAGATCATCGGGCGGGGCAAGGTGGTCTACAAGGGCGTCAACCGCCCGGTCCACCTCTACCTCGAGGAGGACGACGAGTTCGACAACCTCGTGGAAGGTTTCTCGCTGTTCCTCTCCGGCCTGCGCAAGACGGCCAACAAGATCCTGGTGGAGGGCAACCGCGAGACGTCCATGGCCCGCCGGTTCGTGGTCCGCTGTCGCCCCGAGGACATGCCCGATCTCAAGGAAGAGGTCCGGATCGCCGTGATCCGCAAGCTCATGGAGATCGAGCAGCGCACGGAAGAGCTCGACGAAGACGACATCACCGAGATGGAGGTCCTGCTGGGTGTGACCCCGGCCTAGGGCCCGCGAGGAGTCGGATGAATACTCGATATGCCCTTCTCCCCCTTCTGGTCCTGTTCATGGCCGCCGGCTGCGCGCTGGAGGAGTACGAGCCCCGCTTCACCGAGATCGAACCCGACCTGAGCCAGCCGTCGCTGGCGGAACCCCTCGACGTCAACCAGCGCACCTACGGCGTGGACGACGACGGCGACATCCCCCAGCCCGAGGGCCTGGACGAGCCGGCCGGCGAGATCCACATCGACGACATGGACCTCGAGGTCCGCGTGGGCGACGAGGTCTTCATCAGCTTCTGGGCCGACGTGTGGGACGTGGACCCGGACGACACCTACCTGACCCTCAGCGGTGCCCCCGCCGAGGCGGTCATCGACGTGGACCTGGGCACCTTCTACTGGGTGCCCACCGCCCACGACGTGGGCGAGCACAAGCTCGGCATCGACCTGTGGTACGACGAGGGCGAGGCCGGACAGCGCATCCTCGACGCCCGCAGCATCCTCCTCGAGGTGGTCCCCCGCGGCAGCCTCATCGAGGTCGGCATCTGACCGCCTTTTCCTCCCTCCGCACCACCGCATCGTCGAGACCAGGCGGGTAGAGGTTCCGGGGCCCGAACGGGCGCCTACGTTCCTGTCAGGAGCTGCTTCGCACTGAGGTCGTCCGGCGCGATCCAGTCCGCTTCGTCCCCCACCAGGTTGCCGCTGCCGGCGCGCCCCCCACCCACGATGAGCACGGCCGGTTCGGGCATGCGTACGTGCAGACGCTGCGGGGCCATGGCGCGCACGGCGATCAGGTCGGACGGGGCGTCCCCCACGTAGATCAGCCGCGCGCCCTCGGGCTGCCAGCCGCCGTCGAGGAGCTGGCGCACACCCAGATCCAGGGCGTCCGGCGCCGGCTTGGGTCGATCCACGTCCTCGCGGGACACCAGCGCGGTCAGATCGCCGGGATCGATGCCCACGCGCTCCAGGGCAGCGCGGATACCCCGGCGGGTGTTGTTGCTGACCACCCCGACCCACACACCGCGCTCCCGCAGGGTATGGAGGGCCTCGATCACGCCGGCGCGCGCCTCCACCTGCTCCACCGCGTCCACCTCGGCCTGCGCCACCTGGGCCTTCGCCCACCGGGCGGCCGCGCGCGCCTCGGCGGGGGAGAGCATCTCGCGCAGCTTTTGCGCCGCCCGCTCCAGATCGTCCGTGAGCGGCCGGAAGTTCATCTCCAGGCCGTACCGGCGGTGGTGATCCGCCAGCCGTTGCCGGAGCGCGTCGATGTCCACGGGCAACAACAGCAGGGTCCCGTCCATGTCGAACAGGACGGCGTCGCCCTCGCCCAGGGGTGGTCGGATGCCGTCTAGCGCCACTTGCCGCCCATCTCCACGTCGAACCGCTCGGGATCGGTGACGAGCTCGGGGCCACAGTCGAGGGTGCGCACCCAGGTGCGTCCCACCGGGATGACGTCCCGCACCCGCTCGAGCTGGGGGCGCTCGCCGAGGGCGAGCTGCACGTACAGGCGGGGGAAGTTGAACCCGGCCGCGGTGTAGAAGTGGATCGTGGTGCCGAAGCGACCCACGTTGACCTCGGTCATGTGGGGGCGATCCTGCTCGTCGCAGGTCAGGTCCACGAAGTACGCGCCGTTGGGCTGCGGGTCGATGATCCGCACGGCCTGCTCGGCGATCTCGTTGATGTCGTCCCGCTGGTGCGTCTGGCTCACCGCCGGCGCGCCGGTGACCCCGGACGGGGAGACGTGGGGGATGACGTACTCCAGGCGGCGCCGGGCCTGGCTGGCGATCAGCTCGCCGTCGCACCACAAGCCCAGCCAGGTGAGGTTGTCCCCGGGCAGGTACCGGCTTGCGGCCATGCCGCCCCAGCCGTTCCAGTACTCGACCCAGGCGATGGCGCCCTCGGGGTCGCGGCAGGGCAGGCTCGCCACGCCGATGCCGCGCCCGGGCACGCCCGCGCCGCGCACCCACACGGGCCGGGTCTTCAGCGCGTCGAAGGCCCGGTGCACGTCGTCGGGGGACTCCAGCAGGAAGGTCTCCGGGACGGGCAGGCCCACCTCGCGCCACTTGCGGTAGCTGGCGTACTTGTCCTGGCCCGCGCGGATGGCGTCGTGGCTGGGCAGCAGCGTGGCCGCATCCCAGCGGTCGCGGTGGGCGCTGACGGTGCGCACCTCGACGGGGTGGGTGGGGAAGATCAGGTCCACACCCTCGTCGGCGACGATGCGGTCGACGGCCTCGAGGTAGCCATCCAGCTGCTTGGCCGGGGGGATGAGGTGGATCTCGTCGGTCAGCCCCAGGGGCAGGTGCCAGCGGTTGGCGTCGGTACCGATGAGTCGAAAGCCCTCGGGCGCCGCGCGCAGGGAACGCGTCACGTTGCAGCCCATCGGTCCGCCTGCGCCGGTCACGAGAATCGTGGTCATGGAATCACCTCGCGAAGGTCGAAGAACGCAGCTTAGCGCATCGGTTCACTCGACGGTGACGGACTTGGCCAGGTTGCGGGGCTGGTCCACGTCGCGGCCCAGCCGAACGGCCATGTAGTAGCTCAGCAGCTGCAGCGGGATCACCGTGAGCAGGGGCGTGAGGGCGTCGTGGGTGGAGGGGACGTAGATGACCTCGTCGGCCAGCTCCGCGATGCGCGCGTCGTCGCCGTTGTGGTTGGTGATCACCACGATGCGCCCGCTGCGCGCGCGTACTTCCTCGATGTTGGCGCAGGTCTTCTCGAACAGCTCGTCGCGTGGCGCCACGAAGATCACGGGGGTGCCGTCCTTGATCAGCGCGATGGGACCGTGCTTCATCTCCGCCGCGGCGAGGCCTTCGGCCTTGCAGTAGGAGATCTCCTTGAGCTTGAGCGCGCCCTCCAGGGCCACCGGATAGCTCACGCCGCGCCCCAGGTAGAGGAAGTAGTCCGAGCCCTGCAGCCGGTCCACCAGCGCCTCGATCTGCGGGGCCGACTCGAGGATCTGATCCACCTGCGCGGGGATCTCCTCCAGCGCCTGGAGCAGCCGCTTGCCCAGGCCCGGCGACATGTCCTTCATGCGGCCCAGGGTGATGGTGAACAGCACCAGGGCGGTGACCTGCGAGGTGAACGCCTTGGTGGAGGCCACGGCGATCTCGGGTCCGGAGCGGATGTAGATGCCGCCGTCCGACTCCCGGGCGATGGTCGATCCCACCACGTTGACCACCCCCAGCACGCGCCCGCCCTTGCGCCGGATCTCGCGCAGGGCCGCCAGGGTATCGGCGGTCTCGCCCGACTGGCTCACGGCGAAGTACAGGGTGTTCTTGTGGATGATCGGGTTCTTGTAGCGGAACTCGCTGGCCACCTCCACGTCGCACGGGACGCGCGCCAGGGTCTCCAGCAGGTAACCGGCCACGACGCCGGCGTGGTAACTGGTGCCGCAGGCGATGATCTTGATGCGCTCGATGTCGAAGAACTCGCGCCGCTCGAGGTTCAGGCCGCCCAGCAGGGTCGTGCCCACCTCGGGGATCACCCGGCCGCGGAACGCGCGGCGAATGCTCGTGGGCTGCTCGAAGATCTCCTTGAGCATGAAGTGGTCGAAGTCGCCACGCTCGATCTGATCGATGCGCCAGTCCACCTCCTGCACGTCCTTGTCCACCCGCGTGTCGTCCAGCGTGGTGGTGTGGTAGTCGTCCGCGTGCAGCACGGCGGTCTCGCCGTCCTCGAGGTAGATCACCTGCCGGGTGTGCGCGACGATGGCCGTGACGTCGCTGGCCACGAACATCTCGCCGTCGCCGATGCCGATGACGATGGGCGATCCGTTGCGCGCCACCACGATCTCGTCGGGCCGGTCGTCGGCGACCACGGCGATGCCGTAGGTGCCCTTGATGTACATCAGGGCGTTCTTGACCGCCTCGGCGAGGTTGTCCTGGTAGTGTCGGTGCACGAGGTGGGCCAGCACCTCGGTGTCGGTCTCGGTGCTGAACACCACGCCGTCCTCCATCAGCATCTGCTTCAGCGAGGCGTGGTTCTCGATGATGCCGTTGTGGACCAGGGCGATGCGCTGGCTGGTGGAGGTGTGGGGGTGCGCGTTGACGTCGGTGGGCGGCCCGTGGGTGGCCCAGCGGGTGTGGGCGATGCCACACGTGGCCTCGTAGGTCAGGTAGCTGTCCGGGATGGTCCGCTCCATCTGCCGGATCTTGCCCGACTTCTTGTGCACCCTGATGCCCGCCTGGCTGAGCACGGCCACACCTGACGAGTCGTAGCCCCGGTACTCCAGCCGCTTCAGACTCTCCACGAGCGTGGGTACGACCTTGCGCTTGCCCACGTACCCGACGATTCCACACATGTCGCTACTCCGGTCCCGGTAGGGTTCCAGGGATCAAAACCGAGCTCCCATACCGGGGGTGAATGTCCCTGCGCTCTCCTGCCTTGCAAGACACACGGGGGCCGTGGGTCCTTCCGGCGGTGGCGTGGGTGGGATGGAGGCTGCGCGAGGCTCAGCGGCGGCGCAGGACGAACATCAGGCAACCGCCCAGCAGCAGGGCCAGGGCGGCGGGGGACGGACGCTCGGTGGCCGACACGGCGCAGCGAGCGGGCGGCGAGACCGGGTCGTCGAGGAAGATGTGGGCGCGGACGTAGTCGGCGTCGCTCTGCTTGCCCTCGACCCCGGCGGTGGCCTCGTCCTCGGTGGGAACCTCGGTGACGCGCAGGGCGATGGTGAAGTCCCAGGGCCCGGCGTTCGGGTCCGAGATCTCGACCACCAGGAAGGCGTAGGGGCTGGTCTCGCTGGTGACGATCTTGTGCGAGGCGATGCCGGCCTCGGGGAGCTCGTCCACCTCCCACTGATAGTCCACCGAGTTACCCTCGGGGTCGTAGCTGCCGGAGCCGTCGAACCGCAGGGTCACCTGGCCGGCCAGGTAGCGGGACTGCTGGTCGTAGCCAGCGTCGGCGATGGGGAACTCGTTGGCGCAGCCGATCTCGTCGGCGGAGTCGATGAGGCCGTCGCAGTTGTTGTCGATCTCGTCGTCGCAGACTTCCTCGGCCCCGGGGTTGATGGTGGAATCGGCGTCGTCGCAGTCGAGCTCGTCGTAGGCGCCGGCGCAGCCCGCGTCGTCCCCATCGAAGTACTGGTCGCCGTCGGCGTCGAAGCCCTCGTCCACGGAGCCGTCGCAGTTGTCGTCGAAGCCGTTGCAGGTCTCCTCGGCCAGCGTGTTGACATCGACGTTGTCGTCGTCGCAGTTGCCGTCGCAGACCGACTCACCGTCGCCGTCGAGGTCGTCGTTCATCTCCTCGTCGACCTCGCCGTCGCAGTCGTTGTCCATGTCGTCGCACAGCTCGGCGGCCTCGGGGTAGGTGGCCGGGTCCTCATCGTCGCAGTCGGGCGTGTCGTCACACTCGCTGAATCCGTCGCCGTCGTCGTCGATGGTCTCCTCTTCGGAGTCGTGTGGCCGGCGGTGTCGATGCCCGCGCACCACACCGGGGTGCCGGGGCAGCGCGCGGCGTCGTAGTCGTCGCAGTCGTCGTGGCAGGTGTCGTACCCGTCACCGTCCGCGTCGTTCATGTTGGCGAAGGGGTCGCCGTCGTCGCACTCGATGCAGGCGAGCCAGCCGTCGCCGTCCGAGTCCACCTCGGAGACGCCGAGGCTGCCGTCGCAGTCGGTGTCCAGGCCGTCGCAGAGCTCCAGCGCGTCGGGGTTGACCGTGTCGTCCTCGTCGTCACAGTCCACGTCGCACGTGAAGCCGTCGCCGTCGGCGTCCCAGGTGTCCGGGGTGCCGGCGTCGCAGTCGTTGTCCAGGCCGTCGTCGCAGAGCTCGTCGGCGCCGGGGAAGACGGTCGCGTCGTCGTCGTCGCAGTCACCCGCGCAGGTGTCCACGCCGTCCGCGTCGAGATCGTCGAGGTTCAGGTCCGCGTCGGTGTCGTCGCAGTCCCCCTCGCAGATCATCGCGCCGTCCGCGTCGTCGTCGGCCTCGTTGTTGGGCACGGAGCCGTTGCAGTTGTTGTCCACCCCGTCGCACAGCTCGCTGGCGTTGGGGTAGACGGTGTCGTCGTTGTCGTCACAGTCCTGTAGCGGACCATTGGCGCACGTGGCATCGCCGCCGGACACGCCGTAGCCATCTGCATCGGCGTCGGTGTCGACGTCGCAGGCTGCGGCGGGGGAAGCAATCAGCATCGCCAGGATCAGCACGAGCATTGAGATCAGCGCGAGGGCGGTTTTCGGCTTGGCCATGATGTCTCCCGATCGGCCCACGAGTGGGCAAGATGACAAACCCTTCTAGCCGAGAGTCCGGGTGGGTGTCAAGGAGACGCGCGTACACACGCGAGGCGAGGCCGTCACCTCCGTCCCCTGACGCCGCCAGCTGGGGGTAGTTGGATCAAGGGCCGACAAAGGGTTACCTTCAGCGGGTGGAGACCTCACCTCGAGCCCGTGTGACGCTCTTGTCGGCCCTCGTCGTCGCGGTGATCGCCGTGTGCGGCGGTTGCAGTCGCGGCCGCGGGATCGCCGTCGAGGGCGAGCACATCCAGCACGACCGCGGGTTCAGCGTGGTCGTCCCACCGGGCTGGACCGCGGCGGTGCACGAGGACGGCGTCAGCCTGGCCGCGGAGGAGATGGTCGGGGAGGGATTTCCGACGATCCGGATCGAGGTCGTCTCGGCCAGTCGCCTGCCACCCGATTTCCTCTCCGGCAGATCCTTCAAGTGGGCGTCCGGTCGGGGCAGCTACCGCAACCGGCGCTGGGCCAACACCCTGGGCAACGGCTATGGGCTGGATGTCCACCTGCGCGGAGAGGATCTCTACCTCGTCGTCCAGGCCGAGGTGTGGGACCGGCGCGTGACCCGAGACGGTGCTTATTTTCGCAAGGAGATCTGGCCGATCGTCAATTCGATCGTCGAGGGGGACTGAGGAGGGGCGGCGGCCGGGCGCAGCCCCCCCCCCCCCCGGAGCCGTGAAGTTACCCAGGGGGTGCCGGATAGCAGGGGCCCC
>CAZLEO010000131.1:0-5748 GCA_964558555.1 uncultured Rickettsiales bacterium | reverse complement strand
TGTGGTTTTTTTTTTTCTATTTTTTTGGGGGGCTTTGTAATTTTTTGGGGGGGGGGGGGTGTGGGGGGGGGGGGGGGGGGGGGCCCGCCGCCGCCGCGCAGGTCGAGTTCCTGTTCCCAGTGGGTGCCGTGATCGAGGTGCACCGCCTCGAACCACATCTGACCCCGCAGATCCTTCTCCTCGAAGGAGATCAGGATGTCGTAGTCGCCCGCGGGGATGACGTGGGTGCTCAGGCCGGTCACGGCGAGGATGGCGGACGCCGCCGACTTGTCCGCGCCGGCGTAGATGGCGCGCAGCTGGGCCTTGTCCGAGACGTCCTCGCCGGCGAAGAGCGCCTTGATGGTCAGGGTCCCCAGCGGCTTCTCCACGTCCACCTCCATCTCGATGAGCGTGGGGGCGGCCTTGGCCTCGGTGGTCGCGCCGGCTTCTCCCTCGGCAAGGGCCTCGCCCTCGGCAGGGGCCTCGCCCTCGGCAGGGGCCTCGCCCTCGGCAGGGGCCTCGTCCTCGGCAGGGGCCTCGCCCTCGGCGGGCGCCTCACCTTCGGCTGCCGCGCCCTCCTCGACGGTCTCCGCGGGGAGGCCGATCTCCACGTCCCGCAGCACCTTGTCACCCCAGGTGGCCTGCTCCGGACCGGGCTGGTACACGGCGCGCACGTCGTAGGTCCCCGGCTTGATCACCAGCCGCTCGCCGGCCGGCCCCTTGTCCTGGGCCACGGCGAACTCGGTGTTGGCGCCCGGGGCGTAGAAGTACACCATCGACCTGGCGCTGACGTCCTCGCCGAAGTTCTTCACGTGCAGGATGAAGCCGTGCAGGGTCACGGCGAAGTCGTACTCGTGGACCAGGCGGGCCATGCCGCCCTCCACCACCAGCCCTCCGATCCAGGCCTCCTGCTGGATGTTCTCGGTCTCCTGGTACAGCGCCTTGGCGTCGTACGTGCCCGCGGGCACGGCCAACATCTCCGCGAAGTCCACGCCGGTCATCAGGGCTTCACCGCGCTCGGCGCCCTCCTCCTCCGCGGCCTCGAAGAGGTCCACCGTGACCTTGGTCCCCACGTCCACGCCGTCGTTGAAGAACTTCATGTCGAGGAAGCCCACCGGCGCCTCGAGCTTGACCTTGTACTTGACGGTGCGGCCGCGGTGCACCGTGACCCCCTTCATCTCACCCTCGTAGCGTGTGATGTCGGAGTGCTGGTAGACCATGCGCACGTCGTAGGTCCCCTCGGCCGCCCCCTCGGGCAGCACGATGGACAGGCTCTCGTTGCCCTTGATCACGCCCACGGCCGCGGTGGTCTCGCCGGCCGGGAACACCTCGAGCGTCGTCTCCTTGTTCACGAGGCGGTCGATGTGCTGCACATCGAACAGGATGGCCCCCTGCCCCTCGGCCACCGCATCGTCGGGCTTGGAGATGCCGGAGAAGCGCTTGATGACGCCGTCTCCATCCTTGCCGTCCAGGATGATCTGCTCCTTGCCCAGGGGATCCTTGCCTCCCCCGCCGCCGTTGCACGCAACGACGCCCAACATCATCCCCGCCAGCATCCACGCGATGGTCAATCCACGCATCATGACTCTCCGTTCGTTCTCCGCGGCGGTGTCTCCGCCGTGGCCTGACCCGTCTTCTGTCCCTGTTGCTCGCCGCCGTCTTCTGCGACCCCGGCCCCGGACCCGGTGAGGGCGGCCAGGCTCGCGCTCCGCGGGATCGCCAGCCCGCTCGACAGATCGTCCACCGGCCCCACCGACGGCTCACTGCCAGCCCCTTCGTCCATGTCGAGGACGAGGGAGATCGGCTCGGCGGAGAGCGCCGCGTCCAGCCCGGCCCCCACCTGCACGATCAGCTCGTCGCGGCTGTTCACCTCTACTGCGCCGTCCAGGACGTCGTCCTCGGTGTCCTCGTCCTTGGAGACCGCCGCCGACGCGGGTGTCGGCGGTGTGTCGGGCGTCGGGGCCGGTGGCGCGCCCGCGGTCTCGAGGTCCAGCTCCAGCTCCCCCGACTCCTCGAGGTCCAGGGAGAAGGCGGGCTCGTCGGGCACACCGTCGGCGACCTGCGACGCGACCAGATCCAGTTCGGCGTCCTTCAGCGGCGCCGCGGCCGTGTCCTCGTCCGCGCCGGTCGCGGCCGTGTCCTCGTCGTCGCCCTCGGGGGCGGGTTGGTCGTCGCCCAGACCCAGCGGATCCACGGCGGGATCCCCGGTCGCGGCCGGGAGCTTCTGTTCGGTGAGCCAGGCGTCCACGTCCGACGCGGAGCTCCGCTTTTCCTCGGCGGGCGGCTCGGCCGGGGCCTTCTGGCCCAGGTACTCCTCGTACGAGGTGCCGTCCCACGACGCGAGGTCGTCGGCCATGTCCGGGTTCCAGGCGATGTACTCCTCGAGGGAGTCGCCGTCCCACGAGGCCATCCCCATCTCGCCGGGGCTGGCGGTCATGTACTCGTCCAGGGAGGTGCCGTCCCACGACTGCATCGGGCCGGCATCGATCTCACCCAGTCCCTCGCTCTCGAGGTCGGGGCCCCCCTCCAGCTCTCCGAGGTCCCCTTCCGGCTCCTCCATGGACTCGAGCTCGGAGAACGTCTGCTCCACCGCGGCGAGCAGCTCGTTGGTGTCCGGGTCCAGGCTGTCCGGATCGTCCTCGTCGACGTCGTAGTACTCCTCCGACGCTTCCTCCAGGGGAGGTGGCGCCACCACGGCGTCGTCGTCCACCATGCCGATCGGCTGGGCCGGATCGGCGGGCGGCGCGGGCTTCGGGCGGGGGCGGCCGGCGTCGACGATGGTGGGGGGCTCGTCGTCCAGGACTGCGGGGGTGGCCATGGCAGGCGGCGCAGGCGGCAGCGGCGGCGGCGGCGGGGCCGCAGCGGGCTCGGGATCCTCGAGGACATCCTCCAGATCCAGGTCCGCCTCCGGGGCGTCGGGCTCCAGGTCGGGCTCGAGGGCTCCCGCCTCCTGCACGTCGACCCCGGCGGCCATGCGCGCCTCGTCCGGCTCCTGTTCGGCGTCTTCTTCGAACCCGTCGTCGAGCAGCAGGTCGTCCTCCTCGGCCATCTGCACGGCGAAGGACTCCAGCGTCTCGAGGAACTTCAGGTCGGTCTCGTGGGCGATCTCGAGGGAGCCGATGCGCTCCTCCGCCTCGTTCAGCTCGGTCAAGGAGACGCGCCGGATGGCGCGCGTGAGGGCGTACCTCGGCTTGCGCACGACAGGCTCTGGGATCCCGAGACGGCGCAGCCTCCGTCGTCTCGGTCTCGGCGTCTTCCAGGCTCGCGGCATCGATCGCCCCTCGGTTCGTGTGGGCACACGTACCCACCGGTCGCCACTTTCGGTCCTATCTACTCTGATGCGGGGCGTCTCTCCGTGTCAAACGAACAAGCACCGAGCGCCTCCTCGCGCCCGGGCACCTACCGCCCCCTCGCGCCCGTGCGGTCATTGGTTGTAGTATGGGAGTTCGTGTTCCGTGCATTCAGCGCAGGATACCGGGAGACCTTCATGCGTAGAGCGAAATCCCTGCTCGGCCCGTTCGCCTTGATCTTCTGTCTGCTCTCTTCCATGGGGGGCTGTAACGGTTGTGGAGACTCCCCCGCGGACGACGACGACTCGGCGACCGGGGACCTCGACGCCGACGGCGACGGATTCCTCGAGATGGACGACTGCAACGACGCCGACGCCGAGGTCAACGACGACGCCGAGGAGGTCTGCGACGGGGTGGACAACGACTGCGACGGCGTCGTGGACGAGGACTTCGAGGAGGACGGCGACGGCTTCACCACGTGTGGCGGCGAGTGCGACGACGGCGACGACGCGGTGTACCCGGGGGCCGTGGAGACCTGCGACGGCGCCGACGAGAACTGCGACGGGCTCGTAGACGAGGGGTTCGACGCGGACGGCGACGGCTTCACCACCTGCGACGGGGACTGCAACGACGCCGACGCCGATGTGAACCCCGACGCCCTCGAGGAGTGCGACGGGATCGACAACAACTGCAGCGGCGACATCGAGGACGAGTCCGAGGACAACGACAACGACGGCCAGACCGTCTGCGGCGGCGACTGCAACGACGAGGACGACCTCATCTATCTCGGCGCCGAGGAGATCTGCGACGGCGTGGACAACGACTGCGACCTGCTCGCCGACGACGACGACCCCGACATCCCGGACGCGGACGGCGACGGGGCCGGCGAGTGCACCGACTGCGACGAGACCAACCCCCTCACCTACCCGGGCGCTGCGGAGCAGTGCGATGGCGAGGACAACGACTGCGACGGCGTGCTGGATCCCACCGAGACGGACGACGACGGCGACGGATACACCGAGTGCGAGGTGGACGGGGACTGCGACGACGCCAACATGGAGGTCTACCCCGGCGCCGCCGAGGTCTGCGACGGGGTGCTGGACAACGACTGCTACGCCGACACCGATCCCCTCGAGGCGGACGCCGACGCCGACGGTGTCAGCGACTGCGACGGGGACTGCGACGACACCCACGACGCGGTCTTCCCCGGCGCCGCCGACACCTGCGACGGCATCGCGGACAACGACTGCGACGGACTGTCCGATCCGCAGGAGACCGACGACGACGGCGATGGCGTGACGGACTGCGACGGCGACTGCGACGACACGTCCATCGACACCTACCCGGGCGCGGCCGAGACCTGCGACGGGCTGGACAACGACTGCGACGGCACGCTGCCCGCCGACGAGACCGACGGAGACGGGGACGGCTCCCTGCTGTGCGACGCCGATCCCGACTGTGACGACAGCGACCCGGACACGTACCCGGGCGCGCCGGAGCTGTGTGACGGCGTGGACAACAACTGCGACGGCCAGGCGAACGACGAGGAGGACCTCGACGGCGACGGCTTCGTGGCGTGCGATACGCCCGCCGACTGCAACGAGGGCGATCCCAACGTCTATCCCGGCGCGCCGGAGATCTGCGACACGGTCCCCGACAACGACTGCGACGGCGTGGACGACACCACCGACATGGACCTCGACGGCGACGGCCAGTCCGAGTGCGGTGGTGACTGCAACGACACCGACACCAGCGTGTACAGCGGCGCCGCCGAGGTCTGCGACGGACAGGACAACAACTGCAACGGCGTGACCCCCACCGACGAGGTGGACGCGGACGCGGATGGGTTCATGATCTGCGCAGGGGACTGCGACGACGGCGAGGCTGCGGCCTACCCGGGCGCCGTGGAGACCTGCGACGGCGTGCTGGACAACAACTGCGACGGCACCAACGACACGGACGAGTCCGACGACGACGGGGACTCCTTCAGCGAATGTGACGGCGACTGCGACGACGCCGACCCCGCCCGCTACCCGGGCAACCCCGAGATCTGCGACGGACTCGACACCGACTGCGACGGCGTCCTCGACCCCACCGAGGTGGACCAGGACGCGGACGGCTTCACCGAGTGCTCCAACGACTGCGACGACGCCAACAACGCGGTCTACCCGGGCGCGGGGGACGTTTGCGACGGCGTGCTGGACAACGACTGCGACGGCGTCACCGATCCGTCGGAGGCCGACGGCGACGGCGACGGCGCCTCCTCGTGTGACGGTGACTGCGACGACACCGATGCCAACCTCAACCCCAACGACGCGGACGGGGACGGCAACAGCACCTGCGACGTCCCGGCCGACTGCGACGACAACGACGCGGCGCAGAACCACAACGACGACGACGGCGACGGCTACTCGTCTTGCGACGGGGACTGCGACGACAACGATCCCAACCAGAACGGCGACGACGCCGAGGGCGACGG
>CAZLEO010000130.1:0-25428 GCA_964558555.1 uncultured Rickettsiales bacterium | reverse complement strand
CTAGCAGCGTTCGGGGAAATGCCGCGCATACCATCGAGTGGAGTTCCGTCCGTGGCTGAATTGGCATGGCCAAGAGCACGAAAAGGGGAAGCACGCCACGACCGGGCCGCGGGCGGACAACGACGCCACGACACAACGTTTGGATCATGGGGTTGGACTCCGGCGCGCCATCCAAGAAGCCCTCAGGTTCCCCCAGCGAGAACTCCAGGCCGTCTTGGTCGACCAAGACATCACGAGGTTCCGTCACGGAGAACTTCATGGCTTCTTGGTTCGCCCGTTGCTTCGTGGGAGTCGACGGACCCGTCCAACGAAAGCTAACTCCCCACCCCGCTCATCACCTCGCCGGCCGGGCGGCCGCAGGATACCCCCGCCGGGCGATGAGGGAGCGAACACCCCGAAGCCTGCGTCATGAACCAAGCCCCGGTGAGCGGACGGGGAGCCCAGATCCCATGCAACACGACCGTGGGGCGACTCGACCGGAGGGGGTATCCGAGGACCGCATGGAGGCCGGCCCCACGGGATACCGCCTAGAAGTCACGTCCGAGCGGGACGAATGACGAACGCTGCTAGGGCGCCCCTCAGGGGCTCACGTCACTCTTCGCTGTACAGTCCCGGGACCTCGACGAGGTCCGACTCGCAGGGGTGGCCTTCACCGTACCACCACCGCGTCGTGCGGCCGGCGCCCAGGACGATCGAGGTCGACCGCGTGCCGTAGCCGTCGGTGTGCACGCACAGCCGACGCAGCTCGGGACGGGCGGGGTCGTGGTCCGACAGCACCGCGTGCAGGCGAGGGACGAGCTCGCCGGCGGGCCACCGGCGCAGGTCACGCGTCAGCTCCAGGGATCGGACGACCTTCTCGGCGCCGGGATCGTCCAGCGGTCGGTTCTCCTGGACGTGGATGCCGGGCTCGAGGGCGGTCGTCGTCCAGCCGTCGGCGCTCGGTGCGACCGCGTGGGCGCCATCCGGTCCGGCGGTGAGGAGGTAGAACGGCCGCGTGCGGCCGGGCTCCTGCGCGGCCACGCTGGCTGCGGCGGCGCCGGCGGTGTCCCGTCGGAGGGCGCGAACGATGATCTCGCCGCGGCTGGCGATACCCTCCACCGGCGCCAGATCGGGCGGGACGGCGTTGGTCAGCGCGGCCACGACGCCCGCGCGGTTGGCCGCCATCCAGGTGCCGCCGGCGCGCAGGTCCCTCGGGCCGAAAACCCCGTCGGCGAGGGGGCCAGGGGGGGCGGACGGGCGCGGGTAGAACTCGTCACGGTTGGCCGCGACGATCAGCGGCACCTCGGGGTGGACCTTCCAGACAAGGATGACGGTACACATGATCAGCGCCTCCCCGGGAACGGTCCGCGCCAGCCCGGGCTTTCCGCGCGCGTTCCGGCGATCCCGACGCCGTCGAGGACCTCGCCGCAGGACGGGCAACGATCGCCGTCGAGATCCACGTCGAGCAGGGTGTACCCGTATCGGTGGATCAGCCTGCGGCCGCAGCCGGCGCAGGACGTGCTCTCCCCCTCGTCGCCCCACGCGTTCCCCACGTACACGTACTTCAACCCGGCCTCGCGACCCAGATCGTAGGCCCGCCGCAGGGTGGAGGTGGGCGTGCGGGGACGATCGGTCATGCGGAAGGTGGGATGGAACGCGGAGATGTGCCACGGCACCTGGGCGCCCACGCCGGCGACGAACGCCGCGATGTCCCGCAGCTCGGCCTCGTCGTCGTTGAGGCCGGGGACGACCAGCGTGGTCACCTCCACCCAGACGCCGGCCGCGACCAGCCCCTCGATGGTCCTCAACACGGGCGCCAGGCGCGCCCGACAGGTACGGCGGTACGTGGCGTCGCGCATGGCCTTGAGGTCCACGTTGGCCGCGTCGAGGAAGCCCTGCGCCGTCGAGACGGTCTCCGGCGTCATGTACCCGTTGGTGACGAACACGGTGGCCACGCCCCGCTCACGGGCCAGTAGCCCGGTCTCCTCGGCGAACTCCATGCCGATGGTGGGCTCGGTGTAGGTGAACGCCATGGACGCGCACCTCTGCCGCACGGCCGCCTCGACCACGTCCTGGGGTGTGGTCGCCTGCCCCGGTGGGGATCGATCCCCCAGGCAGCGGTACTGGCTGATGGAGTGGTTCTGGCAGAACGAGCACCGCAGGTTGCACCCCACGGTGGCCACCGAGAAGCAGGAGGTACCGGGCAGGAAGTGGCTCAGCGGCTTCTTCTCGATGGGATCGGCGTTGGCGGACACCAGCCGGCCGTACACCTCCGTGACCAGGCTGCCGTCGACGTTGAGCCGGACCTGGCAGATCCCGGCGCCGCCCGCTCGAATGCGGCAACGGTGAGCGCACAGGTGGCATTGCACGCGGTCTGCGCCGCGCGACGTCCACCACCTCGCCGGGACTCGTTGCCGGGTCATGACTCGAATTCTAGCCTGGCAGAACGTAGAATCGTTGGGTTCCAACCAAACCCCACGTTTTCGAGGAGTGCCCGATGGCAAAGGACAGCGAACCCAAGGCCGAGCCGGAGGCCACGCCAAAGGCCGAAGAGACTGCCGCGGCCGACGCCCCGAAGAAGGACGAGAAGAAGGCCGCCAAGGGTGGCAAGAAGACGACGTCCAAGGCCGCGCCGAAGGCCACGGCGAAGGCCGCGCCGAAGGCCACGGCGAAGACCGCGGCGAAGCCCAAGGCCAAGAAGGCCGCGGCGAAGACCGCGGCGAAGCCCAAGGCCAAGAAGACCGAGGCGAAGACCGAGGCGAAGACCGAGGCGAAGACCGAGGCGAAGCCCAAGGCCAAGAAGGAAGAGAAGAAGGCCGAGGCAAAGCCCGCCGCGAAGCCCGCGGCAAAGCCCAAGGCCGCCTCCGCGGATCCCCTCCCCGAGGACAAGACCGCGGCGAAGCCCAAGGCCGCCGCCGCGTCCGGCAGCGCCAAGCCCGCAGTCGAGCGGCCCCGCGAGCGGCCCCGCGACATCCCCTACCGCAGCCGCAACCCCGAGCCCGCCATGCAGCGCGGCGGGGGCGGTGGAGCCGGCCGACTGGTCATCACCATCGGCGTGTTCCTGCTGCTGATCTTCCTGATCCTCAGCTTCGCCAACAGCCGCAGCTTCCGCATCGTCGACACCGGCGGGACGGCCAACCTCATGCGCGGCCGGTTCATGCCCTGGGGCCAGACCGAGGTCACCCCGGTCGGCGGCGACACCGCATTCCTGCCCCTGCCCTGGGTCGACCCTCCGGGAACCACCCGCGGCAGCCTGCGCAAGGTCTCCGACACCTACTACGCCATGCTCTACCTCAACGCCGGCGAGGCCCAGATCGACCAGCTCCAGTTCGACGCCTACGACGAGCAGGCCAGCGCCTTCGAGGTCTGGTTCGACGAACGCTTCGGCGCGAGCCCCGAGGCCGTGGACGAGTTCAACGAGCTGCGATCCCGCGTCCGCGCCCGCCGCAAGGCCACCGAGGAGTACCGCGACATGCGCGAGCAGGTCCTGCTGACGATCGAGGAGATGCTCGGCACCCTGCCCGACCGCGTCCCCGCCCGCGTCGAGGCCGACGCGGATCGATTCCGTCTGTTCCTCGAGGAGATCCGAGCTTCGGACGAGCGGTAGGTCCCCGCCCCCCTCTTTCCCCTACACCAGCTTCCTGAACCGCCCCGCCAGCCCCTGAGCATCCAGCTCCACGAGGTGGTACAGGTCCGCCGGCTTGCCCGACGTGCAGAACTCCTCGACGCCGGCGCGGGCGAAGCGGACCGAGAGGCCCTCCTCGGCCAGCACATTGGCCACCTTGGCGCCGAGGCCGGTGTCGGCGTGGTGGTCCTCGGCGGTGAGGATGCGGCCGGTGGCGGCGGCGGAGATGACGGCGTCGCGGTCGAAGGGGCGCAGGGAGGCCATGTTGACGACGCGCACGCTCAGGCCGTCGGCGGCGAGCAGATCGTGGGCGGCGACGGCCTCGCCCACGGAGGGGCCGAAGGCGAGGATGGCACCGTCGGTGCCCTCGCGGATGACGTCGGCCTCGCCGGGGACGAAGTCCTTGCCGTCGCCATAGAAGGCCTCGCCGTCCGAGCCGAGGAGCACGCCCATCTTGGAGCGGCCCATGGCGACGAAGGCGTTGCCCTCGGTGCCGGCCACGTGGCGGACGATGCGGTCGCACTGGTTGGGATCGGCGGGCACGAAGATGTCGAAGCCGAAGGTGTTGGAGAGCAGGCCCACGTAGTCGAGGCACTGGTGGGTGGGGCCGTCCTCGCCCACGTCCAGGCCGCAGTGGGTGCACACGACCTTGAGGTGCGTGGCGTTGTAGTCGTTGAGGCGCAGCTGGTTGTACACCTCGGTGGCGGCGAAGACGCCGAAAGTGCTGAAGAACACCCGGTACCCCTCGCGGCTGAGGCGACCGGCGGTGACCGCGGTGGAATGCTCCTGGATGCCCAGCTCGAAGAAGCCGTCGGGGTTGATCTCGTGGAACTTCTTGAGCTTGACCGAGCCCTCGAGGTCGCACGAGAAGGCCATGACCTTGGGCACATCGCCGCGGTTGTTCAGGTCGGCCATGCCCTCCATGACCTTGCCGTAGGCGCTGCGGCAGTCGGTGACGGTGCCCGCGGGGTAGACCGTGGCGGGCGGGATCTGCAGCTCCGGCTGGGGGGCGGCGGGGATGGGGGGGTGATCGAAGGGCACGGACAGGGCCTCGCGCCTGGCGGTCATGGCGTCGAGCTCGGCCGGGTCCAGGCCCAGGTGCTCCAGGGCCTCCGCGCACGCGTCAGGCTTGAGCGCGTTGCCGTGCCACTTGGCGTCGTCCTCCATGAACGGGATGCCCTTGCCCATGACGGTCTTGGCGAGGATGACCGTGGGCCGGCCGGGCTCCCTCACCTCACCGGCGAAGACCCGCTGCAAGGTCGCGTAGATGGCGGCGTGGTCGTGGCCATCGAGCTCGATCACGTTCCAGCCGTCGGCGAAGAAGTCCGCGCCGATGTCCAGGGGCATGACGTCCTCGGTGGCGCCGCCGATCTGCAGGCCGTTGAGGTCGACCATGGCCACGAGGTTGTCCAGGTCGTACTTGACCGCGGTGCGCCGCGCCTCGGACACCTGACCCTTCTGGACCTCACCGTCACCCATACACACGAACACGCGGGCGTCGCTGCTGCGGCGCTTGAGGGCGATGGCCGAGCCGACGCCGGCGGAGAGGCCCTGGCCGAGGTTGCCGGAGCACCACTCCACGCCCGGCACCATGGTCTCCACGTGGCCGCCGAAGCGGTTGCCCGCGCGGCGCAGGCCCACCAGGTATTCCTCGCGGTCGAAGTAGCCCGCAGCGGCGAGCAGGGAGTAGACCGCGGGCGCGATGTGCCCGTGGCTGACCACGACACGGTCGCGCTCGAGGTCGCGGGGATTCTTCGGATCCAGGTTCTGGGAGGCGTAGAGCACCAGCAGGAAGTCGAGGGACGACAGGGAGCCCCCGGGGTGGCCGCAGCCGGCCAGCGTCGTCCCCATGAGGATGTCCCCGGCGCAGCGCGCGCGGACCTCGGCGAGGGCCCTCAGATCGTCTTCGTTCAGGGTGGCGCGAGAGGACGGAATCCGGTGCATGGTCTGGCCTCCATCGACGGGGTTCTCGGGCAGCCCCGTTGTACCCAATATCCGAGCGCGGAGGCACCCCCCGGATCGCTTTTTGTTCAGTTGCCCGCGCGCATCATTGCGGTTGATCCCTGCCAGTCTTGGGATATGCTGGATCCCGATGGGCTCGGGTGAGGCAAAGATCGTATTGAAGCCGAAGGGACTGCGGCACCAGCTACGCCAGTGGCTGGGTCGGCGCAGCGCTGCGCCCGCCGCCCCGGTCACGGTCGCCAACCTGGATCTGACGCTGGTAACCCACGTGGCCTCGGAGCATGTCCGCCAGTTCATCGAGGCCATCGACAACTACCAGCTCGTGGCCGAGGACGTGGTCCAGGTGGTCAGCCACTACACGATGCCGCCCCAGGATGGGCTGCGCGCCCAGGTCCCCGTCTGGCTGTCCGAACGTATCCGTTTCGGCGTGGTCGAATCCGACGGCAGCGACTTCCGCTACTGCGAGATCGAGTCGGTGCACATGCGGTGGGACGACGGCGGCTCGGAGCTGACCCTGCACCTGGGGGAGAACATCCACGGCGGCGCGCGCGCCTTCATCGCGGCCTACCTCGGCGAGGGTATGGACGCCCAGGCCATGCGGGGGTTGCCCATCTCCACGCTGGGCGCCGGCGGTCAGGATCGGTAGAGCCCCCGCCGGCGGATCGTGTCCAGCACCGCCGAGTCCACCAGCCCCGCCACGTCGCCACCGGCCAGCAACGATTCGCGCACCTGCGTGCTGCTGATATCGGGGAACCGCAGGGGCAGGACGTCGAAGTGTCCGCTCCCGGGGGGCTCGTCCAGGTCGTCGCCGCGCCGCACCACCACGAAGTCCAGCACCCGCAACAGCTCCTGCCAGCGGTGCCAGCGCCGCAGCTCGCCCAGCAGATCGCTGCCGGCGATCCACACGAACTCGCGCTGGGGGTACTCGGCGCGGAGCGCCGCGACCGTGTCGATGGTGTAGCTGGGACGGTCCAGTCGGGCCTCGACGTCGCTGACGAGGACGTCGTCGCGGCTTCGCGTGGCCAGCTCGCACATCGCCACGCGGTCCTCGAACGGTGCAGACTGCTTGCCGAAGGCGTGGCTGGCGCAGGGCAACCACCACACCTGGTCCACGTCCGTCACGGCCAGCACGTAGCTGCTGACGAGCAGGTGGCACACGTGGGGCGGGTCGAAGCTGCCCCCCAGCAGAGCGACCCGCAACGACCTGGTCGAGTCCTCGCACATGCCGATTTCCTTCCTCGGATCAAGCCCGATTATCTCACCACCCGCGCCTGCTGTGGGCCGCCGCCTGCGACTCCTCGCTGCGCCGCGCGCGGCGAGACAAGCGGGCTGGAGAATAGTCACGAGCCGCCGTGTGTTACAATTCGCGACCCTCCAGGGAAAGCTCAACCATGCCCCGCGACACCAGGATGATCGGGATCTTCGATTCGGGAATCGGCGGCCTCACCGTCGTCCGCGAGGTCCGCCGTCGCCTGCCGGGCGAGTCTCTACTGTACCTGGGGGACACGGCGCGCGTGCCCTACGGTACCAAGACCAGCCACACGGTCACCCGATACGCGGATCAGGTGGCCCGCAAGCTCATCGAGCAGGACGTCAAGCTCCTCGTGGTCGCCTGCAACACGGCCTCGGCGCACGCGCTGGACGCCCTGCGGGAGACCTACTCCGAGGCCGAGGGGCCGCCCGCCCTGGGCATCATCCAGGGGCGCAAGGCCCTGGCCCCCCTCGGGCAGCGACCGCCCATCCCCATCGTCGGGGTGATCGAGCCGGGCGCCCGCGCCGCGGTCGCGACCACCCGCAGCGGCCGCATCGGTGTCATCGGTACCGAGGGGACCATCCGCAACGGCGCCTACGAGCGAGCCATCGCCCGCCTGCTGCCCGAAGCGCAGGTGACCGTGGCCGCCTGCCCCCTGTTCGTCTCCCTGGCCGAGGAGGGGTGGGTCCGCGGCCGGGTCACCCGGCTGGTGGCCGAGGAGTACCTGGCACCCGTGCGGGAGGCCGGAGTGGACACCCTGATCCTCGGGTGCACCCACTACCCCCTGTTGCGGGACGTGATCCAGGACGCGATGGGACCGGACGTGCGGCTGGTGGATAGCGCGCCGGCCACCGCCGATCGCGTCGCCGAGGTGCTGCAGGTCCACGGGATCG
Organism: uncultured Rickettsiales bacterium; assembly: GCA_964558555.1. Lineage (GTDB taxonomy): Bacteria > Myxococcota_A > UBA796 > UBA9615 > CAYRNR01 > CAYRNR01. The sequence continues at coordinate 17,717 of CAZLEO010000130.1, read as the reverse complement.
AGGCCCCCGACGGCCACGCGGCCGTGCTGCAGGTCCAGGCCACGGACAACCCGGAGCGCGTGGCGGCCGTGGGTTCGTCGTTCTTCCAGCAGACCATCGGTCCGGTGGAGGTGGTGGACCTGTGAGCCTCGACGGCACCGACTGGACCGGGCCGTCCCCGGTCATCGCCTTCGACGACGTGGACAAGCGCTACCCCGACGGCACCGGCGCGCTCCGCGGGGTCAGCTTCGCCACCGAACCCGGCGACATGTGCTTCGTCACCGGGCCCAGCGGCGCCGGCAAGTCCACCCTGCTCAAGCTGATCTACTGCGCCGAGCGGCCCACCGCCGGCGCCGTGCACGTGGCCGGGCACGATCTGGCGAAGCTCAAGCCCCGATCCGTGCCGTTCCTGCGTCGCAACATCGGGGTGGTGTTCCAGGACTTCAAGCTGCTGCGTTCGCGCACCGTGGTCGAGAACGTGGCGGTCAGCCTCGAGGTGCTGGGGCTGCCCAAGCAGCGCATCCGCGCGCGGGTGCGCCAGGTGCTGTCCCAGGTGGGGCTCACGGGTCGGGGGCACCTGCGGCCCGACTCCCTCTCCGGGGGCGAGCAGCAACGCGTGGCCGTGGCCCGCGCGATCATCAACGAGCCGGCCATCCTGCTGGCCGACGAGCCCACGGGCAACCTCGACGACGAGCTCGGCCGGGACATCCTCGACCTGCTCGCCGACATCCACGGCCAGGGCGCGACCCTGCTGGTGGCGACCCACGACATGGACGCCGTGCGGCGCTTCCCCGAGGCCCGCCACATCCGCCTGGACGACGGGCGGCTACGGACACCGGCTGCGGACGAGGAGCCCGCGTGAAGGCCCTGCACCACACCGAGCTGGCCCTGCGCCGGGCCCTGCGCAACCTCGTGGACTTCGCGTTCATCAACGTGGTGTGCGTCGGTGTGGTGACCACCAGCTTCCTGCTGGTGGGCGTGTTCCTGCTGATCCTGACCAACCTGTCGTCGGTGATGGACCGCTGGGGACGAGACGTCCAGGTGTACGCCTACTTCGCCGACGGCGTCAGCGACGAGACGTGCTTCCGCACCAAGGAGGAGATCGAGGCGCGGCCCGAGGTGGCCCACGTGCGCTACGTCAGCCGGGACGAGGCGCTGGAGACCTTCCGGCGGCTGATCCCCGACGCGGACGACCTGCTGGCCGACCTGGAGGGCAATCCGCTGCCGTCGTCCCTGGAGGTCCGGCTCCGCGCGCACATCCGGGAGCCGGACCAGGTGGCGGCCTTCGCCGTTCTCATCGACCGGCCCGAGTTCGTGGAGATCGACTATGCCGGCGAGTGGGTGTCCCGCTTCTACACCTTCCTCAACATGCTCAAGCTGTCCGCGGTGGTGATGGGCACCCTGCTGGCGCTGGCCTGCATCGTGATCGTCGGCAACACCATCCAGCTCGTGACCTGGGCCCGGCGCGACGAGATCGCCATCCTGCGGCTGGTGGGGGGGACCGACCGCTTCATCGAGGCGCCCCTGCTGCTCGAGGGCGCCATCCAGGGACTTGTCGGCTCCGCGATCAGCGTGGGGCTGCTGTGGGCCGCGTGGAGCCTGATGGCCGCGGGGTTGCGGGACACGCTGGGCATGGCCGAAGGCCCGGGCGTGCTGACCTTCCTCTCCGCCGGCGAGCTGACCGCGTTCCTCGCCGCCGGGCTGGTGCTGGGGCTGGCCGGCTCCTGGTTCAGCCTCAGGCGCATCCTGGACCGCCCCGTATGACCCGCCTCGCGCCGATCGTGCTGCTCGCCGCCCTGGCCGCGGGTCCGGCCGTGGCCCAGCGATCGGCCGACGCCTCCCTTCTGGAGCTCTCCGCCCAGGAGCACGTGCTGCTGGACGAGCTCGCCGCCACCGAGACCCGCTTGCTGGTGCTGCACACCGAGCTCGAGGCCCTGCACATCCAGGAGCGGCACCTGGAGAGTCACCTGCTTCAGCTCGACGCGGACCTCTCCCAGGCCGAGGTGGACCTCGAGACGAAGCGCGGCGCCGTGCGCGGGCGCGCCCGCGCCCTGTACATGGGCAGCGAGCGGGGCTTCCTGCAGCTGCTGTTCTCCGCCCAGGACCTCGGCGAGCTGATCCAGGGGAGCCGCTACCTCATCCACGTCCTCGCCCGCGACGAGCGACTCCTGGCAGACCTGCACGGGCAACGCGACGACGTGGACACGTTGCGCGCGGACCGCCAGGAGGAGTACGACAGGCTCCACACGCGCATCGCCGAGCGCCAGACCACCCAGTCGGAGCAGCGAGACCTGCGGGAACGGCGCACGGCCCTGCTGTCCGGCGTGCGCTCGGACCGCCGCGCCGTCGCCCTCGCCGCGGCCGAGGCCCAGCGAGGCGAGGAGGTGATCCTCGAGGCCACCACCGCGGCCACGCCCATCGCACCGGTGGAGCCGCCCGGGGAGGAGGCCGCGACCCCGGATCCCGTCGAGACCGCCAGCCTCGGGTTCGGCGGCCAGCAGGGACGGCTGATCCTCCCCGCCGTGGGCGACATCGTCGCCACCTTCGGCTGGTACGACGTGGAGGGGGCTCAGGACCGCGCCTTCCGCCGCGGCATCGACATCGCCGCGACCCAGGGGGACCAGGTCCGGGCGGTCTTCGCGGGCCAGGTCCGCCGCGCCGAGCTCATCCGCGGGTTCGGCAAGGCCGTCATCCTCGACCACGGCGAGGGCTACTTCACCATCTACGCGCACCTCGCGACCGTGGGTGTGGGCGTGGGGGAGATGGTCACGGCCAGCCAGCCCATCGGCACCGTGGGGGACACGGGCTCCACCGAGGGGGTCAAGCTCCACTTCGAGATACGCCAGCAGAAAGAACCGGTGGATCCCCTGGCGTGGATCAAGCTGCCGCCCGGTATCCAGGTCTCCAACTGACCCGATCAGCTTCGAAACGCCCTGTGCAGCGGCTCGGGGAGGTCCTCCCAGCGTGGCACGTCGTCCGGGAGGGGGCCGCGGGGGTGGAAGGTGTTCCAGAACAGCACGGGTCCGTCCAGCGCGCCGGCGCGCGCGTCGTGGATCAGCGCAGCCAGGGTGCGGCCGGTGTAGGTGACCTCGAGCTCGAGAGCCTCGTGCTGTCGCGCCAGGGCCAGCGCCTCGAGGGCCTCGGGGGTCTCCGTGCCGTAGCCGGGTCCTTCGAAGCCGCCGACGGCCTCCAGGTTCAGCGGCGGCAGGGTGCGCTCCACCGCATCGTCGATGCGACGCAGCTGCTTCCACGATCGTGCGGCGATACGTCGGGTCCGGGCCGTCGTGGCCATGCGGGGGGAGACGACGCGCACGGCGCAGATCTCGGTACGGAGCCCCGCCAGGGAGATACCCAGCGCGATGCCCGCGGAGGTGCCGGCGGAGCCGAGCGGCACGTAGATCCGCCGCGGCTCGGGCAGCAGCCCCGTGCGGATCTGCCAGGCGAGCTCGAGGCCGGCCTCCACGTAGCCCAGCGTGCCCAGGGGTGACGAGCCCCCCGGGGGGACCCAGTAGGGAGCCCTGCGGCGCAGCCAGTGGCTGCTCAGGGAGCGGGCCGCCACGACGACCGACGTCACCTCGCCAGGCGCGAAGTGCAGCGCCGCCCCCAGCGAGGCGCAGCGCAGCAGGGTGTCGCGCACGTGGTCGGTGGGGACCTCGTCCACCAGCACCAGCACCGAGTCCAGCCCCGCCTCGCGGGCGGCCAGCGTCGTGGCCAGGCCGTGGTTGGTACCCAGGTAGCCCACGGTGACCAGGGTGCGGCACCGGCGCGCGAGGGCGTCGGCGACGAGGAACTCCAGCTTGCGCGCCTTGTTGCCGCCCACGGGCGGGCCGCCGCTGTCGTCCTTGATCCACAGGTCCTTCACGCCGAGGGCCTCTCCGAGGCCGGCGAGGGGGCGCACCTCGGTGGGCCGGTGGACCAGCGGGAAGCGGAGGAGCCGTTCGGCCAGCGACGGGTAGTGCGCGAGCAGTCTCAGGGGGGTGTCCTCGACCATGACCTCGCCCTCTTGGATCTCCATTGTACCCGCGGCGCAGCCCGAGTAGGATGCGCGCAGTTCGAGGAGGTTCTCATGCGTGTCCTGTCCTTCCTGTCGTTGATCGTCCTGTCGCTGGCCGTCGCGGCCTGCACCACCACCACCGCGGAGGACCCGGCCGAGGTGCCCGTCGAGGACGTCGCACCCGTCGAGGACGGCGCGCCCGTCGAGGACGCCGCGCCCGCCAACGCCGTGGGTGAGGCCCTGTCGGAGGAGCTGGCGCCCAGCGGCGTCGCGGACATCGTCGCCGACTTCGAGGCGTTCGCGGACCGCAAGCTGCGCGTCCAGGGTGTGCCCGCCTCCATGTGCGGCAGCGGCTGCTCGGTGACCATGACCGACGGCGATGCGACGCTGAAGGTCCGCGCCGCGGACGACGCGTTCAAGTTCCCGCCCGCGTGGAAGGGCCAGGAGATCATGATCGAGGGTACCATCGCGGCCGACCCCGGCTGCTCCAAGCACCACAAGGCCGAGGGAGAGGGAGAGGCCGAGGCCGAGGCCGAGGGTGAGCACGCCCACGGCGAGGGTGGTGGGTTCGTGCTGCTGGCCACGGGCGCGGCCCTGATGGCCCCGCCGCCGGTGGAGGCGCCCGCCGACGCGCCCGTCGAGGAGCCGGTCGAGGCGCCCGCCGCGCCGCCGGCCGAGGCGCCCGCCGAGCCGCCGGCCGAGGCGCCCGCCAAGCACTAGCCCCGCCCGGTCACCTCCCCCAGCAGCTCCCCCAGCGGCGCCAGGGCCCGTTCCCAGGCGAACCGCTTCCTCACGACCTGCTCACCGATCTCCCCCAGCGCCCGCCGTCGGGCCTCGTCCCCCAGGATCTCGTCGCAGGCCTGCGCCAGCCCGTCGGCCCCCTCGGCGACCACGACCCCCTCGCCGTCCTCCAGCCCCAGGGCTCGCGCCGCCATGGGCGTCACCACGGCCGGCGTCCCTGCGGCGAGGGACTCCAGCACCTTGTTGGCGACCCCCGCTCCGAACCGCATCGGGCAGACCGTGGCCCACGCGCCCCAGAGGTGGGCGCGTGGATCGTCCACCTCGCCGACGACCTCCACGCGGCGGCCGTCGTGCAGCGCGACCACCTCGCGCGGGCACTGCGTCCCCACCACGCGCAGGTGGGCGCCCCGGTGCAGGACCCGTGGCATCACGTCGCGGGCCAGGTGGGCGACCATGTCGCGGTTGGACAGGGTCCGCAGGTTACCCAGGAAGACCAGCCGACCCGGGTGAGGGCGAGCGGACGCAGGGCGGCGGAAGTGATCCGCGTCCACGCCGTTGCCCAGGACGCGCAGGTCGGCGCCCGGCGCCCTCTCCCGGGCCGCCGCCAGATCCACCGGACCGATCAGCGTGCAGGCCGCAGCGCCGCGCAGCACCCTCGCCTCGTGGGCCTCGAGCCGTGGGAGCTCCACGTCGTACACGGCGCGCCGGTGCGCGGGCAGGTACGGCAGGGCGCGTCGGTAGTTCAGGGAGATGAGGTCCTGCACGTCGATGATCGCCGGGATCGGACCGCCCAGCAGGTAGTCGGCGGTGCGGATCAGGGACCCCAGGGCCACGTCGTGCGATCCGGGCGACAGCCCGCGGATCGCGCGGGCCAGACGGGGGGAATGGAAGTAGCTGCACTGCAGCGGGCGATCTCGCGCGAGCAGTCCGGCGGCGGCCCGTGCGATCCTCGACGCCCTGGGCTCGCGGAACACCTCGACGCGGTGGGCGACGTCCGCCAGGCTCCGAGCCCAGGCCTCGTCGGCGCGGTCCTCGGCCAGGCACATCAGCGTGACCTCGTGCCGGGAGGCGAGCCAGCGCAGCAGCCGGTCCAGCCTGAGACGATCGCCGCCCACCGGCGGTGCCGGCGGCCGCGGGGTGACGAACAGCACGCGCACGGGTGGGCTCAGCGCGGTCGGATCCTGGATGGGGAGGGGGCCGGGAGGAGAGCGGGCAGGGTCACATGGCCTCGACTTCGGTGGCCACGGTCGGATCTCCGCCGATGAAGGTCAGCAGCACCCACAAGATCACGTTGGCCAGCACGGCCCACAGCGCCATGACCAGGTACAGCGACCGGGTGCCCTGCTGAAGCTGCTTGCCCTTGAGCACGAACACCACCAGCCCGAAGGCCGTCCCCAGCAGCGAGATGCAGCCGAAGGCCGACAGCAGGAAGTAGTACGGTGCGAGCTTCTCGAGGAACTTGCTGGCCATCTGCGACTCCTCCGTTGCAGCCCCGCACAGAGCGGACTGCCGGCGCAGTATTCCACAAGTCGATCCGATAGCAAAGCGCCGGCCCCGGGACCTTCCCGCCCCCGGACCCCCCTTTCACCGATTCTTGACAAACGGTTGTCCGCCCGGAAGTCACGAGTCAGTTCGAACAGGGCGTCCCCGCGAGGTTGGAGGCCGCGCGCTTGAGCGCGCCCGAGCCGACGATCCCCACCATCCGGCCGGTCTCCTGCCCGCTCGCGTCCAGCAGCGAGATGGTCGGCACCCCCAGCAAGCCGTACCGGGTCGCGAGGCGCTCGTTGCGGCGGTCGGAGAGGTTGACCATCACCACCTCCACGGCTCCGCACTCCTCGGACAACCGGTCGACGGCGGGCTTGATGGTCTTACAGGCCGGACACTGGTCGGTGTAGAAGTCCACGACGCGCGGCCGCTCGGTGGGCGCCCCGAGCTCCGGCTGGATCACCGAGCCGTCGGCCAGGTAGGCCGGCCCCGCCGGGACCGCCAGGTTCAGGGTGGGCGGCTCCGAGGGCCGCTTCAGCTGTCGCCCCCCCACCGTGTACGCGAGCACGCCCGCGCCGATGAGCAACACGATCCAGTTCCGCCGTATCCAGCCGTAGGGTTTGCGCTGTGCCATCTCTTCCTCCAGCTCGGCGGCGTCGGCGCGCCGATCCTACACCCTATAGAGCCACCCGACCCTCGATCCGTTTCACCTGCAGCTGCTACATTGGCCCGATGCAGCCGATTCGCCCCTGGTTGCCTGCGCTGGCCTGCTCGCTGATCGCGGGCTGCGCGGCTCCCGAACCGCCGGACGCTCCCCTCCCCGATGCCGCATCCGCCGCGGCCGCCGCCGAGGCCACCGCAGAAGGGCTGGAGGTGGGGGGCGCCGAGGCCGAGGCCCAGCCCCAGGCCCACCCGGACTACATGCCCGACGACGGGCCGTGGATCCGCAGCTATGGCGCCTACGTGGTGGATCGGCAGACCGGCGAGGTGCTGGTCTCGAAGAAGGCGGACCGGCCGCGCCCGATGGCCTCCATCGCCAAGCTCATGGGCACCCTGACCTGGCTCGACGCGGATCCCGACCTCGACGCCGTGATCTGCATCGACCGCGACGACGCCTACTCGCCGTCGTTCACACCTTCTCCCCTGCGGATCGGCTCGAGCTACCGGGCCGGGGACCTGCTGAAGATGGCCCTGCTCGAGTCGGACAACCGGGCCATGGCGGCCCTGGCGCGGTCCGCCGGGCTGGGCGACGACGGGTTCGCCGACGCCATGAACGCGCGCGCCGCCGAGCTGGGCATGGCCCACGCGGCCTTCGACGAACCCACCGGCATCTCCGGCGACAACCGCTGCTCCCCCTTCGAGGCCGGCGTGCTGCTGGAGGAGTGTCTGCGAGACCCCCGCCTCGCCGAGATCCTGTCCCAGGAGCAGATCTCCTTCGAGCGCGTCGACCGGCATCGCCGCATGGTCGCCCAGAGCACCAACATGCTCACGCGCATGGATCACTGGCGCGTGTTCGGCTCCAAGACGGGCTACACCTGTCTCGCAGGGTCATGCCTGGTGATGGTGGCGGAGGTGGAGGGGCGGGAGTTGCTGATGAGCTTCATGGGCCACCCCGAGATCGAGATGCGCTTCAACGACGCGGGCGAGATCCGCTGGTGGCTGCACGAACGGGGGGAGCGCTGAGGAGGGCTACTCGACCTCGGCCTTCTTCTCCTTGATCAGGTTGGCGGTGAAGCTGAGCAGCAGGCCGTTCTGCACCTGCCAGCCGTCGTAGACCAGCGGCACGCGGAAGGCCTTGAACTGGTAGTCCAGGGAGGCCCACTCGGCGAGCTTGACGCCGATGAGCACCTCGAACTCGTAGTTGAACAGCTCGTGCCCGGACAGATCGGTCTCCGCGTTGTGCACGAACGGCATCATGATGGCGGCGCGGCCGGTGTAGCTGACGTTCTTGGCGATGGCGCCGGTGGCGGTGAGGTTGAACTCGCCGCCGAGCTGGACGCTGTCCTGCAGCTGGGACAGCACGAGGATGCCCTCGGTGGTCTCCTCGTTGTCGGAGATGGTGTAGCCGCCGCGCACGAAGGTCTCCCAGGCGCCGATGCCGGTCCGGATCTCCAGCGTGATCGGCTCCTTCTCCACGGGGCGGGCGAACACGCCGACGCTCTCGCGCAACGAGGTGGGGGCGAAGGCGCGGGTGAGGTTGATGTCCTCCAGGGCGGCCACGGTCTCGGTGGAGTACGCCCCGTTGACGTAGTTGCGCTCGACGGTGACGTCCGTCGCGCGCACGTCGGCGGTGGGGAACAGGGACGTGCCCAGATCGAGGCCCACGAAGGGACCGAACCAGGGCGCCTTGGGCACGTGCAGCAGGTACATGGTCTCGAAGCTCAGCGAGTCGAGGCTCTTGACGAACCTGGGCAGCGCCGGCGTCCGGGTGGTGCCCAGACCCCACGCCAGGCTGGTGCGCCACTCGTGGATCTTCTTGGGGCTGACGTAGGTGAGCCCGCCGTTGACCAGCAGACCGGCCGAGAAGCTCAGGCCGTCCACGTTCCCGACCACGGCCTTGTTGTGGGAGAGCGACATGTTGGCGGTGGCCGTCAGGACGGGCTCCCAGCCGGTGCCGTCCTCCTCGTCGGCGGTGACCACCTCCTCGGGGATGTAGGTCTCATCCTGGGCGGCGGCAGGTGAGATCCAGATCAGGAACAGCGAAGCGAACAGGAAAGAGTGAAAGGTGTGAACCATACGTCCTCCTCTTGTCGTGCGCCCAGATTATAGGAACTCGAGTCAGGCGCCGGGGGAACGCGCCGAGACCTGGGCGCGGAGGTCCGCGGCCCGGTGGATCAGCTCGTCGAGGCGCTTGCCCATCACCGCCCACTCCCCCTCGGTGATGTTGCGACCACCCGGGCCGCCCGGAGACCGCGCCTCCACCAGCGCCAGCTGGAGCTGCCCCAGGGCGACGCTGAGATCCAGCAGCAGGTCGGCCAGCTCCTTGCCCTCCGGCGCCCCCTGCGGAATAGCCACGGGCTCGAAGCCCACCTGTCTCATGTAGGGCCCGAACACCCGCTCCGCGCGGCCGGTGAACTCCGCCAGGTGGGGCAGCACGTCCGCCGGCAGGTGCGACCGCCCCGCGTTCCAGTGGGAGATCAGCGTGCGGTCGATGGGGATGTCCTTGTCGCGGAGCCAGTAGGTGAACGCCTCGGCCTTGAGCAGCCCCGCGTCGCGCAGGGACCGCAACATCGCCTTGCTCCAGGGTCCGTAGGGTCGCTTTGCCACACCCATCGCTACCCCCTTCTCACCTGGTCGCAGTGTCCTGTGAGAAGATCTCCAATGCAAGCTGTGAGCGTGGGAAAACTGGAGGAACCTTGCAGTAGGTGTACGATTGCACCGCTGATACGCAGGAGGAACCGCTCATGGCCATCGTCGAAGTCACCGACCTCAAGAAGGACTACAAGCAGGGCGAGATCATCGTGCACGCCCTCGCCGGCGTCAGCGTCTCCATCGACAAGGGCGAGTTCACCGCGCTGATGGGTCCGTCGGGGTCGGGCAAGACCACCTTGCTCAACCTCATCGGCGGCCTCGACGCCCCCACCTCGGGGCACGTGGTCGTGGACGGCACCGATCTGGCCACCATGGGCGGCGGCGGGCGGTCCAAGATGCGCCTGCAGCGGCTGGGGTTCGTCTTCCAGGCCTACAACCTGATCCCGGTGCTCAGCGCCTACGAGAACGCGGAGTTCGTGTTGCTGCTGCAGGGCGTACCCGAAAAGGAGCGGCGCGAGCGGGTCATGGCGGTGCTCGAGGAGGTGGGGCTGGAGGGCATGGAGAACCGGCGCCCCAGCGAGCTGTCCGGCGGTCAGCAGCAGCGCGTGGCCGTGGCCCGCGCCATCGTGGGCGAGCCAGCACTGGTCCTGGCCGACGAGCCCACCGCCAACCTGGACACCAAGACCGGCGACGCCCTGCTCGACACCATGCGCGACCTCAACGAGCGCCTGGGCGTGACCTTCCTGTTCGCCACCCACGATCCCAAGGTCATGGAGAACGCGCGGCGGGTGGTGCGGCTGGTGGATGGCAAGGTCGCCGAGGACCTCCGCAAGTGAGCTGGCGACCGGCCCGCTGGATCGCCGTCGTCGCGCTGGTCCTGGGGCTGGCCGCGCCGGCCGACGCCGCGCGGATCGTGGACGACGACGCCGCGACGCTGGACCTGGGCGGCGACATCAAGACGTACGGCGTGGGCATGTTCCCCTACGACCACTTCCTCATGCCCGAGGATCCGGTGGGCCAGGGGGTGTTCGGCTTCCGCGCCAAGCTCGACGGCGGCATCGGCCGCTGGTTCCGCTACTCCCTGCACCACCAGCTCGGCGCCACGGTGATGTCCGAGGCCATGGCGCTGACCATGAGCCCCACCGGGGGCGGCGGCGGCGGGGTGGAGACCCCCCAGGCGGTGGACCTGTCGTGGGCCGCCGTGGAGGGGGACACCCACACCATCAGCGGGCGCATGGACCGCATGTGGGTGTCGTTCCGCGTGCCCCACTTCGACCTCACCGTGGGCCGACAGCCCGTGTACTTCGGCTCGGCGTTCTTCTTCACGCCCATGGACCTGGTGTCCCCGTTCTCGCCCGTGGTCATCGACCGCGAGTACAAGCCCGGCATCGACGCGGTGCGGGCGGACATCTACATCGGCATGTCCGGCAAGATCAGCCTCGTGGCCGCCCACGCGGGCAGCTGGGACTGGGAGGGTTCGATCCTCGCGGCCCACGGTGGGTTCACCGTGGGCGTGTTCGATCTGGGCTTCTTCGCCGGCGAGATCTACAAGTCCACCGTGCTCGGCGTGGACTTCTCCGGCTCCCTCGGCCCCGTGTCCGTGTACGGCGAGGGCACGGTGACGCTCGAAAAAGACGAGACCCCCTTCGTACGCGCCGTGGTCGGCGCCAGCCACCGCTTCGGCTTCGGCATGACGCTGATGGGCGAGTTCTACGTACAGACCGTGGGTGGCGCCGATCCCCAGGACTACCTGCCGCTGACCGCCACCGCCCGCTTTCAGCGCGGCGAGCTGTGGGCGATGGGCCGCTACTACGGCGCGCTGACGCTGACCTACGAGCTGGCCCCGCTGATGAACGTCTCCGCCTTTGTCGTGTCCAACCTGCGCGACCCGTCGTTCCTCGTCGGCCCCGGCCTCACCTGGTCGGTGGCCGACAACGTCGAGCTCGCCGCCGGCCTGTACCTCGCCCTGGGTAAGCGCCCCGACGAGATGGACGAGATGGACTTCCTCAACGACGACTTTTCCCTCAAGACCGAGGAGGAGATCCTCGCGGCCATCCCGCTCAACAGCGAGTTCGGCGTCTCGCCTTCCATGGCTTACGTGAACATGAAGGTGTATTTCTGATCCCGACGAGAGGAGGTGGCTCGTGCGCGAGCGGACGCCACTGACCTGGACCGTTGGGCATCACCGCAAACCGGATCAGGCCCCTGCGCGATGGATGGACGCCGTCGTGCCCGGCGCCGTGCAGCTCGACGTGGCGCGCGCCGAGGGCTACCCACCGTGGACCTTCGGGGACAACTGGAAGGACTACCGGTGGTGTGAGGACGTCTTGTGGACGTACCGCAGCCGTTTCGCACGCCCCGACCCGGGCGAGGAGCGGGTGTTCTTCGTCTCGCAGGGCATCGACTACGCGTTCGACGTGACGCTCAACGGCGAGCACCTGCTGTCGCTGGAGGGGATGTACACGCCGGTCGAGATCGACCTGACGGATCATCTCGAGGAAGAAAACGAGCTGCGCGTCACGATCCACCCCGCGCCCAAGCTGCCCGGAGTGGAAGGACACGCCCAGGCCGACCGCTCGTGCAAGCCACCGGTGAGCTACGGCTGGGACTGGCACCCGCGGCTGATCCCGCTGGGGATCTGGGACGAGACGTACCTGGAGACACGGCCGGCGGTGCACCTGGTCTCGGCGGACGTGGAGTACACGCTGAGCGACGACCTGACGCAGGCCGATCTGCGATGGACGGCCCGCGCAAGCAGCGAGAGCGGACGGATCCGATGGGACCTGGCTGATCCCGACGGCAAACCGGCGCCCACGACCACGGTCACCCCCGTCCAGCTCTGGTGGCCCCGCGAGCAGGGCCCCCAACCCCTGTACACCGCCACCATCGAACTGCTCGACGACGACGGCGAGGTCCTCGATCGCCTCGAGCGCCGCATCGGCTTCCGCCGCACCCGCCTGGTCATGAACGAGGGCGCCTGGGACGTCCAGGGTTTCCCCAAGTCCCGCGCCGAGCCGCCGATGACGCTGGAGATCAACGGCCGCCGCGTGTTCTGCAAGGGCACCAACTGGGTCAACCCGGAGGTGTTCTGGGGGACGATCGACGAGGCGCGTTACGCCGAGCTGATCGACCTGGCCTGCGACGCCAACTTCAACATGCTGCGGGTGTGGGGCGGCGCCATCGTCAACAAGCGGGCGTTCCATGATCTGTGTGACGAGCGCGGTCTGATGGTGTGGCAGGACTTCCCGCTGGCGTGCAACGCGTACGAGGGAACACCGGAGTACCTGGAGCTGCTGCGCCAGGAGGCCACGGCCGTCATCCGACGGCTGAAGCACCACCCCTCTCAGGTGTTGTGGTGCGGCGGCAACGAGCTGTTCAACGAGTGGTCGGGCATGACCGACCAGTCCGCGGCGCTGCGGCTGCTCAACGCCCTGAGCTTCGAGCACACGCCGGACATCCCCTTCATCGCCACGAGCCCGCTGATGGGCGTCGGCCACGGCCACTACGTGTTCCGCGACCACGACACCGGCGAGGAGGTCTTCGCGTGGATGGCCCGCGCCGGTGCCACCGCCTACCCGGAGTTCGGCTGCGCGGGTCCCTCGGACGTGGAGGTCCTGGAATCCATCATCCCCGCCGACGAGCTGTTCCCGCCCGGCCCCTCCACCGCCTGGGAAGACCACCACGCATTCGGCGCCTGGGAGGCCGCGCCGGACAGCTGGCTGATGCTCGACACGCTCGAGCACTACTTCGGCGAGGCCGAGACCCTCGAGCAACTCGTCGAACAGGGCCAGCTGCTCCAGGCCGAGGGGTATCGCTGCATCTACGAGGAGGCCCGCCGCCAGTGGCCGCGCTGCTCCATGGCGCTGAACTGGTGCTTCAACGAACCCTGGCCCGCCGCGGCCAACAACAGCCTGATCACCTACCCCGCCCGCCCCAAGCCCGCCCTGCACGCCGTGGGGCAGGCCTGCCGCCCCGCCATGGTCAGCGCGCGGCTGCGCAAGTTCACCTGGGCGCCGGGGGAGGCCTTCGTGTGCGACCTGTTCGTCCACAACGACCTGCCCGAGACCCTGCCCGGCGGTTCGCTGCGGGTGTGGCTGGACGGGGATGACTCGGTGGAGGTGGCGCGGATGGGATTCGGGGAGGTGGGCGCCGGCGGCGTGCAGTACGTGGGCTCGCTGGAGGCCGAGGTGCCTTCGTGGGAGTGCGAACGCTTCGCCCTGCGGATCGACGTGGACGGTCACGACGAGCTGGGGGGGCGGTACGTGCTGCTGCTGCGGGGGTAAGATCGTCGCGGCCGAGGAGGCGCCGATGAAATCACGATTGCTGGCCCTGTCGCTCCTGCTCACGACCCTGCCTCCCCTCCCCACCCAGGCCGCCTCCCCCATCCGCTGCACGTCCGTCATCGTCGGCAAGGACGTCACCGCCGACGGATCGGTGTTGCTGGGGCACAACGAGGACCTGGGCGATCACGCGGCGCAGCACTACATCGTCGTACCCGCCGAGGACCACATGCCCGGCGCGGTGGACGTCCTGTACGGCGGGACGATCGTGGACCAGCCCACGCACACCCACGGCCACGTCGCCTCGACGATCTTCGACGTCGGGTACATCCCGGGCGACGTCACCGGCGGGATCAACGACCAGGGCCTGATGGTGGCCAACAACCTGGCCTACCGGCGGGACGCGCCCTGGCTGCCGGAGATCGACGATCGCGTCCTGTGGTCCGAGTTCACGCGCCTGGCGCTGGGGCACGCGGCCACCGCCGACGAGGCGGTGACGGTGGTGGGGGACCTGGTGGAGACGTACGGGCTGGGCCTGGACTCCGGGACGATGATCGCCGTGGCGGACAGCCAGGAGGGGTGGTGGATCGAGATCGCCTACGGCGGGCAGTGGGTCGCGCAGCGCGTGCCGGACGACGGGTTCGCGGTGCGGGCGAACACGTTCCGCATCGGCGAGGTGGACTTCGGCGACACGGACAACTTCCGCTGGTCGCCCGATCTGGTGGACTTCGCCGGGGACATGGGGTGGTACGTCGGCGGGCCGTTCGTGTTCTCCGAGGTGTACGGCGATCCGTCGGTGCTCGACGCCGGCTGGAACACCCACCGCGAGGATCGCGTGAACAACGTCCTGGGCGCGGCCGTGCCCGCGGTGGAGCCCTTCGACGTGATCGGCCTGTGGCGCGACCACTACGAGGGCACCGCCCTGGACGAGACCGACGGCTACACCCTGGGGCCGCCCCACCAGACCGGCGAGTACTGCCTGTGCGACATGACCACCGAGGTGTCGTCGGTGTGCCGGTCCCTCGACGGTGTCCCCACCGACCTGCTCGGCCTGTGCTGGCGCGCCATGGCCACGCCGTGCTCGTCGGTCTACGTGCCGTGGTGGTCGGGCCACACCGAGATGCCTGCGGTGTACCAGACGGGCGTCGCGGTGCAGACCGACGACTCGGCGTACTGGGCGTTCCGCGAGCTGTCCGAGGCGGTGGAGCCGCGGTACGCCGAGGTGATCCACGACCTGCGCGGGTTCTGGTCGGAGATCGAGGACCTCGAGGCCGCCCAGCTGGCGGCGGACGAGACCGCCGCCGCCGATCTGTACGACACGGACCCCGGCGCGGCGAAGCAGCTGCTGACCGATTCCTCCAACGCCTGGGCCGAGCTCGTGTACGACTACGCGATGGAGCTGCTGGACAACGATCTCGACGTGGACGCGCTCCAGCTGCCCGGAGACGACGACGACGACAGCGCCGGGGACGACGACGACACGACGGCCGGGGATGACGACGACGATGACGTGACCGAGGGCGACGACGACGACGCCACCGGGAACCCGTCGCCAGGGGATGGAGACGAGGGCGGCGGCTGCGGGTGTCGGGTCGACGGAGGCCGAGGACCTGGTCTCTGGGTCGCGGTCCTGGTCGTCGTGTGGGCTAGTTCCCGCTCCGCATGGAGGGTCGGTCGTCGTCGCCGTGCAGGCACTGCTGGCGCTCCACCCACTGGCCGTTGATCCGCTCGTAGCGCTGCTCGAGGATGCGCCGCTGGGTCGCGGGATCGGCACCGGCGGGCATGCTCCGGCGGATCTCCGGGTGGGCGTCGAGGTACTCGTCCAGCGCGTGGTTGGTCTCGAGGCGATCGCGGCTGGCGTCCCCGGAGCAGGCGTCGACCTCGGCGACGCCGGCCGCGGCGTCGAAGACATCGAGGGCAAAGCCGACGCGACCGAACTCGTCGTCGATCTGGCCGCTCTCGGGGACGAGGCGGTCGTGGGCCGACAGGGCGCCGCTGGGGTTGGCGCCCCACTCGGCGTCGTTGACATCGGCGCCGTCGCCGGACACCGCGTCCACGCCCAGGTCGATGATGTCGCGCACGTCGCCCACGGGCAGCGAGGGGGTGAAGGGCTCGGCCGCGGCCAGGATACCGGCCTCGGCAGGGTTGTTGCCGTCGAGGACCTCGGTGGCGCAGTAGCCGGTGTGGGGATGCGTGGCGTCCGAGATCCCCTCACCCAGCTCCATCATCAGGTCGAGGTCCCCGTCGGACATGGGGTGCAGCTGCTCGCAGATCTGGCCCCGCTCCTCGGGATCGGCGACCGAGTGGGGATCGGGCATCTCCTCGACCAGGGGGCGGTTCAGCGCCGCGCGCAGGTCCTCGATGCGGCTGGGGGCGATGGGCATGCCCAGGACGAGGGAGGGATCGATCTGCGGCGGGGCCGGTGCCGGGATGTCCGCGGCCTCGGGCTGGCGCAGGTCGGGGACGAGGGAGGGGCCGCCCGTGTCGCCGGTGGTGGCGGCGTGGTGGGCGAGGATCTCCACGTCGGAGCAGTCGTCGTCCTCGCACATCTGGACGGGCGCGCCGAGGGGATCCGAGAGGGGATCACAGAGGGGGTCGGCGAGCTGCTGGGCGGCGAGGGGATCGGCGAGGGCGCTGGCCGGCGGTGTGGTGTTGCCTCCCAGCGGCGACGAGGTTCGGGCGCGGACCGTGGTGGACGTCATGGTGGGGCCTCCCGAGTCGTGTCGAACGGGGCCGCGAGCTGAGCGCGCTGCGGCTGCGTTCTCCATGACTCACGGTATGCGGGGGAGGCCGAGGTATGCGTTACGCAACCGTTACGCGGGAACGATGGCTAGCGCGGATTCGTCCAACGCATCGGCTCGTCCTCGGGAATCACGCAACGGTCTTGCTCGGCCTGCTCGGCCCGGATTCGCTCGTAGTGCTGCTCGAGGATGCGGCGCTGAGCCGCGGGAGGGGCGTCGGCCGGCATGTTCAGCTCGACGCGGACCTCCGGGTGGGCCTCCAGGTACTGGTCGAGGGCGCGGTTGGTCTCCACGCGTCGCCGGCTCTCCTCCGAGCCTCCGCACGCGTCTGCCTCGGCCGCGGCGCCGGCGGCGGAGATGGCGTCGAGGGCGAATCCAAGCTCGCCCATGCGGTTGTCGAAGCACTCCTGGTTCCGGAGATCGCCGGGGGAGAGGCCGGGGCGGGCGAGCCCCGGGCGGGAGTAGGCGCCCTGGGCGCCGCTGGCGTTGACGTCCCACTCGGGATCGTTGATGTCTCCCCCCTCGCCGATCACGGCATCGACCCCCTCGTCGATGAGGCCGGTGAGGTCGCCGACGGGCAACGAGGGCGTGAAGGGTTCCGCCGCCGCCAGGATCGTGGCCTCCGCCGGATTGTTCCCGTCCAGCACCTGGGCACAGTAGCCGCGCTGAGGATGCGTGGCCCGGGCGATCTCGGCACCGACCCCGTCTGCCAGCGAGGCGTCCTGTTCGGAGACGGGGTGGAGCTGGTCGCAGATCTCGGCCCGCTCCTCCAGGTCGGCGACCGTGTGGGGATCGGGCATCTCCTCGACCAGGGGGCGGTTCAGGGCGCCGCGGATGTCCTCCATCCGGTCCGGTGAGACCAGGAAGGGCATGATGAGGTTGGGATCGATCTCGGGGGTGCTGGCGGGGATGTCCGCGGCCTCGGGCTGGCGGAGATCGGGGATCAGGGAGGGGCCGCTGTCATGGCCTGCGGTGGCGGCGTGGTGGGCGAGGATCTCCACGTCGGAGCAGTCGTCTTCCTCGCACATCTGGACGGGTGCCGCGAGGGGATCCGAAAGGGGATCGCAGAGGGGATCGGCGAGCTGGTGGGCGGCGAGGGGATCGGCGAGGGCGCTGCTGGCCGGAGCGTTCGAGCGGTTCTCGCGCCGCGGTCGGGTTCGGGTACGGATCTTGGTGGATGACATCGTCGGGCCTCCTGGATCGTCGAGGGCGGGGCCGCGGCGAATCGTTTCCGCGACCGCGTCC